>VGSF01000040.1 GCA_016875165.1 Deltaproteobacteria bacterium
GGGCTGCCGACCTCATTTTGGGGTCGGCTAAAATCTCTCCGCTTCTCTACCTCCCTATGGATAACTCCTATTTTTCATTAAAATTTACCCACTCGATTTGGAGAAGACCCAAATAAACTTTTGTTAACTTATTTTAGAAATTGAGATGGGTATTGGCTTTAATTTTTTTCCTGTCTCCAGCAGTTGCCCCAAAATCGAGGGTGAGGCATTGTTGTATTTTTGAAGATATCTGCCAAAAGAAAGGAGGTGAAGGGGAGTGAAGAAGCTGGTGAGCATGGTCTTGGCATTAGCAGTCTTAGCAGTATTTTCCTTTGGCTGCGCTGGCATGGTGGGCAAAGAAGCGAAAGTGAAATGCCCGAAGTGTGGAGCAGTTTTCACAATTGATGAAGGATTGAAGGCCATTGCACCGTAAGGGAAAACCCCCTAACGGTCATTCATGGGCTGATGTTATCAATCCCCAATTTTATGCAAACAACATTTCCGGGGGAAGAACAGAAGTTCTTTCCCCCTTTTTTTCCAATCTTTCTAAGCTTTCTTCTCGCCCTGATTTTATGCTTTTTTTCCTCCGGCCAGGAAGCCGCCGCTCAGCGAGCCGAGCCAGAAAAGCTTACACGCTTTGACCGGTTGGCCCAAGAAGCTACCCAGCTTAACCTGCGCGGCCAATCGGAAAAAGTCATTGCCCTCCTCGAACCCCACAAAGGAGACAAAAAAAACGAAAGCGCCCTGTTTTTCAACGAGTTGGGAGTCGCTTACCGCCACGCGGGAAGAATCGCGGAATCTATCCAGGCCTACCAATCCGCCCTCACCCGTGATCCCGAGAACCCTGTAATTATGAAAAATCTGGGAGATGCGTTTTACCTTAACAAGGATTACCCGAAAGCCATTGAACAATACCAAAAGGTCGTACAAGCAAACCCCCGCTTCCATCAAGCGCATTCCAGCCTGGGTCTGGCCTACTACCAATTAAAGAAATACGAGGAAGCCCTGGAAGAGTTTGAGATCGTCCTGAAATTAAACCCCAAGGACGAGCAGGCCAAGAAATTCCGGGAGGCCATACTTAAAAAGGTAAGAGGTCAAAAGTAAATTGTTACCGGCAAAAGAGATTCCTTGACAATACCTTTTCCATCCGTTACAAAATCAAAAAGGAGTGAAATCTTTTCAGTAATCAATTATGGCCAAGCCTGATCGTAATGGATGAGCAACCCATTCCCCGCATCCTGCCCCGGAAGGAGCATGCCCTTTCCCGCAGTTCCATCGACCCGGATGCCCTGAAAATCCTCTACCGGCTGCAAGACCATGGTTTTCTGGCCTATTTAGTCGGAGGATGTGTGCGGGATCTTCTGTTAGGAAAATCCCCCAAAGACTTTGACGTGGCCACGGACGCCCACCCTCAGCAAGTTCGGGAACTCTTCCGCAATTCCCGGTTGATCGGACGGCGATTCCGCCTGGCTCACATCTATTTCAAAGGGGGGAAATACATCGAAGTCTCCACCTTTCGCCGGCGGTCAGAGTTTGAAGAAACCAGGGAAGAAAACCGCACCCATTCCGAAAATACTTTCGGCACGCCGGCAGAAGATGCTTTTCGCCGGGATATTACCATCAACGGTATTTTCTACAATACTGCCGATTTTTCTCTGGTGGATTATGTGGGCGGGCTGGAGGATTTGCGCCGGGGAATAATCCGCTGTATAGGGGATCCGGAGGAGAAATTCGTCACGGACCCGGTGCGCATGATCCGGGTGATCCGACACGCTGCCCGCACGGGTTTTACCATCGAAGAAAAAACCTACCGGTCTTTACTCACCCACGCCGAAAAGCTTAAGCAATGTTCGCCGGCCCGGGTGCGGGATGAATTTCTGCGGGAGCTTCGGGACGGATCGGCCGAAGAATCAATGAAGATGATGATGAAAAGCGGCATGCTCTTTGCGCTCTTTCCTCTCTTCGCCCAACCACTGGCCGTAGCTCAGCAAAAAGAGTTTTTTTTCAAAATCATCACGGTTATCGATGACCTTTGTTTGCCGGGGAAAACTCCAGCGGAGGATTTTTGCCTGGCCCTCTTCATCTTGCCCTGCCTGGAATTCTATTGTCTCCCGGACAGTTTCCCTCCTGGCCGCAGGGGGCAGGCTCTCTTTCAGCAAAGGGTCAGGGAGTGGATCGCCGAGACCCTGGCGCCCCTGCATTTCACCCGGCAGGCCAAGGAGGTAGTCATTCACCTCCTTGGCTCCCAGAGAATATTTCGTGAATTTTTGCCAGAACGACGGCTTCCCTTGCGCTTTTTGCGCCAACCTTATTTCCCCCAGGCCCTCCATCTTTTTGAGATTGAAGCCCGGGCCAGAGGGGAAGACTTGACAGGGCTTTCCTGGAAAAACGGAGAAAGGGGCTCTCCGTGGAAGAGAAGAAAAAAGAGGTACCGTCGAAAGAAAAAGAGCTCCTTCTCCCCCGACCAGAAGCCAAAAGAAAATCAAGAGGAGGCCTTCTTAGAGAAATCCGACCTATGAAAGAGCGGATTCACTGGGCCTGGGTCATCCTGGCCACCTCCTTTGCTACCGTCTTCACGGCTTACAGCATCCGCTTGAGTTACGGCATCCTCTTGCCGGAAATGATCGTATCCCTGAAGATCACTAAAACCCAGGCCGGAGCCATTGCCAGCTCTTTTTACCTGACCTACACGATTTTTTCTCCCCTCCTCGGTTTTTTAATCGACCGGTTCGATGCCCGCAAGATCCTCGTCCTCTTTTGCTTCGTCATGGCAGTCGGCACATTCCTGATGGGGAAACCCCAATCGCTCCTCCAGGCCTGTCTATTCTTCGCCATCCTGGGTGTGGGCTCTTCGGCCATGTGGACCCCGGTGGTCACTGTGCTTCAGCGTTGGTTCGGAGTCAAGCGACGGGGGACAGTCCTGGGAGTTCTTTCCATCAGCTACGCGATCGGCTATGGGATCATGGGGCTGGCCCTTCCTCCCCTGGTGGAGCGTTATGACTGGCGCACCTGCTGGGTGATCCTCTCGGCGCTGGCTTTCGCTCTGGTACCGTTGAACGGGTTTCTTATGAGGTCAAAACCTCAGGACATGAACCTCAAACCCTGGGGCAGTGAATCTGACCTTGTTCAGGAAAACCCTTCCATCAAACCTTCAAAGAAAGTTTCCTACCGTGAACTACTTAAGCTGCGAAGCCTCTGGCTGGCAGGAATCGCTTACTTCTTAATTGGATTAACGGCCTACATCGTTAACCTGTTCATCGTGACCTATGGGACCATGGAATTGAGGCACCCCTTTGCTCAGGCTGCCAGGTTAGCCAGCGCTATCGCTTTTAGCGGCATTGTTGGCGCGCTCTTCATTCTTATTCTCTCCGATTACCTGGGACGAAAAAAATGCCTGATTCTGATTCACGCCTTTATGTCTGGCAGCATTCTCCTGATTATCTGGGCGGGAGACCACTGGCCAAGTTTATTCCTTGCGGTTTGTCTCTTCGGGGTTTTTTACGCTGCGGCCTGGCCGATGTATGCCGCGGCAGCTGCAGATTTTTTCCCCCGGGAAGCTACCGGGACGGTCCTGGGTTTCTGGACGTTTTTTTATGGCCTGGCTCTCATCCTGGCTCCCACCCTGGGGGGATATGTCGCCGACCTCACGGGCACCTTTATCTGGCCTTTCCTCATAGCGGCAGCTACCGGGTTCCTGGGAGCGGCCTTTTTATACCGGGTGAAAAAATATGACGAACCCTTCCCGGAGAAAAACAATAAAAAAGTTGCCTCCAAGAATATTTTTATGCTATAAAAACCAAGGAGGATGTTATGAGTAAAAAACGCTTAGCGATGTTGATTGACCTCCGCCGATGCATCGGCTGCCATACCTGTTCGCTTTCCTGCAAGGCGGAACATGAAGTTCCTCTGGGTTGTCACCGCACGTGGGTGAAACAGGTCGAGAAGGGCCGTTATCCTTATGTGCGCAAAGCTTTCCTGCCCATTGTCTGCAATCAATGTGAAAGGCCCATTTGTTGTACCGTTTGCCCCGTGAAGGCCACCTACCAGCGTCCGGAAGATGGCATTGTCGTGATCAACCCCCACCGTTGTATCGGTTGCCGCTACTGCATGGCCGCCTGCCCTTACAATGTTCGCTTTGTCAGCCCCCGTTATAACATTGTGGAGAAATGTGATTTTTGTCAAAGGCGCATTGACACCGGGCTTTTACCCGCATGCGTGGAGGCCTGTCCCACTAAGGCCATAATGTTTGGGGACCTCCATGATGCACAGGGGGAATTTGTCCGCCTTCTGGCCGCCTCGCCAGTCCAATCCGTGAAACCCGAGATGGGAACCTATCCCCAGACTTTTTACATAGATCTGGACGTTGACGCCGTCGGGGCCAAATGAATCGGATGAAAGCGCATAAACCCACGAAGGCCAACGCTTCGAATAAGCGCCAGGCCTCTTATGAGCAGTTTGAGGCCAGCGCCCTCTTTTGCCCCAGATGCCGCCAGGCCGTGCCTGTGCGCAAACGCCTGTTGCTGATTCTGCCGGATGGGGATAAGCACGAATACCTCTGCGCCTATTGCGCTAATTCTCTGGGGACCAAAATGGAATATGAGGAAAGGGAAGTCCGCCTCCTGGTCTAAATTTTTTTCTCCCGACTATTTTTCATCAGTCGCCCCTGACCATTCAACACCGGGCACGTTGAGGGTTCCAAGGAAGATGGACTCGTAAAAAGTCGTCACTCCGGCCTGCCTGTGCCTGGCAGACAGGTGAAAACCGGAGTCCAGAGGTTTGATAACTCCTTGAAATAACCGGATTCCGGCTGGAGTTTACCCCGTACTTGATACGGGGCCGGAATGACGGGGAAAGGGGCTTTCGGACTTTTTACGAGTTCATCAAGAAAAAGACACAAGCACAATTTTTTATTAATTATTTTTCCAAATGGTCTACAATATAAAAACGCTTTCGAACAGAAAACCGGCCAGAAAAAACCCGGAAAAGGAAAGGAGGATTTATGCGCAAGAAATGTATCGTTGGCCTGGCCTTGTTCACCATTCCCATCTTGGTGTTTTTAACCACGGGAGGTGCCCAGGCCCAGGCGTTCCCGCCCTTGAAGGCGGGAGATGAAGCCCCGTCTTTCCAGCTTCCCTCCTCCCAGGATCGGCTGGTGGATTATTACCGGGACTACTACGGCAAACACCATCTTATCATCACCTTCTTCCCTGCCGCTTTTACCCCGGTTTGAACAGGGGAGATGGACGGGCATCAGAGAGATCTTTATCTCTATGAACGTCTCAACGCTCGGGTTCTGGGCGTCAGCATGGACGACGTCGTTACGAATAAATACTTTGCCAAAGAACTTTGGCTGGAGTTTCCTCTCTTGTCGAATCCTCTGGCCTGGATAGGGAAGGCCTACGGAGCTTACGTGGATAAACCCCCTTTTCTCCCAGACGGCACGCCGAACTGGTTTGGCCGGCGCACGGTGGTCATCGATAAAAAGGGGATTGTTCGTTACATCAAAAACGGCTCTCCGGACAATAAAGAGATTCTCCAGTTCCTGGTGAATCTGGAAAAGGAGGCCATGAAGAAATGATAGCGATTAAAAAAAATACCACTGGATTTCACGTGGGAGCCGCCCTGCTTTTTATAGCAGGGCTGTTTACGGCAGGGCTTTCCATGGGCGGCTGCGTCACTTTGGCTCCAGAAAAGCCCAGCGCTTTGCTTCCCACAGACCGCGGAACCGTGATTTTCCTGGAAAAGTATGAATTCAAAAGACCGCCTGCGGGCTGGGCGCTTATGAAGAATTTAGAAGGCGGAGATTTTGAAATGGGTTTTCTGAAGTTCGAGAAGGGGGATTTCCCCAGCCAGACCACGTTTATCTATGATGATGAACCGTTCGGCAGTTCCCGGGACTTGGACCAGCGGGCCAGGCAGTACTGCACCCGTTTTCTTTTTAATAGCGGAATGTTCCCCCAGGTTCAAAAGGAAGAAAAGGTTCAAATCATGGGCCAACCCGCCCTGGCCATTTACCTTGAAGGAGAAAATCCGAACCGGTATGAAAAGGCCAGGTCAAAAATTTATCTTGTAAAAAAAGGAGAACGGATCATTTCTTTTGTATGCACCCAATGGAGGCCGCTCGGAGGAACTTACGATCCATCCCCTTTCGAGCATTTCGAAACCTTTGTCCACAGCTTTAGATTTTTAAAAAAGACCTTTTATGATGAGCTGAATGAAAAGATAGGAAAGGTGAAGGGATAAAATTTGAACATTCGAATTTGGTACAACTTTAGCTCTTTGAAAAAAGGTGTGTTGTAAGGGCCAAAGGATTCCAGGGGCCGGGGGCCAGACCGGAATCCGCCTTAGGCGGAGAATCATTAGGCGCTGATTTCTCCGCATATGGGGCGGGCAAGAACCCCAGCCTCCTCCGGAGGAAAAGATCTTTTGTCCTCGTGGCCAAGCGGAAACCCAACCGATGCTTCCGGCACGTCCCGCTCTAACCCCCGGCCCTCAACAAAGGCTTTAATACCATTTTTTCAAATCGCTAAACTGTTACCGGATTTGAAATTTGTTTCGGATTTCGGATTTAAAAACCAAACCTCGAAATTTCAAATATCTTTGGTTAGATTTGCGGAGTGATAGAAACATCACCCGATACGAACAGATATATAAAGCAGTCCGGATGGTTCCAGCAGGCAAGGTAGCCACCTACGGGCAGATCGCCAAAATTGTCGGCGGGTGCACGGCCCGGATGGTCGGTTACGCCATGGCGGCGCTACCATACGGAACCGATGTTCCCTGGCAACGGATCATCAATTATAAAGGCGAAATCAGCCCGAGAACGCGGGGCGACGGGGCCCTGCGGCAGGGCAAGTTGCTTAAGGCCGAGAGGGTCAGGTTCGACCGCCACCGACGCATCAACCTCAAAAAGTTTCGCTGGTCCACCGAAAAAGGCAACTTCCGGGAAAAAGCATAACGCTGCAGAAGAAATGGAAACGGTTTCAGAGAACCTGGTTTAAAGTTTTATTTGCAAATGATTATTATCTGTGTGATACTAATACCGACGCATTAAATAACCTGTCATTGCGAGGAGTGGAACGACGAAGCAATCCCATGAAGAATGAGATTGCCGCGCCCCTTGGGCTCGCAATGACTTGTAAAGACATTTATTACGCTCGTATTAAATTAACTCAACTGCCTAAAATGCCTAAGGGCGTAAAGTTTAAAATTATTTATTAATCACCAGAGGATCAAGGTATGGGACTCATTAGCCTGCTTTTTAAAAATCCGGGCGCTTTTATTCTCTTAGTCATTCCTCTTCTTTACTCGATCGTCCTCCATGAGCTGGCCCACGGCTGGGTGGCCAATAAAATGGGAGACTCGACAGCCCGCTGGCTGGGACGCCTGAGCCTGAACCCTCTTCGGCACCTTGATCCCATCGGAACGCTGATGCTCTTCATATTCGGGTTCGGCTGGGCTAAACCAGTTCCGGTTAATTTTAACAATCTGCATGATTTGCGCAAAGGCCTTATTTTTGTATCGGCCGCAGGGATTGTGGCCAACACTCTTTTGGCCTTCGTCGCGCTTTTTCTCCTGCACCTGATTAATCCCGAGCCCTTCGGGGCCATTTATATGTTCCTGATCTACATGGCCCAGATCAACATCATGCTGGCTGCTTTTAACCTTATCCCCATCCCTCCCCTGGACGGCTCCAAGATCCTCATGGGCTTTTCCTCCGGTCAATTCCAGTATTCCCTGGCCCGCCTGGAGCCGTACGGGTTTTTTATCATTATTGGCCTGCTTTACTTAGGCATCCTCAACCCGCTGATCTCTCTGTTCGAATGGATCATCACCTCCATCATCAGCCTCCTTCTTCCCTGAACGGGCTGACCCTTTTCCCCAAACGCTTGACCCCTCGAATCCTTTTACTTATAATTTTATCAGGGTTCTGGAGAGTCGTTTTAAAACCTCGTCTCTTCCCAGAATTTTCATCACCTCATAAATTCCCGGGCTGACGGCCTTTCCGGTTAGGGCCACCCGCACTGCCTGGGCAATCGCCCCTAACTTCAATCCTTTTTGGGTGACAATTTCTTGGAAAATCTCTTCCAGACCTTTTTCATCGAGATCGGGAGATGATTCCAGCCTGGCGAGGAGAATTGTAAGCGGCTCTTTGACGTTCGGCGTAAGGTGCTTCGCCGCCGCTTTTGCGTCCAGTTCGAAATCGTCCCGGAAGTAGAAGGCTGCCTGATCGACCATTTCCAAGAGGGTCTTGGACCTTTCCTGCAGGTTCTTGGTTACTTCCGCAAGCCAGACCAGAGAGCGAGGCTTAAAACCCCTTTGTTCCAGGAAGGGAAGAAGCAGCTTCCCCAAAATCTCCGGTTTCTCCTGGCGAATGTAAAGGCCGTTCAACCAGAGGAGTTTTTCGGTATTGAAGACCGCTGCAGATTTTCCGACGTTCTCCAGAGAAAATTTCTCCACCAGATCTTTCTGACTGAAAACTTCCTGGTCGCCATGTGACCAGCCCAGGCGGACCAGGTAGTTCACCAGGGCCTGTGGCAGGTAGCCCATTTCTTTATAAGACATGACCGATGTTGCCCCATGTCGCTTGGAGAGTCTGGTTTTGTCCGCCCCCAGGATCATGGGGACATGGGCAAACCGGGGGAGAGGATAGCCAAAAGCCTCATAAAGGAGGATCTGCCTGGGAGTGTTGTTGACATGGTCATCGCCGCGGATGACGTGGGTAATAGACATAGTTGCATCGTCCACTACGGCGCTGAAATTGTAAGTAGGCCATCCATCGCTGCGCTGGATGATCAGGTCGTCGAGTTCAGCATTCTCGAACTCAATCGTTCCCTTGATCAAATCACGTAAGATGGTCACCCCCTGCTGCGGGGCTTTGAAGCGGATAGCGCAGGTTCGGCCAGGAACGGGCGCTTTAAGACTCCGGCATTGACCATCATACTTGGGTTTCTGTTTTTCTTTAAGGGCTCTCTGCCGTCTCTCTTCCAACTCCTCCGGGGTACAATAGCAGGGATAGGCTTTGCCCTCTCTCAAGAGCCGTTCCACATGTTCGCGATAGAGAGGCAACCGATCTGTCTGGTAGATTGGGCCTTCGTCCCAGTCTAATCCCAGCCAGGTCATGCTCTCTAGAATAGCGTCGATAGATTCCTTAGTGGAGCGGACCTGGTCCGTGTCTTCAATGCGCAGGATAAATTTCCCTCCCTGGTTTCTGGCAAAAAGCCAGTTGAAGAGGGCGGTCCGCGCTCCTCCTATATGCAGGTGCCCGGTTGGGCTGGGGGCGAAACGTAAGATGACTTGGCTCACAATTCAAGCTCCTTGGGAATTTAGAATACAGCCCCGCCACAAGCGGGGCCAGGAGTCAGAACTTTAAAAACTCAAAGAAAATCTTGGTTTTTATAATAGATTCTACAAGTATTTTTATCTTAGGCCATGGCTGCTTTTAAGGTCAAGGGGAATTCGCAACTTGCCCACCTTCACTTTTTGTGGTCAAGAATGATTTGTTATTGGATGATCCTTCCCAGGCACAGGGTTCGGGGCGCTTCGCTTGGCAGCATGAGGCGCTGGTTGTTTCATGGACGGGGCGGGAAAAGGCGCCCCGCCCCATTTTGCGGAGAAGCGGCTTTAAACTTTTGGAAGGGCTTTTCCCGGCCGATGCTGCCCGCGCTCATCGCCCCGAACCCCGTGCCACGAATAGGGATTCTGTAAAAGTGAAGGTGGGCAGGGAATTCGCGAAGATTAAACTTCTTTTTTTTGAGGCCCGCTCAAATTCTGCCATAAAAAATAGGGATTAAAATTCCTGTTGAAGTCAACATATTAGGAGGCGTTTTAAGTTTTTTTAAAAAAAAGCTGGACATCTTCTTTTTTTGATGCGAAATTTTCCTTGATGTATTGTAAACAACATTGTAAACTATTTTAAAAACGAAAAACAGGGACTTTATGTCTCCTCAGAAATCCTTCCCCCTTAATAAACCGTTGAGGGAAACCATCTATGCCGACCTAAAAAGGCAGATTCTCTCCGGCCGCCTTCTTCCGGGCTCCCGGCTTATCGAATCGACTCTGGCGGATCAGCTGCAAGTTAGCCGGACCGTCATCCGGGAAGTGATCAAACAACTCGAGATGGAAGGGCTTGTCAAAATTATTCCTTACAAAGGAACGGAAGTTACTCGCTTCTCGCTGGAAGATATTGCCGAGATCTATGACATTCAGGCCGCGCTGGAGGGGATGGCGGCCGGCCTGGCTGTAAAAAGAATGAGCAAAGAGGAAATCAGGGATCTCAGGATAATTCAGCAGCGGCTCCATAAAGCCCTGCAAAAGAATCCGGAAGAATGGCAGAAGATCAATGTGATTTTTCATCAGTTTTTCATTGGAAGATGCGGGAACCAGAGACTGCAGAGCCTGATTAAAAATCAGCGGGACTATTTTGCCCGTTACTGGCGGATCATCCTCTCCATTCCGGGCCAAAGGGAGAAAAATACGGAAGACCACGAAAAGATCCTCATGGCCGTCGAGAATGATGATTCTCTGAAGGTTCGTTTAGCTATGGAGGAACATATCCTACACGCTGCCCAAAATTTAAGGCAATTTTTAGCTGATAATGTTTTCCTTATATAAAAAGTTCCTGGCAATCCGCCTTACCTTTTACGGGGAGGAAAGAGATGAACCTTACAGACAAAGAAAAGAGAATGCTGGACGGGGTTTTGGGGACTGGACCACAAAGCGCCATGCGGCTATTGGTTACCCTGGGAGAGATCTATGAAGCCCGCAGGATGATCCCGGTCTCTTCCTGCCATGTAGGCGGACGGAGCTATCTGATATCGGGGGAAGAAAATATCGAGTGGATGACCGACCTCTTCCAAGGAGGGGCCCGCTTCCAGGTATTCACCTCCACCAACCCCTGCTCCGTGGATTTCGAGCAGTGGCAAAAGATGGGCCTGCCGGAGAAACTCGTCTTGAACCAGCGAAGGACAGACGAACCCTACCTGAAGATGGGAGCCATCCCCTTAGGGAGCTGCCTACCCTACCAGTTGGGTAATTTACCCCTGCCGGGAACCCATTTTGCCTGGGGAGGTTCAGCCGGGGCCACTTTTGTCAACTCGGCTTTTGGGGCGAGAGGAAATCGGGAGGGATCCCCATCGGTCATCGCCGCGGCCATTGCCGGAGTTACTCCGGAATTCGGGCTCCACCTGAAAGAAAACCGCTACGGGAAAGTTTTAGTGGACCTGTCGGGGCTGGATCACTCCTCCTTAACCCTCTCGGATTATTCAGCCATTGGATCTTACGTGGGCAGGACTTTGGTGGATAAAACTCCCGTAGTTGTGGGGCTTCCCGAAACCTTCAGTCAGGACCAGATCCGCTTTCTCATCTCCCCCATGCCCACGGCTGGAGCCATTTCCCTCTGCCATTTGGCCGGAATAACCCCCGAAGCTCCCACTGTGGAAGTGGCTTTGGGCGGGGAAAAACCTCTGGATAAAATATCGGTAGGTCCAAAAGAGCTGCGGAGTTCGTATGAAAAGCTGACCACGACTAATAAAGAGGACGTTGATTTGGTCTGCTTTGGCTGCCCCCACTGCAGCATTACCCAGATTCGGGAGATCGCCTCTCTCCTTGAGGGGAAAAAAATTCATGAAAACACCAGGCTTTGGGTGGCTACCTCCGGCCATCTTAAGGATATAGCCCAGCGCATGGGCTTTGTGAAAATCATCGAAAAAGCAGGGGGATTATTAGCCACAGACCTGTGTGTGGCCCCCGGAGCGCCATTCCACCTGGTTGAAGGGGTAAAAACCGTGGCCACCAACAGCGCTCGCGGTGCTTATTTCATTCCCGGGGCATGCAGTGTGGAAGTCATTTTTGGGGATACCAAAGATTGTATCCAGGCAGCCATAGGTGGGAAATGGAGGAGGTCAAGGTGAAGATAATTTTAAAAGGTCGAAAAGTCATTGGCGGACTGGCCGAAGGAGAAGCTGTGGTCACCCATCAGCCGGTCAGTTTCCTCGGTGGAGTAAATCCGGACAAAGGGATCGTGGTGGAAAGGGGACATGAACTGGAAGGGCAATCCATCACCGGAAAAATCTTTATCTTCTCCCACGGCAAAGGATCTACGGCCGGCCCTTACATTATTTACGCCATGGCCAAGCGCAAAACAGCCCCTGCCGCCATGATTAATGTGGAAACCGAACCGATCATTGCCGTGGGTGCGGCCATGGGAAACATTCCCCTGGTGGACCGGTTGGATCAAAACCCGCTGGAGGTCATTGTCACGGGGGATTATGTAAAGGTGGATGGGGATAAAGGGATTGCCGAAGTGATTAAAAAAGTGGTTTGAGGCATAAGAGAGAAATCAGGAGAGCAGCCTTGGTAATTGGTGAGATCCTCACAGTCAATGCCACAAATTTCATCCAAAAGGTTGACCTGATCATGGAAGGGGAAGGCCACACTTACGAGCAAATAAATGCGGAGAGTAATCGGATCGCCGACACTCTGATCAAAAGAGGCCTGGGAGAAGAATCCCGCGTTGCCTGGATGGTCGGACAGAAGAAAAAATGTACGGCCGAGGCCTCCATGGCCAAGCTTTTTGCCACAGAAATGGCCGAGGTTGCGCGCCAGATCGGGCAGCAAGTGGCAGAACTAATTCCGGATGGAAGTACCCTGCAGATCGGCATCGGCTCCATTCCTGATGCCGTAGTCCAGTCCCTCGAAGGAAAGCGGGATTTACGCTTCTTTGCCATGGGGATTGATGCCATAGTTGACTGCGTGGAGAGGGGGTTGGTGGATAAATCTCTGGGAACGGTTCAAAAGCCCAAGATCGTCATGACGGAGATCTTAGGGACAAAGAGACTTTTCGCCTTCGTCCACGAGAACCCCCTGGTGGAAGGACGCCCGATCCTGACGACGATCAATTCCCGGGTGGTGGGTCAGATCGAGAAGTTCATCTCCATTTTGGGGGCAATCGAGGTAGACCTCACCGGGCAAGTGAACGCGGAAACTGTGAATAGGAAACAAATCAGCGCCATCGGCGGGTCCTTTGACTTCCTCCAAGGTGCCCTTTTTTCTCCTGAGGGGAAATCGATCATTGCCCTGACCTCGACAACTCCTGACGGAAAAGTTTCCCGCATCGTGCCCCAGCTTCCCGCGGGATCGGCCGTGACTCACCCCCGGCATTCAGTGCAGTACATCGTCACCGAGTATGGAAAAGCGGATCTCCGCGGCAAGACATTGAGGGAAAGGGCAGAGGCTCTGACGGCTGTCGCTCATCCAGCTTTTCGGGAAGGACTGGAGAAGTTTGGGCGGGAGAATTATTAAAAAATATTTAACCACAGAGAACGCAGAGACTGCAGAGGATTCCAAATTAAAAATCAAAAGGCAAATATCAAAAGTAACGACCAAAACGAAAAAACCAAGATGTGGGATTTTCTATTTTGGTTTTCAATTTGATTTTTAATTAACGATCTGATTCTTATTTTATCTCTGCATTCTCCGCCTGCTCTGCGGCAAATATTTTTATGAATTGGAGTTTTTTTAATGGATGACTTGAAGAAGATCGCCAGTGAGAAAGAGCGCTGGAAAAAAGAAAAGAAGATAGAAAATCTACCCCCTGCCTTTTCCGACCTGGGGAGACCTCTTTCTTTGGTGTATACTCCCGATGATCTCGAAGGTAGGGATTATCAGCAAGACCTCGGATTTCCCGGAGAGTTTCCCTTCACCCGCGGGGTTTATCCGGGAATGTATCGGAAGGGTCCCTGGCAGAAAAACAGGGTGTATCCCTCTCTTCGCTCAGCGGCACGCTGGCTAATGACATGCTCTGCGAGTACATTTCCCGGGGAACATGGGTCTTTCCACCTGGTCCTGCCTTGAGGATGAGCACCGACATTTTGGAATTCTGCGTTCACCACCTGCCCCGTTTTTACCCCTATAATATCCGGGGAATCATCATTCGCGAGGCGGGGGCTAATATGGTCCAGGAAGGAGCCTATGCCTTCGCCAACGCCATCGCCTATATCCAAGAAGCCCTGAAGAGGGAGTTGAAGATCGATGATTTCGCTCCGCGGTTTTCTTTCTTCTTTGCTACCGGTCTGCAGGTCTTCGAGGAAGCGGCCCGTTACCGGGCTCTGCGGCGGCTCTGGGCCAGATTGATGAAAGAACGTTTCGGTAGCCAGAATCCCAATTCCATGCTATTACGGTTCACGGGCACGGTAGGCGGCAGCACCTACCGCGCCCGTGAACCCGAGAATAACATTGTCCGCGAAGCTTACGGCTTACTGGCTAATATCCTGGGAGGTGCACAGGGAATGCTCCAGCCGGCCATGGATGAAGCTTATGCCATCCCGACCGAGCAAACAGCCCGTTTGTCCTTGCGCACCCAGCAGATTCTGGCTTACGAGACAGGAGTGACCAAGGTTGTCGATCCTCTGGGAGGATCCTATTTCGTGGAAACCCTGACCAACCAGCTTGAAGAATAAATCGGAAAAGAAATGGAAAAGATTGATTCCATAGGTGGGGCGGTTAAAGCCATAGAAATGGGCTATCCCCAAAAAGCCATCGCTGAAGAGGCTTACCGGCTCGCCCGGGAGGAAGAAAACGGGCAAAGGATTGTGGTCGGCGTGAACATGTTCCAGACTGAAGAAGAAGAAAAACGCCGCCTGGTGATCCATCGGGCCGATGAACAGGCTGTAAAAAGACAGATTCAGCGGACCAAAGAGGTGAAAGATTCCCGTGATGGCGGCGCCGTAAAGATGGCCCTGGAGGCTCTCTGCCAGGCAGCCGAGAAGCAGGAAAACTTAATGCCCTATTTTATTAAGGCCGTGAAAACCTACGCCACCATCGGGGATATAACCGGAGCTTTGAAGAAGGTCTTTGGGGAATACCGGGAACCGCTGAACATTTGAACATTTCTTTTATCGCAGAGATTGCCAAGTACGCCTAGATTAAATTTGATGGATTCGTAAAAAGTCCTGTTCCTGTCATTGCGAGGAGTTCCGCATTGGCGGGACGACGAAGCAATCTTGTCTTTTCGGGCACTTATAAAAACGAGATTGCTTCGCTGGCGCTTGCAATGACACTTTCACGACTTTTTACGAGATCATCAAATATAAATCAAGAAGCAAAATATAAAAAAGAGGGCAAAAGAAAATATTTATTTTATTCGTTCCTAAGCGTTCTCAGCGAGCCCCGCTATAAAAAATAATTTGCGGATGACTCTTGTGGGTAGCGGCTCATTATAGTTGTGACTCCAGTTTAAAAGGACGAAAAACATGGATTTTTTTCTTCAGGAAGATCAGCGCATTTTTCAGGCAACTTTCCGAAAATTTGCCGAGAGGGAGATCGCACCATTAGTCGAAGAAGCCGAAGAAACCGAAACCTTCCCCTTGCAAATTTTCCCCCAAATGGGTAAGCTCGGATATCTCTGCCCGCGTTATTCGGAGAAATATGGGGGGGCAGGGATTGATAAGGTCTCAGAAGTACTCATGCGGGAGGAAATTTCCCGGGTCTCTCAGGGAATTGCCTCCACATGGTCGGCCCACTCCCACCTGGGGACTTTTCCTGTCTACCATTGGGGAAGCGAAGAGCAGAAGCAGAAATACCTGGTTCCAGCTATCCGCGGGGAAAAAATTTTTGCCTTCGGCCTGACCGAACCCAATGCCGGCAGTGATGTGAAGGCCATCGAGACCACAGCTCGCCAGGAAGGCAATTTTTATGTTCTCAACGGAAGAAAGATCTTCATTACCAACGGCAACATATGTGATTTTCTCACCCTGGTGGCCTACACGGACAGAGGTCGGGGATACAAGGGGATCAGCCTCTTCCTGGTGGAGAAGGGGACTCCCAGGTTCATCGTCAGCCGCAAGCTTAAGAAAGAAGGGGTGCGTTCTTCAGAGACCGCCGAGCTTTTGTTTGAAGATTGTAGGATTCCTAAAGAAAATCGGATTGGAGAAGAGGGAAGTTTTTACCGGGTGATGGAGACTTTGAACGAAGGGCGAATCGGGGTTGCCGGAAATTGCGTGGGCATGGCTCACGGGGCGTATGAAGCCGCACTCCGGTATGCCCAGGAACGCGTTCAGTTTGGCCGGCCCATTGCCCACTTTCAGGCTATTGCTTTCAAACTGGCGGACATGGCCATGGAGATTGATGCGTCCAGACTCCTCACCCTTCGAGCAGCCTGGTTGATGGATCAGGGGAAGAATCCCGTTAAAGAAGCCTCGATGGCCAAGCTCTTCGCCTCCGAGGTGGCCGTGCGGGTTTCCAGGGAGGCCATGCAGATTCACGGGGGGTATGGGCAGATGCGCGAGTTTCCGGTGGGCCGCTTTCACCGCGATGCCCTGGTTTACGTGGTGGGGGAAGGGACTTCGGAAATCCAGAGACAGATCATCGCCAAACAGATGAAGATATGAGAGTAGTCTGTAACCCTTCAGTCACGGGTGGGTGGCCAAGGTCGGATGAGGAAAGGTTCGGCGTAAAGGCCAAGGGCGCCCATGGCCGGGGAGCCAGTCCAGTCCGCTTGGAACCATGAGGCGCTGATTTCTCCGTGGATGGGGCGGGGCTGACGCCTTCCGCCTCCTCCGGCGGAGGTTCAGTGAGTACACCATGAACAGGGATATCCCAGCCGATGCTTCCGGCGCGTACCGGCCTGGCCCCCCGGCCAAAACAGAATCTTTGCCAGGGTTAGTTCCTCCGATATTCCTGTCATAGCCACTCGTGACTGAAGGGTTACAGTAGTCTTATATTTTTTTATTGACATCTTTTGAGGGGAACGGTAGTATATTTATGGATGAGTCGGATGATAGTTTTGGGAAACAAATAAGAGAGCCATTGGAAGTGTATTTATATATTACTTTCAATGGCTTTTTTTGTTGGCCAGAGCGATATCCAGGCTTATTCACAGAAGCATTCAGCAGAAAGGAGGGATATCGCTATGGCAGAAGGACAGGTGAAGTGGTTCAACGAAAAAAAAGGCTACGGCTTCATCCAGCAGGATGATGGACAGGACCTTTTTGTCCATTACACAGCCATTCAGGGAGATGGTTTCAAGACCCTGACAGAAGGCCAGAGGGTTCGTTTCGAGATCGAAGAAACATCCAAAGGCCCAAAAGCCAAGAACGTCAATATCGTTTAAGTATTTCTGATTTTGGCTTGACTAAGCGGCACCTTGATGTATTTGGGGTGCCGTTTTTTTTAGGCGCTTAGCGCCTCATTAATACAAACATGTTTGTAAGAAGGAAATTTCTTGGCGCCAGAAAATTCTCCCATCCCCCCCTTTAAAAAAGGGAAGCTGTGAAAAAATCGAGGAAAACGGGGTTATGTCGATAAAAATATCAATAATTTCAAGCCCCCAATCTCCCAAAGTTGAATTTTTTCACAGCTTCAGGGGGGTTAGGGGGAATTTGAAGCATTTTGGCTGCCCGCCTGAGGCGGGCAACTTTTTACGCGCAAGGTCGCGGAAAAAGCCTATGGCATTAGAAGAGCATGCGGAAGCCTACAAGCATCAACAGCAGGGCAAAAACCCGATGGATCCGCAGGGGGCCTGTCTTGGAAGCTACATTCGCCCCCCATTTCGCTAAAAAGAGACTGGGCACGCCAGCCAGAACCCATGCCGGGGTATAAACATATCCCCAGGCGAAGGGGGGGAGATTAGGCTTGCCCAAGCCGTTTAAGATATACCCGGCCGTGCCCATCAGGGCAGCGAAAAAAACAAAGGCCAGGGAAATACCCATGGCCCGGTAGATCGGAATCCTAAGGAAGCGGACCATTAACGGGATGGCAAGCACTCCTCCACCCAGACCGAAGAATCCGGAAAATATTCCAACTACGAGACCAATCATCAAAGCGGGAAAAGACCTGGGCGGGACATCGTCTCCGGGTGTTCCCGTTTCCTTTTTCGGGATGAACATCTGGGCCGAGAGGATGATTAAGAGCGACCCAAAAAGAATCCTCAACAACTCCCCTTTTATATGCGCTGTTAGGGTTGAGCCCAACAACGACCCCAGGATGCCCGGAATAGCTAAGAGAAGGACCACCCGCCATTTTATGTTGCCTGCTTGAGCATGAGCCCATGAGGCAGATAAAGAAGTGGGAATTATGATGGCCAGGCTCGTTCCAAAAGAAAGGTGCACGATGACCTCCGGGGCAATGAGCATCGACGGAAAAGCCCAGTAGTAAAGAAGAGGAATAATTACCATCCCTCCCCCCACCCCGAGAAACCCTCCCAGAAATCCTACGGCCGTGCCGATTAGAACGAATTGCGAAATATTATAAAAGGAAATTTCCATTACGCTCTGGCACCGGGAAAATTAAAAGAACAGTATCAATTTAGCGGTTTGAAAAAGTGGTTTTACCACCTTTGTTGAGGTCCGGGGGTCTGGGTGGAACGCGCCGGAAGCATCGGCCGGTTTCCGCTTGGCCACGAAGAACCCCGCTCGATTCCGCCGGAGGAGGCGGGGGGCGTTTTCCCCGCCCCATCCGCGAAGAAATCAGCGCCTTATGATTCCAAGCGGGCCGCCCAGGCCCCCGGACCATGGATTCTCTCTGACCTTACGCCCCACCTCTTTTCAAAGGGCTAAAGTGTTATAAAGAACAACCAAGCGGCAGGGGAGCCCCAAAAATTAATCCCGGCAGGT
This sequence comes from Deltaproteobacteria bacterium, assembly GCA_016875165.1. Taxonomy (GTDB): domain Bacteria; phylum Desulfobacterota; class SM23-61; order SM23-61; family SM23-61; genus JAHJQK01. The sequence continues at coordinate 18,591 of VGSF01000040.1, forward strand.
ACCGGGATTAAGGCAGAGGAAAGGGGATAAACAATCCCAGATTCTTCAATCTTTAAGGCTCTTCTTCCTCCAGACCGGCGGCGTACGCTAAACTTCGGTAGGTCAGGTCTTCTTCCGTCCTTTTTTGAATGCTCATCTCTTTTTCCCATCTGGATTGGCAGGAGACACATAACTTGGCTAAAGGCATTACCTTCAGGCGTCCCTGGCCGATTTTTTCCCCGCAGTCCTCACATGTCCCATAGGTTCCTTCATCGAGTTTTTCCAGGGCCTCGTTGATGGCTAAAACCTTTTCTTTTTCCCGGCCGGTAAGCAAAAGAGAAAGCTCTCGATCGCGCTCGTCGCCGGCTTGATCGACCAAATCCCCGATGTCCGACGGGGTTATCAAAGATTCGCTAAAACGGTTTTCAGAGATTTCCGCGACCAGCTTATCCCGCATATCCAAAAGTGATTTTCTCGTGACATCTTTCTCGTCCTTGGGAGAAGGAGGTTTAGCTGGCGCTGCCGTTTTAATCGATGCTTTCACAGGTTTTTTCAACATTTTTTTCTTGAGTGGTTTAGGTTTGATAAGTTTTTTGTTTTTTTTTAGGTTAGGGTCTGGCTTTTTGGCCGGGGCACTTTTCTTTTTTTTCTCATCCTTCGGGGTCCCCATGAAGGGCTTCCTCCCTTCTGAAAAAGTAAACCTCAAATCCATTTAAAGTTATTTAATGTACAATATATTTTTATATTGTCAAGAAAATTTTCGCAAAAATTGGCAAATTCAAAAAAATTAGGAAGGGCCGTTTAAAATGACCAGAAAAACTTCCTGAAAGGAGAAAAGATGCCCGCGAGGCGGAAAAGGAACTATCAAAGTTCATTTCTAAAAATTGGTCGGGGCGACTGGATTTGAACCAGCGACTCCCTGCTCCCGAAAAAACTTATCGTTTTTGGGGACTGTTTCCTTAACCCCCTAATACTACTACGTTAGGTTAAAAATGAAAAACCAGTAAAATCAATAGCTGCCGTCTTTTTTACATTAGAATTGAGACCGAACCATAAAAGCCCATTTAAACCCTGACTTTCGCCAGTTATTTAGAATCGATTGATTTTATTGATAAATAGAGTTCATTATGTATAGCCTAATTTATATGAATGCGAACATCACTTTTTATACTATTAATAGTAAGAAATTTCTTGACAAGATCACAATTATATTATATTGTATATCCTAATCATGGCTTCCCTTCTCAAAAAGATCATTAAGGGTAGACCCTATTATTATGCCGTGGTCTCTAAGCGGATCAATGGGAAACCCAAAATTGTCAAACAGACTTATCTGGGAACGGCCGAGGCCATTATCAAAAGGCTTACGACCATTCCCGATCCTCTGGAGGTCGAGCACACCGCTTTTGGGGAAGTCGCTGCCCTTTGGGCCCAAGCTGAAGAACTCGATCTGATCCACCTGATCGATGGGGTGATTCCTCAGCATGGGAATCGGGAAGTCTCCATTGGAACTTTCTTGACCGTGGGAGCCATCAATCGAGCTGTGGACCTTCGAAGTAAGGATGGCGTAGGGCGGTGGATGAAGAAGACGGTCTTGGGGGATCTCCTGGGCCAGCCTGCCGAGGCGTTTGACAGCCAGAGCTTCTGGGATGCCATGGATTTGGTTGAAGATCGTCATGTGGAGGCGATTGAGGAAAAGCTCTGGAAAAAGATTCTCACCCTTTATCGCCTTCTCATGGATGTCCTGCTTTGGGACACCACAAACTTTGCCACCCATATGGATGGTCTGACTTTCTCTGAGTTGGCTAAGCGGGGAAAACCCAAGCAGGGGAGTTTGGACCAGAGGCTGATTGGTTTGGGAATGGCGGCGACGCCTGTGATAGGGCTTCCCTTTCTGCATAAGGTCTATGCCGGCAACCAGCATGATGCCAAACTGTTTCCGGAGGCCCTCCGTCTTCTGGTCAATCGCTATCAGCACTTGGCGAAGACCTCCGCTGGGCTCACCCTGATCATCGACAAGGGGAATAACTCTAAGGAAAATATTGAGTTTGGAAACGGCCAGGGCGTTTCTTTCATCGGAAGTCTTAAGCCCTCTCATTTCCCAAAGTTTCTTAGGATTCCCTTGCATGACTATACGGAATCGGTGGGCCCCAACCGGGTCCATCGGAGAAGAGGCAAGGTTTTCGAAAAAGAGAGAACGGTCATCATTACCTTTCATCCAAAGCTTTACGAAAGGCAGAAGAAAACCCTCCAGGCCCGTCTGGAGAAGGCCAGCCTTGAACTTAAGAGGCGATTTAAAGAAGAACAATCTAAAAAGGAGTATCGTCATAAGCCAGAGGTCCTTCTCAAACAATATGAAGCCTATCTTAAGAAGAAAGGGCTTCATTGCCTCCTTGGGGTCAAGATCAGAGGTAATAGGCTCATCCTTCGTAAGGCCTTACGCTCCTTCCGTAAGAGGGAGAAGTCCTTTGGGAAAACGATCCTCTTTTCTGACCGTGACGAGTTATCGAGCCAGCAGATCATCGATGCCTACCATGGGAAGAATGTTCTGGAAGAGAATTTTAAGTTTTTAAAAGACCGTCACTACCTTCATTTTGAGCCTGTCTACCACTGGACCGATCAGAAGATTAAGGTTCATGCCCTCACGTGTGTCTTGGGGCTCATTTTGGTCAAACTCCTTCTATACCGAATCTCTCAAGCTAACCTTTCGATGAGCTTGCCTGTTCTTATGGAAGAGCTCAAGGATATGAAAAAAATTATTCTTGTTTACCCTCAAGGGCAGGTGAAAGAAAAACTTAGTAAGCTCTCCAGCATTCAAAAGGAACTCTTTCACTTGTTCAATCTGTCTAAATACATAGACTCCAGTTAAAATTAGGTATGGCTGCGTATTCCGACGCATTCCGGCCACCCCCCTCGGGGGAGATGAGAGCGACGCTGGATAATTAAACCCAAACCCATTACACTACCCTCCTGAAATTTCCCAGGAGGTGAAAATGGCTAAGGAGAGATTATCCATGCGCAAGATCAAGGAAGTTCTACGACTCCACTTTGAACATCAACAATCCATAAGGCAGATCGCCAAAAGCTGCGCCATCGCTCGCAGCACCATCAAAGAATATCTCCACCGGGCGGAAGAGGCCAAGGTAACCTGGCCTCTTCCCCCAGAGATGGACGATGCCACTTTAGAAAACCAGCTCTTTCCTCCCGCTCCCTTGATCTCCTCAGAAAAGCGCCAGATGCCTTCCATGGAGTATCTTCACCGGGAACGAAAGCGAAAAGGCGTTACTCTCCAACTTCTGTGGCACGAGTATAAAGAAGCCAATCCCGAGGGCTATCAATACAGCCAGTTCTGCGAACGCTATCGCCAATGGACCGAAAAGCTCGACCTCTGTCTCCGCCAGGAATACCGCGCCGGAGAAAAACTCTTCGTCGATTATGCCGGCCAAACCATCCCGATCCAGGACCCCTTAACCGGCGGGAACCAAGAAGCCTATCTTTTTGTGGCCACGTTAGGCTCCAGCAATTACACCTTTGCCGAAGCTACCCTAACCCAGAATCTCCCTTCCTGGATTCAGTCCCACATCCACGCCTTCGAGTTTTTTCACGGGGTCCCCGAGATCCTCATCCCCGATTATGTTCCCGGGAACATAATCGGGGTTATGTGCCTTCCCGTGTTATGTGGCGTGAGGTCAGTTTTAACCGTAATTTTTAGGAGGACCTCGCTGATTTGGCAACATAATGTCTAAAGCGAATTGAGCCATTTTAAGAGGGATTGGTCATCTCGCCAAATTGGTTTTCGGGGAAACCCCTCCGAAGAATCCACAGGCGGTTCGCATGCCTTTAAGGCTTCTTCCTTGGTTCGGATGTTAATCTCGGCATATCGATTCGTTGTGTCCAGGGTTGCATGGCCCAGCCAGGCCCGTATTACGTTGACCTCGACGCCGGATTCTAGAAGGTGTACTGCTGCAGTATGGCGAAAGACATGCGGAGAGATATGCCGTGACTCACCATTTGATCTTTTATGATTTAGATGCTGGGTATGGCGCCGAACAATCTTGTAGATACCAAAACGCGTCAGAGGGCAAGCCGGGTGAGAGAGAAACAGTGGATGATCGGGCGCATTTTCGATTCCTTGCTCTTTGAGGAGTTGCCTTAGCAGGTTAGCGGTCTTTGTCCAGAGCGGACAGACTCTCCACTTATCGCCTTTTCCGTGAAGATGAACTCGGGGGAGAGAACCAAGGTCCAAATTGGCTACACGAAGTTCAGCTACTTCTTGCACACGAGCCCCTGTGTTATAGAGAACGAGCAAAAGTGTCCTGTCCGGCAACGAGTGCTGCCCGTCGGATGGCATCCCTACAAAAAGGGCATCGATCTCGTCTCGTTCCAGGAATCGGGTTTCTGGTGGTGGTACTCTTTTGATCGGTATCGCCGATATACGCTCCGCCTCCACAATCATCTCCGGTACCTGCGTCGCGATATAATCGAAGAACGTATGCAGGGTAGCCAATCGGTGATTGCGCGTCCGGACATGGTTATTTCGGTCTGTTTCGAGATGTCTCAAGAACCGTTGAACTCGTTCGAAGGTCAGATCTGTTAGGAGAAGTTTTGAGATTTTGCGGGAGGCATCGCTGGCCACAAACTGTAGAAATAGCCGCAACACGTCTCGATAACTCTTGACTGATGCCGGGCGCAGTCCTTTTTGGAGACTAAGATGATTCTCAAAGAAAGCGTGAAGCGTAGGCCCCAATGTCAAATTCGTCATAGGATCACCTCCTTGAGGAGTGGTCCTGTGAATCGTTCAAATCGCTGGTTTGCTTCTTGGAGCAGATCGGTCGTGATGGTTAGATAGACGGCTGTGGATTGAGGATCCACATGGCCAAGAAATGTGGAAAGGTGGACAAGACGTTTTGCGGGATCCGCCCCCGTTCGATACCAGCGCAACAGCGTTGACACAGCAAAAGAGTGGCGATTATTCCAAGATTGGAATAATCGCCATGCCTTCGCCGTACACCGACTCATCGCTTGGTACCGGGCAGGCGCCAACGTGCAAGCTATGTTACCGCCTCTATCCACCTACCTAGGCCACCTCAACGTCTCGGGAACCCAGACCTATTTGACCATGACCCCGGAACTGCTCGCCGAGGCATCCCTTCGCTTTGAGGGCTATGCCTCGATGACGAAGGAGGATACCCATGAGTAAAGATCGCCTCCTCGCACCTTATGTGCGCCAATTCCTACTCCAAGACCTCCTTGCCGACCGCAACCTCAGCCTCAACACCCAGAGGAGCTACAGAGATACTATTCGCCTGTTGCTCCGCTTCATTCACCAGAACCACTCGACTGATCCTATCCGAGTGACCGCCGAACAAGTCACGGCAGACCTCGTTCGCAACTTCCTGGCCTACCTGGAGAACAATCGCACCAACTCCGTGGCGACTCGAAACCAACGGCTCGCCGCAATCCACTCCTTCTGCCGATTCATCTCCCGACAACTCCCAGAACTCCTCGATCAAGTCAGACAGATTCAAAGTATCCCTCTCCGCCGAATGGTGGGGCCCTCCATAGCCTACCTCGAGAAGGAAGAAATCGACGCGCTCCTGGCCACACCAGATCGCAGTCGTCCCCAAGGACAACGAGATTACGCCCTCCTTCTTTTCCTCTACAACACCGGCGCCCGGGCAGGCGAAGTGGCTCATACCACCCTGGGAGACCTAAATCTCGGACCCCGTCCGTCTGTGCGGATCCTTGGAAAGGGTGGCAAAACCCGACTCTGCCCCCTCTGGGACCACACCAGTAAAGTTCTGCGTAACCTGCTAGGTCCACGCCTCGAGGGTTCACGGGACACTCCCCTCTTCCGTAACGTCCGGGGCCAGCCCATGACCCGGTTCGGTATCCACACCCTCGTCAAACGCACCGTAGCCAAAGTTGCCCAAACTGCCCATTCCCTGCGGGAAAAGCGGGCTAGCCCTCATACCTTTCGACATACTACAGCGGTCCACCTCCTACGCTCAGGAGTCGACATCAACACGATAAGAGCCTGGCTCGGTCACGTCTCCCTCGAGACGACTAACCGATATGCTCAAGTGGACCTAGAGATGAAAGCCAAAGCCTTGGAAACCTGCGCTGTCAGCCAAGCCCATCCAAAACCGAAGCCTACCCGGGTTTGGCGAAAGGACCCTGATCTGCTAGCCTTTCTTAACTCGCTATAGGCTCCCCGAAGCATAAAATTATGTGGCGAGATTCTGGCCCAAAAAGAAAGAACAACAATGACTTCCCTCCCCCCTCGCCACATAATTTATTACGCAACATAACGCATCTTATGTTTTTAACAACATAATATTCGGGAAATCTGCATGCTACGTTCTGTGGGGGTTGGGGCACCAATTTGGTGCCCCTTCTACCCGGCGTCGGGGCCAACGGATATAGGGTTGAAATAGTGTGGCACCGCCGGGAAACCAGGCGGCAAACAGAGAAAACAAACTTCAACCTAAGTATCGGGAGAAACCGGCCTACTCGACTCAATTGACAATTGAAGATGTGACCCCTATTCCCCCCTATTCCCTTACCTCCCTCTTTGTTGACATTTTACTGCCGCGTGTTAATATGGGGTTGATATGAAAAAAATACTTAAGGAAAAATTTAAAATTTTAGGGGTATCCATTGTGTACCTCTTCGGGTCAAGGGCCGTTAACAAAGAATCGCGCTTAAGCGATGTCGATATAGGTGCGGTGTTTAACTTTTCACCTCAAGGAAAAGATACGAGGGCTGTATATCAGAGCCTGTATGAAATGTTTTCGGAAGTGTATCCAGGTGTCAGGGTGGATATTGTTTTTTTGCAGGCGGCCCCCCTTGCCCTGCAATATTCGGCCATCAAAGACGGAAAGATCCTTTTTGAAGAAAACCCCCTCTTTAGAGCCGATTATGAAAATAGAGTCGTCAACCAGCATCTCGATTTTAAACCTCTATTAGATTATTTTGATGGGATGGCCGCAAAACGATATGCCCAAACCTAAAATTCCCATAAACAAAGAAGTTTTGCGGACCCGGATTTCGTATATCGAGGATTCTCTACAAAGTCTTGGAAGATTTAAGGGAATTCAATATGAGGAATTTCATTCGAACCCTGATCATTTTCGCATTGCCTTTTACGACCTTCACAGATCGCTGGAAGCAATCATGGACATAGGGTCTCACATCCTATCAAGAATTCCAGGGGCCAGACCATCTTCATACAAGGATATCCCGCGACTCCTTGAGAAACACAGGATTATTCCATCTGATTTTGCCAGTGGCCAGCTGGCCAAAATGGCCGGTTATAGGAATCGAATGGTTCATTTTTACGGCGAAATCCCGGAACGGGAAATCTACAACATCATTCAGGAAGAGCTCGAAGATCTTCATACTTTCTGTGCCTACATCGATGAAGTTTTAAGGAATCCTGCCCAATTTAATCTCCAGGCCGAGTAAGTTTAGGCGTTTCCCTCTTTGCCATCTTCCTATCAGATTTTCATTTATGTCAATTGTTGACCTGACCACCAACTTCCATCAGGGGAGATCTGTTAGTAATGATTTTTTACAGGGTTTCGTAGAGTCCCAATTCCTTCAATGGTTACTTCCACCACATCGCCAGGGTTCATCGGGCCAATTCCTCCGGGTGTTCCGGTGCTGATGATATCCCCAGGGAATAGGGTCATGCATTGGGAGAGGTAGTGGATTAAAAAAGGCACAGGGAAAACCAGCTCCCCAGTCCAGCCCTCCTGCACCATTTTTTTATTAAGAAAAGTACGCACGGTTAGATTGGCTGGATCGAGGCCGGTAGAAATACACGGCCCAAATGGAGCGAAGGTATCGAACCCTTTGGCCCGGGTGAGCTGACCTTGAACCCTGGTTAAGGTCCGCTCGGTAATATCGTTGAAGCATGTATATCCCAGAACATGGTTCAGAGCTTCTTCTATAGAGACGTCTTTGATCCGGTTTTTAATCACTACGCCTAACTCCCCTTCGTAATCTACCCGCTTGGCCACCCGGGGATAGAGGATAGGGTCTTCCGGGCTGATGATAGTTGTTAATGGTTTGATGAAATGGCTGGGAAACTCGGGTATCTTGTCTCCCAGCTCTTCAATATGTGAACGAAAATTAAGGCCGACACAGATGATTTTTGTAGGCTCGGCCGGGGGCAGAAGGCGGACTTCGGAAAATTTATGTTTCAGGGACGAGACTTCAAAATCGCCATAGATGGACCCGGAGATTTCGCGAATAAGGTCATCTTCCCAAATTCCATAGCCAATACGATCTTCTCTTTGAAAGCGGACAAATTTCATGTTTCCCTCCTCAAAGCGCAGAACCAAATTTTCCCTCATCATAAGCGAATCGCGCTTTTATTGAAATAGAAAAAACGTCGGTAGACGGAAAAAAATGTTGCTGATGGAGATTGAAAAATGATAGAATCCCCATCGTTGAATGCCCCTTGGAGAAAGAAGGGCATACGGGCATAATCCCTGAAAATAGAGTTATGTATAGGCCAAGGCCACCCAGACTCCGGGTGGCCTTTTTTTATGGAGGGGACAATGATAGAAAAAACAGCGGCGATCACTTCCTATTTTGTAATCATTCTCTTGATCGGGCTTTATAGCCGCAAATATTCCAAAAACACTCCGGAAGATTTTTTTCTCGGCGGGAGAAACCTGGGGCCTATTCTTCTATTTTTTACAATGGCGGCCACCAATTTTTCAGCCTTCACTGTCTTCGGGTTTTCCGGAGCGGGTTATCGATCGGGATATGCCTTTTACCCGATCATGGCCTTCGGAACGGGGTTCATGGCCATCACCTTCAGTTTTATCGGCAAGCGGGTTTATGAGCTGGGGAAAGAAAAAGGGTATATCACCCCCTCGGAATTGATCGGGAAACATTACCAGAGCCGGGTTTTGCAGCTATTGGTCTTTGCCGTGATGGTAATTTTTACGTTGCCTTATATTGCCATTCAACCGATTTCGGCAGGGTACACCCTGGAATCTCTTTTGGGCATCCCCTATTTCCTGGGGGGAGCGCTGGTCATGGCCGTTATTGTATTTTACGTCTTCCTGGGAGGCTTTCGGGGAGTGGTTTGGACGGACGCGGTTCAAGGGGGGATGATGATAATTTTAATGTCCGTTGCCCTCTTCCTATTAGCTGCGCCGCATGGCGGGGTCGCTCAGGCGAACCTTGCTGTTTTTGAAAAGTATCCGGAACTCTATTCCCGGCCGGGAATGGGCAATGCCTTCCCCGTATCCATCTGGTTCAGTTACATGCTGCTGTGGCTGCTTTGTGATCCCGTGTTCCCTCAGCTCTTCCAGCGTTTTTTCTCCGCTAAAAATCACCGTTCCCTGGATCTGACCATGCTGGCCTATCCGGCCATTTGCGGGTTTTTGTTCCTCCTGCCCATTACCATAGGAGTAATCGGACGGCTCTCTTTTCCGGGTCTTTCAGGAAAAGAAGCTGACAAGATCCTCCCTCTTTTACTTTCCCAGCAGGCGGACAACTGGCTGGGAGCCTTGATCCTGACTGCCGGGTTGGCCGCTCTCATGTCCACGCTGGATTCGCAATTGCTTACTTTAAGTTCCATGTTTACCCGCGACGCCATTGCCAACCCCAAAAATGGAAAAAAGCAGGAATGGCTGGGGAAACTCTTTATCCTTGTCCTGGCAGGGGCAGGGCTTGTCATCGCCTACCGCCCGCCGAGCACCATTTTAATAATTGCCACGGAGGCCTTCACTGGCCTGGCCGTCTTATTCCCCACCGTTCTTGGGGGGCTCTACTGGCGCAAGGCTTCGTCTCTGGGGGCCATCCTCTCGATTCTGGTTGGTGAAGCCCTGGTGGTTGGCTACATGCTCAAGTTGCTTCCGACGTTTGGTTTCCTGCCCGTCGTTCCAGTCCTTTTTGTGACCGGCCTGGTTTTTTTTGTGGTCTCTTTTTCCCAGTCCAGTCGCCCGTTTAAAGAACAGATCTCCTCATGGAAAATTTCCAAGGATGAAAAGACCAGGAAAAATACTTTGATCTCTTCTATCGTTTTCAGCGCTCTATTCTTTCTGGGAATTGATTTCTGGGCCTGGGGTTCCGCTTCTCCATTGATTGGAGGGTTTCCTTGGTGGGTCTGGTATTTTGTGGGACTTAACCTTCTGGTCATGGTTGCCATGGCCTGTTTCTTGACTGAAAAGAAATGAAGTGGCCGAGGGCCCGGGAAGCCCGGTCGATAGTTTTGAATACCGGAAAGCCTGCCGCCTGATAGACATCCCTTTCCCGGCGCCATTCGGCTTCCAGATCGATCATGCCGGCCTCCGTAGTAATGTCCGGCAGGATGAGAATGATGGGCTTTTGGTATTTTGCCCGGACTTCCTCACAGGCCTTGAGCAGTTCCGGCTGGAAGCTGAATTGAGAGAGTAGGCGATCGTCCATCCTCAGCCGGTGGCGAACCTGGAAGAGAATATAGAAGAGAATCTGAATGACGATCAAGGTGTCTATTCCTTCGTCTTCCCCGGCGGCTTCCATAACTTTTCGAAGCATTGAGGGAGGAATCATGGGATTGCCGAGGTCAACGGGATTTCTCAGGCTGTTGCCTACGGGAGGAAAAGAGGTTTTTAGTTTTTGCAGAATCGGCCAGGAAAAGGGAGGAACAGAAAGCCCAAGTCTTTCAAGAGAATCTGAAGCGGCTACGCTGATGGCTCCCCCGCCGCCCATTACGGCAACTCTCGGACCGGCGGTGTTCGGCAGATAGAGGAAGGCATAGATCGTATCGACTAACTCTTCTGCGCTTCCTACTTGGATCACCCCGGCCTGTTTCAAAGCCGAATTCCATACCTTTTCAGACCCGCTTAGGGACCCAGTATGGCTCATCACGGCCTGGCTTCCAGTGGCAGTTAAACCAGCTTTCCAGAGGATTACAGGTTTCTTCCTTCTGTTTTCTTTTAGAATCCGTAAAAAAATTGGCCCGTCCTCTACTCCCTCGATGTAGCCAGCAATGATCCTGGTCTTTTCGTCGGCGAAGAAATATTCCAGAAGGTCGCAGGCGGCAACATCGCAACCGTTGCCGTAACTGACCATTTTGCTAAAGCGCATGCTGAGCCCTTTGGCAATTTGGCCCAGGTCCGCACAGAGACCGCCGCTCTGGGAGAAAAAACCTACCGGACCAGTCGCTCGGGAAAAGTTTTGTCCCGGAAGAATGGTCAGTCCGCTTTCAGGACAGTAAATTCCAAAGCAATTGGGGCCCAGAATACGGATGCCGCGGCGAGCGATGCGGGTGATATCTTCTTCCATCCTTCTTCCCTCGGGAGTTCCTGTTTCCCTAAATCCGGAGGTTAGGATTTCAGCCCCTTTTACTCCTTTGCGCAGGCATTCTTCCAGGGCGCCACTAACCAGGGGGGCGGGTATGGTCAGGATAGCCAAATCAACTTCTCCGGGGATTTCTTTTAGAGAAGGATAGACTTTCAACCCGTTTATCTCCCCCCCCTCAGGGTTGACCGGATAAATCTTTCCCTGGTAGCCGATCTCCATGATGGCGCTTAAAATAATATTCCCAAATTTGGCCAGTTCTGCCGAAGCGCCAATAACGGCCAGGGACTTTGGATAAAAAAGAGGCTCAAAGACCTCCAGGATGGATTGGTTCACGGTTTTTCCTTTCTGGCCTAAGATGAAGCCTCCAGAGAAGAAATAATAATTCTTGCTGTGGTTTCAAGATCCTTCTGCAAACTCTCCACAATCTTTTTCTTATTCCTCTCGACAAATCCTTCGAACATCTCCCAATGGCATTTCATTGGCAAAGAAAGTTCCTGCTTCCCTATGACATAGCTGTAAACATAAGGGCCAACGCGAGCGCATAATCTTTCAATTGTTTCAAAAAGGAGGGGCGAATCAGCATGGGAATAAATCGTAAAATGAAACTGAGTGTTTTTTCTCATAAATATTTTTGGTCTGTCCGTCGAGGCCTCCATGCTTTCTACCAAACGCTTCAGTTTGGGTATCTCAACCTCGGGCATCAAGTCACAGGATCTTTCCGCTGCCAAAGATTCAAGTATAATTCTGAGGCGAAGGGCCTCCTCCATTTCTTTGGCCGTCAAGGAGTTAACCCTAATTCTCTTATTGCTCTCAATCACAATTATTTTTTCGGATTCAAGCTGCCACAGGGCTTCACGTACAGGCATAAGGCTCACGCCAAATCCTTTTGCCAGATCTCTGAGGCTGATGGACTCCCCCGGCAAAATTTCCGCGGAGATGATTTTATCCCGAAGCTGATCGTAAACCTTCTGCCGCATCGTTTTTACGGAAATCTTTTCTAAGATCATACCCTCTCCCCTATAAATATATATGATCACATATTACAAATATCATTAATAAATTCATTTTAAATATTAAATAGTTATAGTTGATACATTTTTCTATTGACAAAATATTAAAATTATTTTATGTCATTATACATTATTATTAGGAAGGCATCAAGAATACAAAAGATGTTTGTTTATTATAAGGCCCTCCCAAAAATTACACCCGGGCGAAAGGTTTTTTCAATAAAAATTCTTCCACCATATTTTTAAACTTTTGGTAGTGTTATAATTAATCAATAATGAGGAAAAAAATGAAAGGCATCGTTTGTGAACAACCCGGGCAATTTCGCTTAAAGGAATTTGACTCTCCGCTTATAAAGTATGGAGAAGCTCTCGTTCGTATCCGGCGAGTGGGCATCTGTGGATCTGATCTGGGCGCATTTAAGGGAGACCATCCCCTGGTTACTTATCCGCGAATCCTGGGGCATGAACTCTCCGGAGAAATTGCTGAGATCGGTGGCTATTCCCCGGGATTCAGCGTTGGGGATCGCGCAGCCGTCCTTCCCTACATCGAATGCGGGAAATGTATCGCCTGCCGACAGGGAAAAACAAATTGTTGCACGCGCCTGGAAGTTTATGGCGTTCACCGCGACGGAGGGATGCAGGAATACATGAGCGTTCCATCCGATCACCTGATCAAATCCGCAAAACTCAATTTTGACCAGATGGCCATGGCGGAATGCCTGGGGATCGGGGCGCATGCGGTCAGGCGTTCCCAAATTAAAGAAGGAGAATTGGCCCTGGTCATCGGGGCTGGGCCGATCGGCATTGGAGTCATGCAGTTTGCCAAAGTAGCCAGCGCAAAAGTCATTGCTGTTGACCTCGTTCAGGAGCGCCTGCAATTTTGCCGGGAGAATAAGTGGGTGGATTATGCTATTCCTGCCCAGGGTGAATGGATAAAGGAGATCGAGTCCATCACCAAAGGAGATTATCCCCCGGCAGTATTCGATGCTTCCGGAAATGTCCGTTCCATGGAGAATGCCTTCAACCTGGTTGGGCATGGCGGAATTCTGGTAATGGTGGGGCTGGTCAAAGGGAACATCAGCTTTGCAGATCCTAATTTCCATCGGCGGGAGCTCACGGTGATGAGCAGCCGCAACGCCACCCGGGAAGACCTTGAATACGTAAGCCGTTCTATGGAGGAAGGGAAAGTGGACGCTCTTCCGCTAATCACCCATCGAGCGCCTCTTGACCAAATTATTGGCCGATTTGATTCCTGGCTTAAACCGGAGACCGGCGTGATCAAAGCCATCGTGGAACTTTAAATTAGGCACAGAGGGCGCAGCGCGGCATAGCCGCAACCAAAAAAAGTGTAGAGAGCGCCTAAAGTGAGCTAAAGTGCCTAAAGTTGGAAAAAGCAATTTCCTATACAATTGAGCTTCTTGCAAAAGTCCGTAATTTACCCTTCGACAGGCTCAGGGTGAACGGGCTTAGGTTGAAATTATTTAGTTTTTCCGTTCGTGGTGAGCCCTTCGACTCACCGTTCGCCCTGAGGTTCTCGAAGGGTGAACGGTTCGCTCAGGACAAGCTTGTCGAACCACAAAAAAATACTTTTGCAAGAGGCTCAATTAAATTACGATAATGGCCTAAAATCATAGCAGAGCCTACGATATTGCCTCTGCAGAAAGGAGATGCGATGATGAAACCCATTGGTTTTATCGGAGTTGGCTTCATGGGGAAGCCGATGGCCAGAAACCTCTTGCGTGGCGGATATACACTGATCGCGCACGACGTGAATCGAGGCGGAGTTCAGGAGTTGGTGGCGGACGGAGCCAGAGAAGCCTTTTCTCCCAAAGAAGTCGCTAAAGCAGCGGAAATCATCTTTACTTCCTTGCCGAGTGATCAAGCGGTCGAAGAAGTTGTCCTGGGTCAAAACGGGATTATCGAAGGGGTCGCCAGCGAGTCGATCGTAGTGGAAACGAGCACGATTTCTCCTACTACGGCGAGAAATGTTGCAAAAAAATTAGCCCTTAAAGGAGTAGAAATGTTAGATGCTCCTTTGAGCGGCGGGGTGGTTGGCGCCGAGAAAGCAACCCTTTCTATCATGGTGGGTGGAAAAGCGGAAATATTTGAGCGGGTCCTTCCCCTTCTGCAAAAATTGGGAAAGAATATTACCCATATCGGGGGCCAGGGGACGGGACAGATTGCCAAAGCCGCGAATCAGATCATTGTGGCTTTAAGCATAGATGCAGTTGCCGAGGCGCTGATTTTCGCCAAAAAAGCAGGGGCTGACCCGGCAAAAGTTAGGAAGGCCCTACTTGGGGGATTTGCCCAAAGCCGGGTATTGGAGGAACATGGCCAGAGGATGTTAGACCGTAATTTCGAACCAGGCGGCAAGATGAGATTTCATCAAAAGGATATTGGAATTGTGTTAGCCATAGCCAGAGAATTAGGAATTTATTTGCCCGGAACTTCCATGATGATGGATTTGTGGAATGCCATGACTGCTCAGGGGATGTTAGATTGGGACCATTCCGCTTTGGTAAAGGTATTAGAGCAGATGTCCAACGTAGAAGTTCGCCCGGGTTGAAGGAGGTGAAAAGAAATTTTCTATTGCCGGATAGTAATTTAAAGATCAAGAAAGGAGATTCGATATGAAAAAAGGGTTAATCGTTGGTTTAGGTGTTTTTTTTATTCTAAGTTTTATCGGAGGGAGTGCTCAGGCATCCCCTTACGCCAAGTACGCCGGGACGACCATTGTCGTCAATTTCCCGGCCCACGGTTTTTACGATGCCGCAACCAAGCTCATCCCCGAATTCACTAAAGAAACGGGGATTAAGGTTGAAGTCGACAAGGTCGAGTACTTGCGCATGCGGGACAAACAGTTGCTGGAAATGTCTAAACCCAAAGGAGACTATGACGTGATCTCCTTCGTCTGCATGTGGAAGACTGAGTATGTTAGCAAGGGTTTGATCACTCCTCTGGCCCCCTTTTTTACTACCGCTGCTCTGGTAGATCCTACTTATGATGCTGCTGATCTGATTCCCCCTTATGTTGCCACCACGGGGATGGCAGGGGGAAAGAGGGGGTACCTACCTGGGCCAACTGCAGCTCTCTATGGCGTCCCCTTCGGGTCGGAGACTAGCATCTTTGCTTACCGGAAGGATATCTTCGACAAACATGGTTTGAAGGTGCCCAAAACCTATGATGAAATGCTGAAACTGGCCGCCACTATCCGCGAGAAAGAACCTGCTATGTACGGTCTGACCAGCCGGGGCGAAGCAGGGCATCAGGTGGGCCATGCCTGGTTGAATCATTTGACTCCTTTCGGGGGTGAGGTGTTTGATGATAAATGGGAGCCCGCCTTCCATAAGGCGCCCTCAATAAGGGCTATTAACGCCATGAAAGAAATTATCAAGACCGGCCCCCCAGGAATTCCCACTTTCGGTATGGGCGCCATGGCTGACGCCTTTCTTTTAGGGCATGCCGCCATGTATCTGGATGCCACTGCCATCCCCGGCATGGTCAGGAATCCGGCCATTTCTAAGGTTGCCGGGAAAGTAGGCTATGCGCTCCATCCAAAGGCCGTAAAACATTCTACAGAGACCGGAGGTTTTGGAATTGGCATACCGTCGAATTCTACGAAGAAGGAAGCCGCCTTCCTGTTCATGCAATGGATGACTTCCAAAGCAACGGATAAGAAAATTGCCGTACTGGGTGGAATGCCCAACCGCCTGTCTACCCTCAAAGACCCGGAATTACAGAAAGAATTTCCAGAGTTCACTGCCATTCTGGAGAATTTGAAGTATGCTAATCCGGACTGGCGGCCGATCATTCCGGAGTGGCCAGAAATTTCTGTGCAACATATCGGGATTGCCCTGCACGAGGCCACCACCGGTAAGAAAACCCCTGAAAAGGCTATGGGCGATATTGTAGAGCCGGTTAGAAAGATCATGGAGAAAGCTGGTTATTATAGCTGGAAAAAATAAGCAATGAATTTCGGGGCAGCAATGCGGATGTTTTTCCTTCGCTGCCCCGGACACCGCAGGTTGTATTGTAAAAAAAAATTATAAAGGTGCTAAACTTGATGGACTCGTAAAAAGTCTGAAAATGCCCTTTTCCGTCATTCCGGCCCCGTATCAAGTACGGGGTAAACTCCAGCCGGAATCCAGTATTTTCAAATGCTTATAAATACCCTGGACTCCGGTTTTCACCTGTCTGCCAGGCACAGGCAGGCCGGAGTGACGACTTTTTACGAGAACATCAAACTTAAAAGAAAGAAAGGAATGAAAACCATGGCGCCAGTTGATATAGCGAAGATTGACCGAGATGTTTGGATCAAGGCTGTCTTCCCCGAATGGGGAACTTACCTCAATGAGGAAATTGAGGAAACCAGGGTTCCTCCGGGAAAATTGGTTATGTGGTGGCTTACCTGTTGCGGCACCTGGATAAAAACTCCAGGGGGCGCAGACATCACCATTGACTTCTGGGTACAAAGGGGCGAATATACCAAAAAGCAGCAGCCCTATGAAAAAATAAAAGATGCCCAGATCATCCGGATGACTGGAGCAAGGAAATATCCCCCTTTCCTGCGTCTCGCTCCCCACGTCATCGATCCCTTCACCGTAAAAAAACTGGACGCCGTTATGTCCACCCATATCCACGGAGATCACATCTGCGAGTTCGTGGCCGCCGCCGCCGTGAAAAATACGGAGGCGGTCTTTGTCGGCCCCAAGATGTGCGGAGACATCTGGGCCAGCTGGGGCGTTCCGGAAAAGCGGATTGTCCGGTTGAAGCCCGGCCAGAGCCATAAAATTAAAGACACGGAAATCGTGGCCGTTGAATCTTTCGACCGGACGGCCTTGATAACGCCTCCACCGGAAGGAGACTTGAGAGGCAAGATGCCCGTGAACATGGACGAGCGGGCGGTGAATTATGTGATCAAAACCCCCGGGGGGTCCATCTACCATAGCGGCGACTCCCATTTCTCCAACGGCTATTACAAGCATGGCAAACAGCACCAGATCGATGTTGCCCTGGTCTCTTACGGCGATAACGGCCCGGGGATTACCGATAAGCTGACTGCCTCCGACACGCTGCGCATCGGCCGCGACCTGGGCGCCAAGGTCCTGATGCCCATTCACTGGGACATGTGGTCTACCCAATGCCCAGATCCCAACGAGCTGGTCCTGCTCCATGAGTTCAACAAGCACCAGATGAAATTCAAGCTCGTCATCTGGAAAGTGGGGGGTAAGTTTACCTACCCGGGTGATCAGGACATCGGGAAATATCAGTACCCGAAAGACTACGGCGATTATTTTGCCGACGACCCCAACATTCCTTTCCCTTCTTTCCTCTAAAACAGGGAAAGGCGGATTCTCTTCCGGCTGCAGGGGTAGATGAAGGCTTCTGCAGCCAATTGAGGAACCAGGATGGCCCAGCAAAGACTTTTCAAAGGAATTACCCCCTACCTTTTCATTGCTCCCGCCGTCTTTGTCATGGCTTTTACCTGCCTCTACCCTGTCATTAAAGGCTTCGAGATGAGCTTTTATGATTGGTCTCTTGGCACTCCGATAGAATCCCGAAAGTATATCGGCTGGGAAAATTTCGCCTGGGCCTGGAAAGATCCCGCGCTTTTCAACTCCATCCGGGTAACCCTCGTGTTTACCGGCTGCTCCGTAACCGTCCAGCTCATCCTCGGACTGGCGCTAGCCTTCCTGCTGGAAAAGGGAATGAAGGGAATCGCCGTTTTCCGCACGGTATTCATTATGCCCATCATGCTCGCCCCGGTGGTCGTTGGTTTGATCTGGCGTTATCTCTTCGATGCGAATTACGGCTTGATAAACTATTTTGTCCAATTATTTGGCTTCCCGCCGAAGATCTGGTTGGGGACCCCTGGCCTGGCTTTGCCTGCCATCATCGTTACCGATATCTGGCAGTGGACTCCTTTCATGTTCATTCTATTTCTGGCTGGCCTGCAAAGCCTTCCAAAGGATCCAGTGGAGGCAGCGGAAGTGGATGGGGCTACGACCTGGCAGGTCATCTGGCGGGTGAAACTCCCCCTCTTGGCCCCGATCATCTGGGTGGCGATCATTCTGCGGGTGATCGACGCCTTCCGGAGTCTAGAGACCATGTTCATCATGACCTTTGGGGGGCCGGGCCGGGAAACAGAAGTGCTCTCCATGAATATTTACAAAACCGCTTTCTTGAGCCAGAGATTAGGGCAGGCCTCAGTCAATGCCGTTTTCCTGTTGGTTTTCGTTATTCTATTGAGCCTGGCGTTCCTGCTGATCGCCCGGCCGGCTTTGACTAAAAAGTGAACGCCGCAGAAATATCAGGCGCATTACCAAAAGACATGAACAATTAATTTCAGTGGGTCGGCCTATGGAAAAAAAATCACCGGAAGGTTTTTGGGCATCATTGTTGCGCAAGGAAACCTGGAAAGCAGGAAAGTATATCCTGGTTTTTTCCCTGGCTTTTGTCTATCTCATCCCCATTATTGTTTTAATTCAAACCTCATTTAAAACTCAGGTGCAGATCTTTACTACAACCCCCACCTGGTTTTTTATGCCTACTCTGGAGAATTATAGAACCGTTCTCCTGGAGCAAGGGTTTACAAGATTTATGATGAACAGCTTGGCGGTGGGGTTGGTATCGACCTTTTTTACCCTTCTCATTGGCGGGTTCGCGGCCTACGCCCTGGTCCGCTTCAAGTTCATGGGTAGAGGGACTGTTTCTTTTGGGACGCTCCTCTTGAGAATGATTCCTCCGGCTGTCCTGGTAGTGCCCATTTATGTACTTTGGTCCCACTTTGGGCTGGCTGACACCCGACTTGGCTTAATTATTGTCTATATAGGACTTAACCTTCCCTTTACGATATGGGTGCTGATCAGCTTTATATCGGAAATCCCGATAGAATTGGAAGAGGCCGCGGTCGTAGACGGTTGCGGTCCGTTGAAGATTTTCTACCGCATCATTCTCCCTCTAATCAAACCAGGGCTGGCAGCAGCTTCTATTTTTACCTTCCGCATCGCCTGGAACGAGTTCATCATTGCCCTGGTTTTAACCAATCGCATCACGCGGACCCTGCCAGTGGCCACCACGATTTATCTCACTGACATCGGCGTTCAATGGGGGAATATCACGGCCATGGGAACGCTCATCGCTCTGCCGGCATTCATTTTTACTTTCCTGGCAGCCAAACAACTGATCGCCGGGTTGACGGCTGGCGCAGTTAAGGGGTAGCTGGATTTATTCCCAAAGGGAACGGCCATAGCATAGAGGGTGGGCTTGAGTCTTTTCCCATCCGGGCGGTGGCCATGGAGGGAAACGATTAGAAAGAGTGGGGTTGTCCTTTCTTTAATACCCGGCGCAATGTTTTTTCTAAGGGGGACATCCTTAAATAAGTAAATAACTCAATGATCGAGCTGCTACCTATTCTGCTGGGCAATAGCCTCTCCTCTCTGGACGCCATATCCAATCGCCGGCGGGCTCATTTCTAAGCGTCTGGCCAATTCGGTAAGAGGAATTTCCAACTCCCGCACCGCCCAAAAGCAAAAAAGGCTCCAGGCATTAACCAGCTGCTGCTGGCGCCCCTTTGCAATTACCTTCCCCGCATCCACCCGGTAAATCTCCGCAACTCTTTCCGCAATTTGCTTGAGACCATAACCGCGCCTTTGCAACTGGCATTGACGCGTGTAATGTTCTTCGGCCTGGGCAAGGAGAGAATCCACAAAATCTGAATCTCCCAGTATCCTCTCGTCACTCTTGATGTGTTCTTGCCCCCTCAACCTTAATTTCTCCACTCCTGCCCAGCCCCCAAGGCTGCGAACCAAACCTCCTCCAATGAGATCTCGGCGGCGCCCCTGCGCTACCCCCGCCTCAACGTATGCTAAATACCCCTTCCTGGCATTCCCGATCCTTTTCCCGAAGGAATGAAGAACATAGTCCACATCCTGCCAGGGCCGCTTCATCTTGCCCATCAAGGCGCTATGC
>VGSF01000041.1 GCA_016875165.1 Deltaproteobacteria bacterium
AGCTTGACATCCTCCTATAAAATTTACTACGATCCAACGGAATTCGGAATATGAGATGAATTTTCTATCGTATCGTAAATTGGGTTTTTGTTTAGGTCTCTTGTTTTGAACGCTACCAAATTGTTTGCAATCCAACACCCCACTGAATCTGAGAAAAGACAGGCGAAACCAACATCTTACAAAAAAATCCTCAATGATTGCAGACGGTCAATTTTCCGATTCTAATTTTCTTCACCGCTTCCCTATTGTTGAGAGATTTTTATTGGCATACGGTAGTTGAGCAGTATAGCTGCCAGCTAAATGATGGGGGTCTTTTTTGTATCAAGGCTTTGGTCAGTCAAAAGAAGGGCTTCAAATAAAACCGCTGCTATTGGAATTTGGCGGAAGGATCAAACAAGGGGGTAGTAGTCATTGAAGAATGGCTTCGAAATAAGAAAAGGCCACAATTTTCCCGCAATTCACTGGTTATGGCAATCCCAGGTGGGCATTTCTATCTTGTCATTAACGCTTTCATTAATATTACTTTTGTCCATGTCTTTAATTTCCGGTGCCCAGCCTTTTGTTGTGTTGGCATCCCTGTTTGAGGGAGCCCTGAGGGGAAAGCATTCTATTATATCTACCATCCGGGAGACAGCAATCATTACCCTGGCGGGGTTAGCGGTACTAATACCAATCCGAGTTGGTTTTTTTAATATTGGCGGGCAGGGCCAAATTGAAATTGGAGCCCTTGCTGCCGTGATAGTGGCCAGTAACCTGCAAGGCTCGCCGGCAGTGGTAATCACTGCTGCCTTGGTAGCTGCGATGGCTGGCGGCGCATTAACCGTTTTTGCGCCGCTCTTTTTAAAAATAAAACGTGGGGCCAGTGAGGTAACCACTACAATAATGATGAATTTTGCATGTATTCAACTGGTTTCCGCAATGATTACCGGTGTCTTAAAGGATCCAGGCGCATTTTACGGAACAACCCGGGCAATCCCTGAAGAATACAGATTGCCTTTTTTCCCGCCAGAACTTGGATTACATATGGGAGTATGGGTAACGCTGATCATCGCCATGATCGCCTATTGGGTAATGAAGCGCACCGTATTCGGCATGTATCTGAAGGCAGTCGGTTCAAACAAGGATGCGGCCAAAGCCTCCGGAATTTCCGTGAACAAGGTGCTGGCAGTTGCAGTGCTGGCCGGAGCAGCGCTGGCAGGTTTGGCTGGAGGCATACAGGCGATGGGTGTTACCTATAAGGTGGCGGAAGGGTGGTCCAAAACCTGGGGTTTTACAGGAATCCCGGTAGCTTTCTTGGGTGGCAATTCCCTTGGGGTAATTCCGGTAGCTTTTTTGTTAGCCATCTTAGAAACTGGAGCCAGGCATATGCAGGCGATGACCGGAGTGCCATCTGCTCTGGTGTACGTTTTCCAGGGCATTCCGGTCTTGCTATTTGTCTGCCTTTCGGCCATGCGTTTACTAAATAAAAAGTCAAGCAGTGCATAAATTCCATTTCCTGCCGATTGCAGGCAGGGGTTTCGTTCCTATCATTCTAAAAGAGGTGTGAATAGAAGAAGATGATAGAAAGCTGGTGGTGGGATTTATTGTTGGCTGCGTTACGGGCAGCTACACCGCTTATCTTTTGTGCCTTGGGTATTTTGGTGGCTGAGAGGGCCGGGGTGTTGCATATTGGTGTGGAAGGGGTAATGCTTGCAGGGGCGCTGGCGGCCATCATCGGCACGGTTTTGGGGGGTAATCCGTGGGCAGGTATGCTGGCCACAATCTCTGCTGGGATTATTGCCGGAATTATATTAGCCTTTATTTCTGTTTCACTGCCGACTGACCAGGTGGTCATAGGCATCGCCTTTAATCTTGTCAGCTTAGGGGCAACTAGTTTTATTTTCCGTTTATTGGCCAAACAACTACAAGTCCTCGTCCCGGCAATTCCGCCCTTACTTTTTGGTTTATCGCCTTTTACACTGGCTGCCATTGTACTTATAGTAGTCATGTGGTGGTTTTTGTTCTGGACGGGTCCAGGATTAAAACTCCGTTCTGTTGGAGAAAACACCCATGCTGCCCATGCCTCCGGCATTAATGTGGTATACGTTAGGTTTGCTGCCCTGATAATTGCCTCTGTGCTGGCGGCCCTGGGCGGGGCAGCATTGACCATGGGGTGGGTGCGCAGCTTTACGGATAATGTTACCTTAGGTCGAGGTTTTATTGCTTTGGCGGCAGTATATTTCGGCCGCTGGAACCCGTTGTTGGCTTTGGGCGCATGCTTGATATTCGGTGCTGGAGAGGCCCTGGCTTTTAGGGGCCAGGGCACAGGTGCTGGTCTTAATCCCCATTACTATCTCATGCTGCCATACATCCTGACGCTGCTGGTAGTTGGTTTGGCCGGTATGGCTCGCGGTCCGGGAGATGCGGGAAAACCTTATTTAAGGAGGTGATGTTTTTCTGGGACAAAGAGGCAACAGGCAGCCTGTTAAGGTAAAGGTTTTAGGAAGAATATAATACTGATGATCTCGTAAAAAGTCCTTTTTGCACCATTTTCGTCATTCCCGCGAAAGCGGGAATCCAGTTAATTCAAGCAGTTCTGGACTCCTGCCTTCGCAGGAGTGACGACTTTTCTGACTTTTTACGAAACCATCAAGTATTACGAGTCATTAAAAATGACGCTATTGTATAAAGGCATAAAAGGAGGAACATGAAATGCTAAGAAAATTGTTTGTTTCAATTGTTGTATTTTTAGTGATGACAATGTTGGGCTTAGCGTTGGTAGGTTTTGATGGAAAACATTTAGAAGCTTCACCATCAAAGGTTAGGGTTGGGGCAATTTATTCAATAGCCAACCCAGAACGAGCAGGCGGCTGGGACCGCGCCCAGTTTGCCGGCCTGCAGATACTGATAAAAGAGTATGGCTGGGAAGTTTCCATTGCTGAATCGGTTCCTTTTCCCAAGCTTGCTGAAATCGGTTCCGGGTATGCCGATAAGGGCTTTGAAATCGTGGTCTTTACCAGTAGCGGCCATTATGACGGCTTGGCCGAAGCGGCCCCCAAATACCCCAAGACCAAGTTCTTGATGATGTCGGTTGCCTCCAAGTTGCCTGAGGTGCCTAACGTGGCCGCATTTAGTCCCGATATGTATATTTATGGGGCCCTTGTGGGCATCACGGCGGCCAAGGCAAGTAAGTCCGGTGTGATTGGTGTAGTGGGTGGCGTGCCCATACCGGCACTTGAGCTGATGTTTAGCGGAATTATTGAAGGGGCCAGGTCTGTAAGGCCTAAGGTGGACGTAATTGTGTCCTGGGTTGGCGACTGGGTCGATCTGGCCAAGCACCGGGAGGTAACATTACTTCAGGCTCGAAAGGGAGCTGACGTATTCTTTACGGTGACCGGCCCAGGAACTATGGGAGTTTATGAAGCAGTGGAATCCGCAAAGGGTTTGGTGATTGGATACGCTGCCGATTGGTATAGTGATGCGCCGAAGGCCGTATTAACCAGCGTGCTGGTTGATGTAAGGAAAATGTATAAGGAAATGGCTGATGCCTTTTTGGCCAAAACCCTCCATAGGAAAATCACAAAAATTGACGCCAGTTACTTTAAATTAGCCGATTTCCGGGGCAAAGTGTCGGCGGGCGTGGAAAAAGACATTCAAGATACTATTAATAAGATTCAAAGAGGAGAAATAACCATTCCGGTCAAGATGCATCCGGATATCCTGCGGAAATAAAGCCGCCCTGAGAAAATAATTGCCAATGCTTTGGGCCATCTGGCACCCCATTAGGTAACGGTAATCAGGTGGCCCGCGGCACCATAATAGGCGCTTAGCGCCTCATTAATACAAACATGTTTGTAAGAAGGAAATGTCTGCCGATAAATCCCCCCCTTCCCCCCTTTGCCAAAGGGGGGTTAGGGGGGATTTCAGGACTTTTCGCTGCCCGCCTGAGGCGGGCCACTTTTTCCGCGCAAGGTCGCGGAAAAAGCGTAGTTCCTTTGTAATAGTTTGGCGATTTGAAAAAATGGTATAAAAGCCTTTGTTGAGGGCCGGGGGTTAGAGCGGAACGCGCCGGAAGCATCGGTTGGGTTTCCGCTTGGCCACGAGGACAGAAGATCTTTTCCTCCGGAGGAGGCGGGGGTTCTTGCCCGCCCCATATGCGGAGAAATAGGCGCCTTATGATTCCAAGCGTTCCGCTCTGGCCCCCGGCCCCTGGAATCCCTTGGCCTTTACAACACACCTTTTTTCAAAGAGCTAAAGTGTTACGTTCCTTTTTTAAGTAGCTTTCACTTTTAGCCTGCAAGGGATGGGAAGATGGCCGACGGGACAGTTCGTGCGGCTAAAGCGGTCATGCATAACAAACATGTAGTGAATATGGAAGCAATCACCAAGACATTTGGCATCGTAAGGGCCTTGGACAAGGTAACCTTTACGCTGGATGCCGGAGAGATCAGGGGGTTGGTCGGGGAAAATGGTGCTGGAAAAACCACCTTAATGAATATCCTTTACGGCATGTACCAGCCGGATGGCGGAAACATCAGGGTATGGAACGAAGACGTATCCCGGAACTGGTCGCCAAGACTGGCTATTTCTAAGGGCATTGGCATGATCCATCAACATTTTTCCCTTATCCCCAACCATACGGTCTTAGAAAATATTGTGATGCCTACCTTAAAGTGGGGAGATATTGTCCCACAGTGGAAGAGGTTTGAAAGTCAGGTTGAAACACTTTGCGGGGAATATGGTTTTAAGGTCAAACTGAATGAACGGGCAGAAGTCCTCTCGGTAGGTGAGCGGCAGCAAGTCGAAATATTGAAGGCTTTGTACCAGGGAGCCAGGGTGCTGATTATGGATGAACCTACAGGGGTATTAACGCCGCAGCAGGCAGAATCCCTGTTGGAATTATTATTGCAAGCCCGCGAGCGCGGCCATTCCGTGGTGTTAGTTACCCACAAGCTGAACGAAGCAATGGCTATCAGCGACAGGATAACCGTCTTGCGTGGTGGTAAACACGTAGCTACAGTTGAAAAGAAAAGCACCACTCCGCAAGAAATAGCCAAAATGATGGTGGACCGGGAATGGATTTCACCAGTGATGAGAAACCAACCCCCAGCCCAGCCCCAGTTTGTCCTGGAAGTTGATGGAGTAACTATAGAGGAAGAACACCGGGAGCCAGTTGTTGAAAATATAAGCCTATCAATTGGGGCAGGAGAAATACTGGGAGTTGCCGGTGTGGCTGGCAATGGCCAGATGGAGTTAGCCGAAGTGATATTAGGCATAAAGAAGCCGAAAAGCGGCCGCATTTTCATTGGCGGGAAAAATGTAACCAGGTGGAGCATCCGTAATCGCCGCCGGGCAGGGCTTGGCTATATCCCGGAAGATAGACATACACATGGGGTTATAACGGAAATGACTGTCGGTGAAAACTTGGTTCTGGACTGTGTAGAGTATCCGCCCTACTCTCAATGGGGCATAACCCGGTCTTGGGCCATAGACAAATGGGCGAAAGAGGCTGTGCAGTCTTATGGTATAAAAACCCCGGGGATTAATGTGCCGGTTGCCAATCTGTCTGGTGGAAACCAGCAGAAGGTAGTTCTTGCTAAAGCCCTTTCCATGAACCCCAAAATCCTTGTGGCTTGTCAACCTACCAGGGGGCTGGATTTTAGCGCCACAGAATATGTTCGAAAAAAAATTGTGGAATGTGCCGAAAGCGGTGTGGCCATCTGTTTAATTTCCAGCGATCTAGACGAGCTGCTGGAGCTTTCCCACCGCATTGCGGTGATGTTTCAAGGGAAAATTGTGGGGGAGTTCAGCAGGGAAGGTTTGAATCTGGATCAATTGGGACTCTTGATGGCCGGTCATAGGTCGGTATAAGCCCCGGATACAGAGAAGGAATCGAGGTTCGTTTTACATTGTTAGCGCTTCGGGAGGAGAGTATTAAATGCGACGGTTGTGGCCGTTGTCAATTGGCCTGTTCGTTGGGCCCTGCGCTGCGGGTGCCAATCAATGACCAAGGGATACCCAAGTTGCGAACCCCCCTGTTGTGGCTTGATGAAATCGAAGGCCGGAGACAAATCTCCGTTTGCCGGCATTGTGAAAATCCTATTTGCGTAGACGCCTGTGTGGCCGGGGCGCTATGGGTCGACCCCAAGTCCGGAATGGTCAGGGTTCATCAAAACCGGTGCATTGGCTGCTACAGTTGTGTAATGGAGTGCCCCTTTGGGGCGGTGCGCATCGTTTACCCGGTCGAGGAAACTTCAACCAACGGGGTTGTACACAAATGCGATGGCTGCATAGGTTGGCAAGCCCCTCTATGCGCCATATTTTGCCCGACAGGAGCCCTCCAGACAGCTAAAAATGCCCCGGAGAGAGCAGCTAAACGGCGGCGCGAAAGAGCTATGTTTGTTAGCCTTACCACCGGAACCGTAAGATGTGCGGTTAAGAAACATGGCTAAATACGTGATTATTGGTAATAGTGCGGCAGGGCTGGCAGGGGTTAAGGCTATCCGCTCTAAGGATCCTTGCGGGGAAGTCACGATTATTTCCGATGAAAAACATTTTCCTTACTCCAGGGTGTTGTTAACTCACTATATTGCCGGTCATATCAAAATCGAAGACTTTTTTTTGGAGGATCGGGATTTATTTATACGCTTAAAGGTTAACCAATTACTGGGAACCAGGGCAATAGCGATCCACCCTTTGCATAGGACAGTTGAACTGGAAACGGGGCAGGCCATTACTTATGAGACCCTGCTCATTGCCACTGGCGGCCTGCCTGCCTTTCCAATTAATCTTCCGGCAAAGATCAAGGGGATTACCGGGCTTCGTACAATTGAAGACGCTATAAATATTCGGCAGCAAGCCATGGCCGGGGCCAAAGTAGTTATCTGGGGCGGTGGCTTAGTGGGAGTAAAATTAGCTTGTGCCTTACATGAAGCAGGCAATTCCCCGGAAATGATCGTTAGTTCGCCCCACTTGTTATCTCAGGTAGCAGACGATGAGGGGGGGAGGTTGGTCCAGCAGCATATGGAAAGGCATGGCCTTAGAATCAGGTGTAGTGCAGATGTGGTTAGGGTCGTTCAGGACTCAGCCGGCGGCCTCAAATCTACCATACTGAATAACGGAGAAGAAATCCCCTGTCACCTGCTGGTGGTATGTAAAGGGGTCCGGCCCAATACCAGCCTGGTAGATAAACTTTTGTCCGGCTCCGGTGGTATTCCAGTAGACAGCAGGATGCGTACGCGGTTGCCCAACATCTATGCGGCGGGAGATGTAGCCAATACGTATGACATTACCAGGCAGGAGTCCTGCTCGATGCCCATTTGGCCCCATGCCGTGGCCCAGGGGCGGACCGCCGGGCTAAATATGGCCGGGGAAAAGGCGCGGTATAGGGGATCCCTGCCACGAAACGCCCTGGAGATTTTGGGTTTACCTTTTATTTCCATGGGGATCGTTCAGGCTCCGGCTCAGGAAGAATGGGAGGTTTCCATTCATCGCCAGGGAAACAACTACCAAAAGCTGGTCTATTTTCAGGGAAGGCTGGTAGGGGCCATGCTTACCGACCGGGTAGAGCCAGCCGGCCGCTTGCAAGCGTCAATTAGAAGTGCTGCTGGTGATTGGTTTGATCAATATTCTGTTTAGGAAAAGCAAACTGAGGAATCGGGAGGGTTTCAAGTGAGCCAGAAAGTGGTAAGTGCGAATTCCCAACTCTGCACGGGGTGCAAACAATGTGAGCTTTTCTGTTCTTTTGAGCACGAGGGCATTTACTCTCCGCGTTTGGCCCGCATCCGGGTGGTGAAATTCGAAGAGAAATGCCTGAGCGTTCCAGTTACTTGCGCCTACTGTGAGCGACCGGTCTGCGAAGAAGTATGCCCCGTTGGGGCCATGAAGCACGACCCGGCAACCGGGGCGGCGCAGGTTCTGGAGGACTTGTGCATCGGGTGTAAGGAGTGCGTCAACGTGTGCCCGCTGGGTGCTGTTGAAATACACCCTAAAAAAGGAACAGCCATGAGGTGTGATCAGTGCAAAGGAGATCCTGCTTGTGTCAAGTACTGCCCGGCTGGAGCCCTACAATACGAGCCCCTCTCTCATACGGTACGGGATAAACGGCGGGCCAGGGTTACTGCTTGGAGTTTGGATTAATGGGGCTGGTGGAGGTGTAAAATGCGTCAAATTGCTGGGGATATTCTCTTTGTGAACCTGACCAATGGTACGTGGTGGAGAGAGCCAGTTTCCAAAAATGTATTGCTTTCGTATTTGGGTGGGCGCGGCATAAATGCCCGCATATTGTGGGATCAGGTTAAGCCTGGCACTGATCCCCTGGGGCCGGAAAATGTCCTGATCTTTGGACCCGGGTTATTATCAGGTACGGCGGCTCCCAGTTCCGGTCGGACAACCGTCACCTGCTTGAGCCCGGCTACCGGATTATACTTAAAAACCAGCGGCGGCGGTCAATGGGGTGCTGAACTTAAATTTGCCGGTTTCGGTTACATTGTAATTTTCGGCCGGGCCGAAGAACCGGTGTACCTCTGGATAGACGACGAAAAAATAGAAATTCGTGATGCTTCCAAGGTGTGGGGCCTAGACGTCCGAGAGACAGACTTGGCTATCAAGAAAGAATTGGGGGATGCAGATATCCAAATTTCCTCTATCGGCCCGGCCGGTGAAAAACTCGTGCGCTTTGCCGCTGTAATGTTTTCCGTTTATCACGCAGCCGGTCGCGGGGGAGCCGGTGCCGTGATGGGCTTTAAGAATTTAAAAGCCATTGCCGTGCGGGGCAGCGGAAGTGTTGCTGCCGCCAAGCCGGTCCTCTTCCATGAAACGGCTATTTTAGCGAGAAAGAACCTTCTCAGCGATTCAGCGGCCCAAGGACTGGCCAGTTACGGAACTTCCGGGAGTTTGAATGGGGTAAATGAGCTCAGGGTTTTTCCGGCCTATAATTTCCAGCGCAGCTGTGTGGACGATGTATATCCCCTTACGGGGCAATACCTGGTAGAAAAAGGGTATCTCCAACGGCGAGTGGCCTGTTTTGGGTGCGTGATCGGCTGCCACAGGTACAGTACAGTTGAGCGGGGAGTTTTTGCCGGGTCCTACGCCGGCGGGCCAGAATATGAGACCATGAGCGCCCTTGGCGGCGGCTGCGGCGTCATGGATACTGCAGCAGTCATCAGGGCCAACGAGCTGTGCAATATTTACGGCTTGGACACGATATCAACCGGATCCGTAATCCAATGGGCGATGGAGTGCTACGAAAAAGGCGCTTTAGGCCGGAAAGACCTGGATGGCAGGGAGTTGCGCTGGGGTGACGGAGAAGCTGTTGTCCGCTTGGTCAGGCAAATAGCCTTCCGTGAAGGGTTCGGGGACCTGCTGGCCGAAGGGGTCAAACGGGCGGCTGAACGGGTGGGTGGGGATACCTATAAATGGGCTGTCCATTCCAAAGGACTGGAACAGTCCCGGGTAGATACCAGGTCAGCCAAATCTTATGCCCTGGCCTTTGCGGTAAACCCCCGGGGAGCAGATCACCTGCACACCGAAACCTTTGCAGAATTTGGGTTGAGCCCGGAAGCACGGGCCTTGATCAAAACGATTACCGGGGACGAAAAATATGCCAATCCCTATATTACTGAAAAGCGAGCTGAAATTGTGCGCTGGCACGAAGACTGCTATGCCGTTACAGATGCACTGGGCTTCTGTGCCTTTTCCACCACAGCCCTTTACGGCATCACTCCTAAGTTAATGGCAGACCTTTTCTCAGCGGCTACCGGTTACAATATTTCCGAACAAGAAATCATGCTGGCCGGAAGGCGGATAGTGACCTTGGAGAAATGTTATAACACCAGGCTGGGCGCTGACCGGAAGGATGACACCTTGGCATGGCGGCTGATGAATGAGCGAAGCCCCGACCGGCCGGATACCATTGCCATTAATTCAACGGCAGAGTTGGACCAAATGTTGGACGAGTATTATTCTCTTCATGGCTGGGATTCGGCAACCAGCCGGCCCAAACGCAGCACCCTGAACAGCCTTGGACTTGCTGACATAGCAGCTGAGCTGGAGATGGCAGGGAGCATCGGTAAGGAATAAACTCCTCCTGAAGTAAGGATGCGGAAGGCTCTAATATTTACCGGCAAGGTGGAAAGAAGGCGAGCTATGAACAAAGGCAAATTAACAACCAGGCAGGATGTGGAAGATTTTGTGCGGGGTTGCACTTTGTTAGGCACCGGCGGAGGCGGCAGCCCTGAAAAGGGCCACAAGTTTTTAACCGGCACTTTAGAAAGAGCCGGCCAGATTACATGGGTAGACCCGTCGGAGGTACCTGATGAGGCCTGGACAGTGTGCCCGTTTTATATGGGGTCAATTGCCCCCAAGGATTCTAACCTCTCTGAACGTTTGCAGGAAATGGGAATGCAGGTCAGGGTACAAAAAGAATTGGTTCAAGCCTTGCGGGAGTTGACGGCTTACAGCGGGATTTCCCCCCAGTTTGTGATAGCAGCGGAGATGGGGGGTATCAACACGCCTGCTCCGGTGGATGCGGCCTATGAGCTGGGTTTAACAGTGGTGGACGGAGACTTCAGCGGGCGGGCGATACCAGAAATTACCCAGTCTCTGGCTGCGGTGCAGGGCCTTTCTGTATATCCGATAGTTTTTTGTGATTACGCGGGCAGCGTGACGATTGTAAAAAAAGCTCCATCCTATAAGATGGTGGAGCGCATCGGCAAACTGGTAAGCGCTGCTTCCTTCGGCTTGGTTGGATCAGCTGGATTCATGATGAAAGGAAGGGACTTGAAGCAGACCCTTCAACCGGGCACCTTGACCGGGGCCCTGGAAATTGGTCTGACCATCCGCAGATCTCGAGAGATTGGTGACGACCCGGTAGCTGTCACGGCCCGCTTTTTAGCTGGTTGGGTACTCTTTAAAGGCAGGGTCATGGAAAAACACTGGGAAGACCGGGATGGGTACATGTTCGGTCATTACCAAGTGGAAGGGCTGGATGAATTTTCCGGCCACATTTTCAAAGTCTGGTTTAAGAACGAAAACCATATGACCTGGCTTGATGGGAGGCCCTATGTGATGAGTCCAGATATAATAGCATCGGTAAAGTTAACCGATGGCGAACCAATTACCAATACTGATATTTCGGTGGGGGAAATCCTTGCCATCATTGGCGCCCCCATTCACCCTGTTTATAGGACTGAAAAGGGGCTTGCTGTGATGGGCCCCAAACATTTCGGATTTTCTTATGACTATGTACCCATTGAGGAATTATTCCAAACAAAGTAGATAAAGAGTGCTATTCTTCATGCGAAGAACAAGTTACCGACAAGTCTGGGGTGGCTATTGATGATCAATGTGAAGCTGCGGGTGGGGGGTGGGGTGGGCGGTAGAACGCGGGTTGAACCGTCCGAACTCCTTCTTCCGGAAGGAACCACGGTACAAGATGTAATTAAGATTCTGTGCGACAAGATTGGAATAGAAGAACTGCAGCCTTCGGGTTTAGTGGCCGTAAATGGGCACAGAGTTGGTGAAAAAGAAAGGGCTAACTGGGCGCTACGAGACGGAGATGTAATGTCAGTTGTGGCGGCCTTCGCCGGGGGCTAGTGGTGTAACACAAAATTATCGCTATATTTCAGTCGCGCTTTCTAAAAGGATCAGCGTTGATGATCTCGTAAAAAGTCAGAAAAGCCGTCACTCCTGCGAAAGCAGTCCCGCCTTTGGCGGGACAGAACTGCTTGAATTAACTGGATTCCCGCTTTCGCGGGAATGACGAAAATGGGGCAAAAAGGACTTTTTACGAAGCCATCAGCGTTGACAAACAAAAGCGCAGGCATAGCGCTATATATATGCAATACCCCTATCATGGGCTAATGATGACGGAGAAATCGACCCTGACAGCATAAAAATGGCCATCGAAAAGAACGAGAAAATTAGGGGAATAATAAGGGAGAAGTTGAAATGATCAATGTCTTGGGTATTTGCGGCAGTCCCCGAAAAGGTAACAGTCACTACCTCCTGGAAAAATCATTGGGGGCGGCCAGCCAGGTTGCCCCGGATCAGGTTTCCACGGAGCTATATCCCCTCAAGGGTAAAAAATTTGCTCCCTGTATTTCCTGTTTTAAATGCGGGAATCAGCGGGGTGAATGTATCATCCAGGATGATTTTCAGGGGCTAAGAGATAAATGGTTAGAAGCGGATGCAATTATTTATTCGGTGCCTGTTTACCATATGGGAATTCCGGCCCAGTTGAAAGCCTTCCTGGATCGCTTGGGCAACAGCTTGTTCGGCCGCTATGCAGAACTTTTTCCCGGAGAAGCCAAACTCCCCAGAAGTTTGAAGGTCATCGCTTCCATTGCCCAGGGCGCCCACCTGTTTTCCGGCCAGGAGCATACCATCACAGATTTGATAAACCATGCTCTCATCATGGGGTGTGTTCCGGTTACAGGGGACATGTGGGAGGCATATATCGGGGCAGGTGCCTGGACCTATAATGAGGTAGATCGCCATGTGCTGGAGAAGAAGGAGAAGGATGGCAGCCTATGTACGAGGGTAGCCCTGCACGGAGCTGAAAGTATCGGGCGCCGAACAGTGGAGTTGGCCATGATTTTAAAGGCGGGTGGTTTAGCCAATAGCACCCGCTTTCAAAAAGACCCGGTGTATACCCCTTTTCTGGAGCGTATCCGGGAATCGCCCGGCTAAGAATAAGAACTGGCTGACGGTTTGGTTACCTTCTTTCCGTTTGATTTGTTGCCCAAGATTCAACATTTAGGCTGAAAATATAATGGCCCTCTTAATTATGATGGCCTCGTAAAAAGTCGTCACTCCGGTGAAAACCGGAGTCCAGAGGTTTGATAACTCCTTGAAATAACTGGATTGTATAGGAATTTGCTTTTTGTACAAGGTTGAACCCAAATTATCAAGGTGATTCCACATGGCCGAGTCGACCCCGCGGAACGCGGGGCGAATTCCACATCGGCGTGAAAAATCCCCCCCTCGCCCCCCTTTAATAAAGGGGGGTTGGGGGGATTTAACTTGATTCCGGCTGGAGTTTACCCCGTACTTGATACGGGGCCGGAATGACGAAAAAAGGCGATTTCCGACTTTTTACGAGTTCATCAATTATTAACTTGGCCTAAAAGCTTCCATTTGTTAATCCGCATAATAAATCCGCCTCTTCACCCACTTTGCCGCTTAAAATGGGTCGAGGATTTTGGGCTTTGGATTCAATAGGGTTTAGCGATGATTCTTTCTTCTGAAATATTTCTATATATCCTCGGCCCCTGGAACCTCTATGTTTTTACCAACCCTTTTGGAGATGACCCTCAAATACATTTTGACAGGAGGTATATACAATGGCCAAAAAGCGTTTGGCAGGAGGTGACGTTGAGGCGCTGATAGAAGGTCTATCTATTCTTGGCACCGGTGGGGGAGGCAGTCCGCAATGGGGAAGGGCAATTTTAGAAAAAGACCTATCTGAGGGCCGGGAAATAATCATTATAGACCCTGAGGATATTGCTGACGATGTCCTGGTTGTCAGCGGCGGAATTATGGGGTCAGTCAAGACATTAGAGAAAATGAATATTGGACAACTGCTGGAACAGTGGGAATCAAGTTTTGAGCTACTGGAAGCTACCAGAGTCATGGAAAAGCATCTTGGTCGAAAGATAGATTATGTGGTGCCTTTTGAAGTTGGAGGTTTGAATACGCCTGTAATCCTGTCTCTGGCAGCCAGGATGGGCATCAGCACTATAAATGGTGATGCCCTGGGGAGGTCGGCGCCAGAAACCCAGATGACCAGTTTCATTGGTCATGGTATTTCTTTGACTCCCATGCCTTTGGTGGATGCTGTTGGCAATACAATTATTGTTGCCGAACAATTCAATTCTACCTTTGCCGATGAGATTGGGCGCTGGATGATCACCCGTGGCGGAGGCATGGGAGCAAATAATCATTATCCCATGAGCGGCTCCCAAGTCAAAGCTGCCGTGATTCCCCATACCATTACCAAAGCTATGGAGATCGGCCAGCGCATTTTGTCCGCACGCAGGGAAGGTAGAGATCCGGTTAGCGCCGTTGCCAAAGCACTAAATGGGTGGGAGCTGTTTAGGGGTAAGGTAGCCACAATCCAGGGAGAGGACAAGGCAGGGTTTTACATCACTAACGTAACTATGGTTGGCCAGGATGCTTTTGCTGGGCAGGAGGCTAAGCTGGTTATCAAAAACGAGACCATGGCCTTGTGGATAGGTCGTGTGCTAAAAGCTGTTTTTCCTGATTTGGTGTGCATGTTGGAGCCGCAAAGCGGGAGCGGGATCATGAGTGTGGATATAGTATCTGGGAAAGAAATGGTGCTGGTAGGGACACCTTGTCATACACGCCTACGGGCATGCTTGCAGACAGAAGCTGGTGCTCATGCTTTTGGCGGGGCCCGCTATGGCCACCCCGAAATTATTTATGTGCCACTGGAAGAGTTACGGAGAAAAGAAATAAAATAATACGAGAGAAAATTAGGGCAGTGGCTAATGCTATATCTCCCCCTACCCCTCAGCAGATATGAAGGCGATAAATTCTAAAAATTTAATTTAATTGAGCTTCTTGCAAAAGTCCGTAATTTACCCTTCGACAGGCTTAGGGTGAACGGGCTTAGGTTGAAATTATTTAGTTTTTCCGTTCGCTTTGACACTCATAGGAATTGACCCACTTATGCTAAGGAAAAATAACCCAGGCAGGAGTACTTCAGGTTATATAAGCATAGGTATAGCCACAATGCTTAAAAATCAGATAGTTGAATGAAAATATTCTCATATTGCGCGCGCAATAATACACTTTTAGGGTGGGTCAATTCTATTGAGCATAAGTGGGTCAATTTAAGTGAGCGTTGAGGGAATAATTCCAGAATGATAGGGAATATAATTCATAATGCTGGGAATTATTAGATTTTTTGAAGTGTCAATTTATTTACTGGTAAGAAGTCGGTAAGAAATTTGGAGGACTTATCCTTTACACTTGACATCATTTTTCCCATGTTGTAAAATTGTTACAACAAAAAAGGGGAAAGGGGGTGTAGCGTAATGTCCAGTAATCTATTTGGGCAGTTTTTCAAAAAGAAGAGGATCGAACTGGGAATGACTCTTAGGCAGTTTTGCTTGGAGAATAACTTCGATCCAGGGAACATTAGCAAAATCGAAAGGGGGATCATGACCCCCCCCACGAATGCCGAAAAATTGGGACAATACGCCAAATCTCTAAACATTAAAGAAGGCTCGAACGATTGGCACGAATTTGTTGATCTGGCTCACGCAAGCAGTGGCCGCATTCCTGAGGAAATACTTTCAAACAAGAATTTGGTTTCGAAGTTGCCTTTAGTCTTTCGCACATTAAGGGGACAGAAATTAACAAAGGATCAGTTGAATAAATTGGCAAAAAAATTAAAGGACGCATAAGCTGATGCCTTCCCACTTTAGGGCTCCAATTCTTTCTTACGAAAAGATCAATGAGCTTGCCGAGGAATTCTTGGAAAAAAATGGGATTGGCGAGGAATTACCGGTTCCCATCAAAGTTTCTTCTCCGTTGCTGATGAAAGGGTTCGGGAATTCATCAAAGAAGAGGTTCTGGTGAAGCGTGCTGTTTGGCCTGACGACCTATTGCAAATAAACGCTCCCTATGAAACGGCAGTTAGAGCTGAAGATCTAGTAAACAGGGGGAAATTGAACCCCTTCAGGATGAGGAAAGCAAACGATTCTTGCTTTTTGATCCTCAATGTGACTTCCTGCCCGAAGGGGGAATGAATTAAGGTTACTTGATGCTGAAGCGGTCACTGTAAAAATCAAGGATAAAGATTTGACACCAGATACAGGGAGCTGGAGAAATGTCATCAAATCAAAAGGAAGACCTAATCGGCAAGTGGTCTGTTGAGAAGCTCGAACTTTTGGGTAAATATTTAGCGGCGTATCTAAAAATTCTCACAAACCAATCATGGTGTCAAGGTTACGAGTATATTGATGCCTTTGCCGGGACAGGAAAGCCAAAGACGAGGGATGAGCAAAAATTTGTTGATGGCTCACCGCGAATCGCCCTCAACCTTTCACCGTCTTTCACACAGTATCATTTCATTGAGCAAACGGATTGGCGTGTAGAAAAGCTTCAGAAGTTGCATAAAGAATTCCCGAGCCATAGCATTACCATCTATCATGGAGATTCCAACAGGATCCTCCGTGAACAAATACTCCCCCAAATGCCTTATGCGAGCAAGAAAAGGGCCATAGCCTTTATTGATCCTTTCGGAATGGAATTTCAGTGGCAAACGATGGAAAATTTGGCTGCGATAAAAACAGTGGAAATTGTGCTTAATTTTCCGGTTATGGCCATTAACCGCGGCGTCCTCCGGAAAAATCCGCAAATGATTTCAGAATCAGCAAAAACCCGCTTGGAACAGTTTTGGGGTACTGTTGACTGGATGGTTGATCTTTATGAAGATGAACAGACTCTTTTTGGCCCGGAGACAGTAAAACGCAAACTATCAGGCAAAGAGTTTGGGCGTGTTTTCAAGAAACGGCTGGAAGAGATATTCCCCCATTGTTCTAACCCCGTCTTGATGGCCAACAGCAAAAACGCTCCTTTATATTGCCTCATATTTGCCGGCCATAATGCAAACGGCAAAAAAATTGCTGAGCAAATCTTCGCCAAACACGAGAAAGATAAGCAATGAGCGATAGATCAAAAATCGAATGGACAGACGCTACCTGGAATCCCGTAACAGGTTGCACGAAAATAAGTGCCGCCTGCACCAATTGCTATGCAGAAAGGTTTGCAGAACGGTTCCGTGGTATCCCTGGCCATCCCTACGAACAAGGCTTCGATCTTAAGCTATGGCCGGAACGGTTAACTCTACCTCTACGCTGGAAACAGCCAAGGACGGTTTTCGTCAATTCCATGTCTGACCTGTTCCATGAAGACGTTCCGGACGATTTTATTGAGAAAGTTTTTGAAGTAATGATTAATGCAAACCATCATATATTCCAGATTTTGACGAAACGGTCAGAGCGAATGTTGGCTTGGGTACAATTCAATTTTTCTGCCGAATCAAATGGGAATGGTAAGTCCGCATGGCCACCCCATATTTGGCTCGGGGTCTCTGTAGAAAAGGGAAATTACACATGGCGGATTAAGCATCTCCAGCGCACTCCGGCGCATGTGAAATATTTATCCATTGAACCTCTTTTAGGCCCAATATTGTTAAATGCCAATCTCCTGGATCGTATCCAGTGGGTTATTGTGGGGGGAGAAAGCGGCTCTCATGCAAGGCCTATGAATCCAGATTGGGTTTACGATATTCGCGACCAATGTGAAAGATATTCAGTCCCATTTTTCTTTAAGCAATGGGGAGCCTATGATCATTATGGAAAACGGGTGGGGAAAAAACGAGCTGGGAGAATTTTCGATGGCAGGACTTACGACTCAGTTCCTAATTCCCATTGCCATGGCGAACAATGGCAAAAAATATGAGGGCGTTTTCTTTGGGAAATGGAGGCTTTAATGGCGCGGAAGAAGGGTGAAAAGGGTAAAGATACAGAGCTTTCGGTAAAGGACTATCGGCATAAAGGCGCCAAGCGTAAGAATATTCCTCCGGCTTTGCGATTCGATCAAACGGGGAGCCCGGACAAACTACCAAAGCTTCTTGAAACTGCCAGAAGGCGCCCTTTGACCGGCGAAGAAGCTGAATTGCTCGCCAACGCGCTTAGAAGCCATGATCCCTGGCTGGAATGGTCCGGGAAGAGAGAAAAGAAATCTTTCGAAGTCAATCCGATCTCCCTTCATATTCATGAGCGGATTTCGGCACAAGCCATTCTAAAAATCATAGCCCGGGAGGAAGTGCAGTGTTCCCTCTTTGCCGATCCGCGACGGGGGACTTCCGGCCGCAAGTCCTGATTATGATAAAGCGAGAGGTTGATATGATCCGACCATGGAAAATACATGCCGCAAAAGCGGCACCGTCATGGTAGAAGCATGAAATCTGGCCGCATCAAAAACTGGCCGAAAGAGGAGCGACCGCGCGAACGGCTGCTGGCCGAAGGGGCCGATAAGCTCACCGAGGCGGAGTTGCTCGCCATCATCCTCCGTGTGGGGCAAGGCACGTTCAAGGAAGGTATGCTAGGACAGAACGCTTCGGACTTTGCACGTACCCTATTGAAGGACTTTCATGGTCTCCGTGGACTCGATCGAGCCCACATCCAAGACCTTCTGAAAGTGCCCGGCCTCGGACCCGCGAAAGTCGCCCAGATTAAAGCCGCCTTTGAACTCGGCAAAAAGGTTTGCGCCAGGAAACTGACAGCCACCGCGTTCGAGTCCTCGCAGGCAATCGCCGACCACTTTCGCCCACGTTTCACCGGCAAGCGTCAGGAGATGGTTGCTGCCGTCTTCCTGAACGGCCAGAACCAACGTCTGGGAGAGAAGGACATCACGGAGGGGACGCCGACCCAGGCCACCGTGTATGTACGCCGTGTCATTGAAGAGGCACTCCACCTCTCCGCCGCCGCCATGGTTCTGGTCCATAATCACCCCTCTGGCAATCCTGAACCCTCGGCAGGCGACGACGAGACAACGCGCAATCTATTGAAGGCGTGCAAACTGCTCCAGCTGATCCTGCTCGATCACGTGATTGTCGGCGAGTCCGAACATTACAGCTATGCCGACTCCGATAGGCTTCAGGAACTTGAAAACGAGTAGAAGGAGACCGCATGGCCAGGAAGAAACTGGAACCGCAGCCCTATGCCAAACCGGACCAAATCCAGATCCGGGGCAACCAGATATTCAGCCCTCTCCGCCAGAAGTGGGTGCCGCTTACGCCGGAAGAGATGGTCCGTCAGCAGTATCAGAAGGTGCTTGTGGAGGAATACGGATTTACCCATGAGCACATGGCCGAGGAAATGGAAGTCACAGGCAAAGGATCGGCCCAGGCGCGCGCCGACTTCATCATCTGGCGCATCCCCCAGGATAAGGCGGCTCAAAAATCCCCATTGATCGTCGTGGAATGCAAGGCCGACAACGTTGCCATTGATCGCGCAGTCTACGCTCAGGGCGAGAATTACGCCCGCCTGACCAACGCCCCCTTCTTCGTCACCCATAATCACCGCGAAACGCGTTACTGGCGCGTTCTCCACGACAAGATGCCGAAGCATGTGGAGGAAATTGAAGGCATTCCCCACGCTGATGCCTCCGACAAAGAAATCAGGGAGCTGATTGATCGCTTGAAGGTTTTCAAAGAGGACGAGTTTGCGGACTTGCTCCACCAATGCCATAACGTTATCCGTAACCGGGAGAAGCGAGACCCCGTCGCCGCGTTCGACGAAATCGCCAAGATTCTTTTCATCAAAGTGTATGTGGAGCGCGAACTCAAGGCCAAGCGGAAGCGGCAGAACCTTTTCAGCGTCGCGTTCCTTATGGTCAAGGTTGAGCCGACCTTTGAATACAAGATGGCCGGTGTGAAATGGTACGGCGAAGGGGTGTTCCATCGTGAAAGAGTGCGGGGCGACGCGCTAAGCGCCCGCTGGATTTCTCCGCTTGTGCCCGGCGCCCTGATCTACAACCGGTTATTTGCCTGGAAAGCATCTTTTGCGGTAGTGTCCGCCGATCTAGCCGATTGCCACGTTTCCAATGAGTTTCCACAATTTGTCACGGACCCCACCAAATTGCTGCCCAAGTACCTGTACCTGTGGTGCACAACGGATCAGACCATCAAGGCGGTGAACACCGCTTCGACCGAATCGGCCGCAGTGAGCCGCAATCGGTTCCGCGAAGAGTTCTTCTTTGATTTTAAAGTTCCCCTTCCCCCGCTTCCGGTGCAACAGAAGATCGTGGCGGCGTGGGAAGCGGCTAAGAAGGCGGCGGGAGAAACGGCTGCGAAAATCGGACAGATCGAACGCGACATTGAAGCCTGCTTCCTGGCCGATTTGGGCTTGAAGACCCCGCCTTCCGGGACCACGCTACCCAAGTGTCTAATCGTATGGTGGCAATATACGTCGCGTTGGGATTTGCCATATTTTCGGAGAGCCGCGTTTAACCCAAATTCAACCAAGTATCCCAACGCACGTTTGCTCGAGGTCATACATCCGCTAAGAGAGACTACCCAAAGAGTTGATCCGCACAATTTGCCAAATGAGGAATTCAACTACCTAGGGATGGAGAGTGTTGAAGCATGTACGGGCGCAATTCTAGGCTTTACGCCTCGTAAAGGCAATACAATCAAGAGTTCGTGCGTCTACTTCGACAAGGGGCATGTGCTTTACGGAAAACTACGCCCTTATTTGCGGAAAGTTGTAGATTGTTCCGAACTGCCGTTTGACACAGGGATTGCCTCAAGCGAATTCTTGCCGTTGCGAACCAAGGACGGAGTCCTACAGAGTTGGCTCGCTTTTCTTTTAAGATCAAGCGCCATCGCAGAACAAGCCAAAGTCGCGATTGGTGCAAGAATGCCTCGTATCGCTCCGCACGCGTTATTAGATTTTGTTATTCCGCTTCCTCCTCTTCATGAGCAAGCTCGTATTATGGTGCATGTCAGCGAGGGTCGGGCGGGAATCGCCAAGCTGAAAGCCGAGGCCAAGGCCCGCGCCGAGGCGGCCAAAGCGGACGTAGAAGCGATGATCTTGGGCATCAAGAAAGTAGAGACACCATGAGCCGCGGAAGACAGAAGATCTCATTCGAGGGCCTGTTACAGGAGAACGTCCTCGGCACGTTCAAAGTCATCCGTGCTTGCATGCGTTATATGCGGGTTAGACTAAGCTAAGTATTGGATCTTGCAAAATAACGCCCTGAAAAAGGGTTGTTTTTTTGGATCTTAGAGCGGCAATTTTTGGCATAGATTCGAGGGACACATTTCTGATTTTAAAGCGTATTAGAATTGAAAGCCATAATGCTTGGAGGAAAAAGGCTCATTTAATCAATTTAACGCCAAAATATTTTGCCTTTTGGACCGGATTCGGAGGAGATCGAACTGGAATCTCCGGATGTGCAGACCGGGCCAAACATCAAGCGGCGAAGAGGTGGGTCAGCGCGGTGAATAACTGGGGACAAATGGGGCAATGGACTTTTCATGTCTGTAAAGATCCGCAGATGCTGGGGAGAGAATGGGAATGGCTGAAAGAGACATTATAGTGAACGACTTAGATAAGTCGCCATCCATAGGTTTGTCATTGCGAACGAAGTGAAGCAATCTCATAGGATTGCCGCGTCGTCTGCCTGAGGCGGACTCCTCGCATGACTACTTTCTTAGACGTTCACTATAGTAGGATCTCAAAAGTATTGATATTAAAATGGGAAGAAAACCGCCATGCAATCATTCGGGCCGAGTTGGATGCCTATTACGCCAAGCTCTATGGCCTTACCCGAGACGAGCTCCGTTACATTCTTGATCCCAAAGACGCTTATGGCCCCGATTTCTCCGGCGAAACCTTCCTCGTCCTGAAAGAAAAGAAAGAAGGTGGGTTCGGCGAATACCGCACCCGCCGCCTCGTACGGGAGGCCTGGGTTAAAATTTTCGGGTCTCCTGATTTAGCTAACTTAATTATCAGCGTAAATCCGCGTCCTATTAAATTTAAAGATGTCTGGTCGGGGCGACTGGATTTGAACCAGCGACTCCCTGCTCCCGAAGCAGGTGCGCTACCAGGCTGCGCTACGCCCCGACAACTTTTATACTAAGGGAGATAAAGGGAGAAAGTCAAGGAGAAATGGGAGATCGCCCCCCTTCACTTTTTGTGGTCGCGAATTATTCGTTATTTAACTGATGCCGGATGATCCTTCCCAGGCCCGGGGTATAGGACGCTTCGCTTGGCAGCATGAGGCGCTGATTGTTTCATGGAAGGGGCGGGAAAAGGCACCCCGCCTCATTTTGCGGAGACACGGTTTAAAGTTTCGGAACAGGCTTTTTCCCGGCCGATGCTGCCCGCGCTCATCGCCCCGAACCCCGGGCCACGAATGGGGATTTTGCAAAGTGAAGGTGGGCGAGGAAATGGGAGAGAATTGCAAGTCAGGGAGAAAAGAACTTGACTGGGCCGGGGGTTCTTTTATAATGAAAAAAAGATGATAGTTTCGTAAAAAGTCCTGTTCCTGTCATTGCGAGGAGTTCCGCATTGGCGGGACGACGAAGCAATCTTGTCTTTTCGGGCACTTATAAAAACGAGATTGCTTCGCTTTCGCTCGCAATGACCATTTCGCGACTTTTTACGAGATCATCGAAGTTTATTTTTCAATTTTTGGCTTCCGCTTTGGCAAGGACGGCAAACGCGTGAAATCTCTGGCGGTAATTATCCTGGCCGCGGGCAAGGGTACGCGGATGAAGTCAGACCTGGTGAAAATTCTTCACCCGGTTGCGGGCAAGCCCATGCTGGGGTCAACCCTCGATCTGGCGCGGAGCCTTGGCCCGGATCGTTTGGTTGTAGTGGTTGGCTCCCAAAGGGATATTGTCCGGGAAAAATTTAATGCTAAGGATATCCTGTTCGTCGACCAGGAAGAGCAACTGGGAACGGGGCATGCAGTTTTGACCGCTGGCCCGGCCCTTAAGGATTTTAAGGGAACCGTGCTGATTCTTTGCGCCGATGTTCCCTTACTTACTGCCGGAACGGTAAAGAACCTTATAAAGTCCCATGAAGAAGGCTTGAATACCCTTTCCGTTCTGACCACCTGCCTGGATCACCCCAAAGGATATGGGCGGGTGGTTCGGGGAAAGAACGGGCAGCTTTTGCGCATCGTTGAAGAAAAAGACCTTAACGCCGGTGAAGAGGCCATCCGGGAGATCAACACCGGTATTTATTGCATTGATGCTAAGTTTCTATTCCCTGCTTTGTTAGGTTTGAGCGACCAGAATGCCCAGAGGGAGTATTATCTTACGGATGTAGTGGAAAGGGCCAGTTCCCAGGGGGAGAGAGCCTCGGCTTGCCTTGCGGAAGATTCTCTGGAAGTCATGGGCATCAACACCCGTCTCGATCTGGCCAAAGCCAACCAACACCTTAGGCAGAAGATCGCCGAGCGGCACATGCTGGAAGGAGTTACCCTCATAGATCCCCAGACCGCGTACATCGACCGGGAAGTGGAGATCGGCAG
Source organism: Deltaproteobacteria bacterium (assembly GCA_016875165.1). Lineage (GTDB taxonomy): Bacteria > Desulfobacterota > SM23-61 > SM23-61 > SM23-61 > JAHJQK01. The sequence continues at coordinate 23,062 of VGSF01000041.1, forward strand.
GGATACAGTCATATACCCGAACTGCTATTTATTGGGGAAAACCTCTCTGGGAAAAAACTGCCTGGTCGAGCCCGGTTGTAAGATCACCGATACCCGGGTGGGGAACTTTGTAACCATAAAGGCTTCTTCAGTGGTCTCGGAGAGCCTAATCGAAGATCGGGTGGAAGTGGGCCCCTTTGCTCATCTGCGCCCCCAGACTGTCCTCAGGGAAGGGTCGCGCATCGGTAATTTCGTGGAAGTGAAGAAATCCGTGATCGGTAAAGGCGCCAAGGCCAATCACTTAACTTACCTGGGAGATGCTACTTTAGGGGAAAAAGTTAATGTGGGGGCGGGGACTATCATCTGCAACTACGACGGCCTAAGGAAACATCCGACGATCATCGAGGATGGAGTATTCATCGGCAGCAATACCGAGTTGGTAGCTCCGATCAAGATCGGGCGCGATGCCATTATCGGCGCGGGTTCGACGATTACCAAAGAAGTTCCCCCGGACCATCTGGCATTCAGCAGGGCCAGGCAAGTGCATTACAAAAGAAGGAACAAGCGGAAGGATTAAAAACTATGTGCGGGATTATTGGTTACATCGGCTCCCGGGAGACTAAAGAAGTCTTACTGGAAGGACTGCGGCGGCTGGAGTACCGGGGATATGATTCCGCCGGGGTAGCTATCTTTCATGAAGGGAAAGTGGTGATCCGCCGCTCCCAGGGCAAGCTTAAGGAGCTGGAACGAAAAACAGCCGGGGAGCGGTTCAACGGAAATCTCGGCATTGGCCACACCCGCTGGGCTACCCATGGAAAACCCTCGGAGGCAAACGCCCATCCCCACAAAGCTGGAGGGGTTGTGGTGGTGCACAACGGCATCATCGAAAACTATCTAGCCCTCAAAGAATCACTTACCCGCGAGGGCCACACCTTCAAGTCCGAAACGGACACCGAAATTCTCAGTCATTTGATCCAAAACCATCTTTTCCGAGGAGCGAACTTCGAGGAGGCTGTGCGCCAGGCCCTGCTCCAGGTCCAGGGTTCTTACGCCGTTGCTGTCCTTTACGAAGGGGAAAAAGATAAATTGATTGCCGCCCGGAAAGAGAGTCCTCTGATTTTAGGCCTGGCCGAAGGGGAAGCTTTCGTGGCCTCGGACATTCCGGCAATTCTTCCATATACCCGCAAGATGATTTTTTTGGAAGACGGCGAGATGGCCGTGATCCAGGAACGATCCTTGAAGATCACCACCTTCCGGGGGGAGACCAAAGAGCGGCCACTCAAAGAAATTCTCTGGGACCCGGTAACGGCCGAGAAGGGTGGTTTTAAACATTTTATGCTCAAGGAGATCCACGAGCAGCCGAGAGCAGTTGGCGACACCATCCGGGGCCGGGTCTCCCTGGAGGAAGGCACGGTCGTATTAGGGGAATCTGGTTTAAGCCCCAGGGTTCTGAAAGAAATTCGCCGGGTATGCATCATCGCCTGTGGCACTTCTTTCCATGCTGCCCTGGTGGGAAAGTTCATGATCGAAGATCTGGCCAGGATTCCCACAGATGTGGATTTAGGGTCCGAGTTTCGCTACCGGGATCCCCTGGTGGGCCCCCGGGATCTTTTAGTGGCCATCTCGCAATCCGGCGAAACCACGGACACCCTGGCAGCTTTCCGGGAAGGCAAGTTAAAAGGGGTGCGCACCCTGGCCATCTGTAACGTGGTGGACAGCAGCCTGGCCCGGGAGTCGGACGGGATTTTTTACACCCACGCCGGCCCTGAAATTGGGGTAGCCTCGACCAAAACCTTCACCTGCCAGCTTGTCGGGCTTTTTTTGCTGGCTCTGAGCCTGGCCAGAACCCGGGAGATGCTTGTCCAGAAAGAAGCCAAGGGGTTAATAGAGAGCTTGCTGAAGATTCCTCATCAGATCCAGGAGGTTTTAGACCTCAACCCCCAAATCGAAACCATTGCTAAACGTTACATGAACGCTCGTGATTTTCTTTACCTGGGACGGGGCGTGAATTACCCGATTGCTTTGGAAGGGGCCTTGAAGTTGAAGGAAATTTCCTACATTCACGCCGAAGGGTATCCTGCCGGAGAGATGAAGCATGGCCCAATTGCCCTCATCGATGAAGAGATGCCGGTTGTGGTATTGGCCCCCAAAGGCAAGACCTATGAGAAGGTTTTGAACAATATAGAAGAAGTTCGGGCCCGGGGAGGAAAAGTCATTGCTTTGGCCAGCCGTTCGGCCCAAGAGGTAGCCTCCAAAACCCAAGATATCCTGTTTATCCCGGAAACCCATCATTTACTCACGCCTATCCTGCTAAACGTTCCCCTGCAGCTCCTGGCGTACAACATTGCTGTTCTTAAGGGAACGGATGTGGACCAGCCGCGGAACCTGGCCAAGAGCGTGACCGTGGAGTAGCCCTGCTACCCGAAGAATAAAGAAAGGGTAACACTTTAGCTCTTTGAAAAGAGGTGGGGCATAGGAGCCGAAAGAATTCATGGCCCGGAGGCCTGGACGGCCCGCTTGGAATCATAAGGCGCTGATTTCTTCGCAGATGGGGCGGGGAAAACGCCCCCCGCCTCCTCCGGCCGAAACACGCAGGGTTCCTCGTGGCCAAGCGGGAACCCAGCCGATGCTTCCGGCGCGGTCCGCCCAGGCCCCCGGGCCTCAACAAAGGCGGTTAAACCATTTTTTCAAACCGCTAAACTGATGCAAGAAAGGATTTTCCGGGTGAAAAAAATTTTAAGGTCACTCCGGGGAGACGCGCAAAAGATCTTTACCCAAGCCCTTCGGGCCGCAGATCCCAAGAATATTATCTCTTCCCAAATCTCCCTCCGGAAAAAAATTCTCCGCATAGGTGTAAGGACCTACCCGCTCTCCCGCTTTGAACGGATTTTTGTGGCCGGATGCGGGAAAGCCTCTGCGGCCATGGCTTATAGTCTGGAAAGAATTTTAGGTTCGCAGATCACGGCCGGCTTAGTAAATGTCAAGTATGGCCATTCTTTAAAGCTAAAGCGCATACGCATCCAAGAAGCGGGCCACCCCCTGCCTGACCAGAAGGGCCTGGAGGGGGCCCGGGAGATGAAAAGGATGCTGAGTAACCTCACGGAAGGCGATCTGGTCATCTTTCTTATCTCGGGGGGCGGTTCAGCCTTGCTTCCTTTCCCCTTACCCGGGATCTCCCTGGCCGAGAAACAAAAAGTTACGAACTTGCTCTTAGGGTGCGGGGCCGCCATCCAGGAGCTCAACACCTTAAGAAAACACCTTTCCGTACTAAAAGGGGGCGGGCTGGCCAGGGTTGTATACCCGGCCACCCTGGTTTCTTTGGTCCTGTCGGATGTAATCGGAGACCCTCTGGATGCCATTGCTTCCGGGCCGACAGTCTCTGACCCTACCACATTTGCCGATTGCGAAAGGATTCTCGACCGGTATGGCCTCTGGGAAAAGATTCCTTTATCAGTAGCCCGGCATATTCGTGAAGGTGTAAGGGGAAATCGGGAGGAAACGCTCAAAGAAGGCGCCCCAGCTCTCACTAAAGTTTACAATCTGATCGTGGGCAATAATCTTCTATCTATGAAAGCGGCCCAGCAAAAAGCAAGATCCCTGGGTTACCGCCCACTCATGCTTTCCTCCCTGATCGAGGGCGAAACAAGGGAGGTAGCCAAAGTCCACGCGGCCATTGCCAAAGAGGTACTCCTGACCGGAAACCCCCTTCCTCCCCCGGCCTGTATTCTTTCGGGAGGGGAGACCACGGTGACCCTCAAAGGAAAGGGCCAGGGGGGAAGGAATCAGGAGTTTGCTCTGGCTGCGGCCCTGGAGATTGCCGGCAGGGGAGAGGCCGTCATTCTCGCCGCCGGGACGGATGGTACGGATGGGCCGACAGATGCAGCCGGGGCTTTCGCCGATGGGGAAACCGTTGAACGAGCCAGGGCCATGGGTTTAGACCCGTGGAGGTCTCTTGAAGAAAACGACTCCTATCCTTTTTTTAAAAAATTAGATGATCTCCTGATTACTGGCCCAACCGGCACAAATGTCATGGACCTGCGCATCATGCTGGTGGGAAAGCCGGGGAGAAAAAATATTCACCGCGGATGAAAAAGTATTGATAGAAGGAGAACCCCTGAAAGCTTTTTATGTCCTGATTAAGGGAGCGGTATCCTTAAAGATGCGCCTTGCGGAGCACGGGGAATTGGTCCTTAGTACCCTGAAAGAAACCGGCGAAATTTTTGGATGGTCGGCATTGGTGGAAGAAGGACGTTCAACGGCCACCGCGGAATGTCTGGAGGAGACCCGGGTTCTCTCCTTCGCCAAGAAAGACATAGAGGATCTCTTCAAGCGAAATCCGGCGCTGGGATACCGGTTCATGAAAAGGCTGACCATCCTGATTTCCCGGCGTCTGCAAAATACGCGGGCCCTTCTGGTGAAGGAAATCTCCTGAAAAAAGCCTCAATCTCTTACGAATGAAATTAGGCGCAAATTGGCAAGAAAGTTCTTCGAACAAAGGGATTAGTGAGGCTATGGGGAGTCGATTTGAATCAAAAGGACGGTGATGTTATCCTTCCCTCCCCGCAGGTTGGCCAGATGGATCAAGTTTTCACAGGCGTGATTTGGATGCCTCGTTTTACTGACCAGGCCGAGTATCTCCTCATCCTGCACTAAATCCGAAAGCCCATCCGAGCAGAGGAATAAGAAATCCCCCTGCTGAACTTCAAGCTCCTGAACATCCACATCAATGGTAGGCTCAATGCCCAGGGCCCGGGTGACAATATTTTTATGGGGAGAAGAAGATAAGGCCTCCCTGGCCATCAAGCCCTGTTTATATTGCTCCCACACAAAGGAGTGGTCTTCGGTGGCCTGCTTAATGGTCTGGCCCCGCAGGTGGTAGAGGCGGCTGTCCCCGACATGGGCCACGATAGGGGTTGGTGTAGAGAGGTACACGGCAACGAGCGTAGTTCCCATCCCTTTGTATGCTTGATTCTCCTTAGAGGCTTTGTATATCCTTTGGTTAGCCAGGCGGATGCCATTGACCAGCAGGTTAACCGGAGAAGAGATGGTGGCGGTAATGTCATCGGATAAGGTTATTTCCTCATCTTTTCCCGCTCGGGCGATGGACTCCCGTAGCGAATCTATGGCCATGCGGCTGGCAATCTCCCCGGAGGCGTGCCCCCCCATGCCATCGGCAACGGCGAAGATTCCCAGTTCAGGTTCGGCCAGGAAGGCGTCTTCATTATTTTTGCGTATCCGGCCCATGTCTGAGGCCACGGCAAATCGAATCTTCATGGCTCCTTTTCCAGGGACAGTTTTACAGTGGGAGGGGTCATGCGAGTGAATCCGGGGACTAATGGGTGTAGATGAAGGTGCTGTTCCCGATCTTAATCTCATCTTTGTTCTTCAGGATGTGTTCCTCCTTAATCTTGATGCCGTTCACTTTTGTGTTGGAAAAGAAACCCCCCAGGTGCGATATGTAGAAGCGGTCTCCGCGCCGGCTGATCCTGGCATGGGGAGACGAGATAAACCACCCTTCGACAAGAATGTCATCACCGGAGCCCTTACCCAGGATGGTTACATCCTTGCCGATCTTAATATTTGTTCCTTTCCGGGGCCCTTCGGCAGCGGAAAGAGAGGGCCATTGGAAAGCCTTTTGCTCAGGGGTGGCTTGTGCTTCAGTACCGGGCCGGCGCTTGGCGGCAGCGATGATCATCGTGCCTTCGACGTCTTGCTGGGGAAGATCTCTAAGAGCTGGCTGTGGGGCTCTGGCTAAGCCTTTGACCTGGATCTGGAATTTGGCGACGCTGATAACATCACCATCGCGCAGGGGGTGGTCATTGGCGTCGATCCGCACCCCGTTGAGGAAGGTTCCATTGGAGCTATTGAGATCGCTCAGGACATAGCCCGTACCCTCTTTTAATTCAACCTGGGCGTGCTTGCGGGAGACGGCAATGTTATCGATCACAACAGCGTTCTCCTTCGTCCGGCCGATGGTGATGAGGCCTTTTTCCAGGTTGAACTCCTCAATCGGGGTGTCTTTCAGCTTCAGGATTAATTTGATCATGGCGCTCTCCTTTCGCCTATTTACTCCCTATGAGATAATAATAGAGCAATCCTAAACCTGCAGTTGTGGCTGTGGCCACTCCGCCCCAGTACAGCCATTTTTTCTGATTTTCGTTCAGGGGGGAGGTGTCTTCATCAACCACAACATAGGCCACTTGTTTCCCATCAACGAAGCAAATAAGACGAACGGGGTCGACGTAGATCCATTCGTACACCCGTTCGCGCTCAGGGGAAAGCATACGGAAGAAACGGACATACTGGGGAGAACCCATTTTTTCGAAGACCAGAAACTCATCCGGCGAAAGTTTGGCAGGATCGATTTTTTTAACCTGCCACCTTTCGGCGACCAAGGTTCTTGCGCTTTTTTGCAGGTAAGAAGGCTTATAGCTGCATCCCAGAAAAAGGCAAAGGAAGGCCACCAGCACGGAATATATCCCTAAGGATTTTAGTTTCCCAAAAGAAGTCCTGTCCCGATTAGGAATTATTTTCATTGGTTTTTACACCCTTACATTTTATGTAATACCATTTTGCGGGGTAGGTTGTAAAGAAAAATTCTCTCTAAGAAAGTCGCCCATTTCCAGGTCAATCCTGAAAGAATCGGCGGGTGTTTCATTCAGCGCCTGCGAGTGGGGGATTAAGCCCAGTCGATGCAAAGCGAATTTTAGGCCCTTGGCCGGGTTTAGGCGCAGGGCCTGGCTGAGTCTCCTTAGTTTTTGGCTTTGTTGTAAAAGGAGAAGGTTACGCGTCGGGTCTTCTGAAAGGCTTAGAGAAGCCGCCGCAATCTCTTGCCATTCTGCCGGCAGAAGGTTGGCCCCGCCGGAAACGACTCCTGAGGAGCTGGGCTGGTTTAGAAAACTCGCTTCATCGCCGTCGTAGATGCGAAATTCCCGGCGCAACCGGACAGCCCTTTGATAATGCATCGTCCGCTTAAGTTCGCCGGCATGAATCAGGCCGACAATCTGTTCGTTTTCGGAGAGGCGTTTAAGCACCGAAGTGCGGATGTTACACCGCTTTAAGGACTGGTTCAGCCGGGAAATAAGCTGAGGATGATTATAGAGAATAATGGGAAAAGAAGTCCTTCTTTGCCATTCCTGATAAACCCGGGGAAGCTGGCGATTGCTATGGTACCAGAGGGGAATATCCACCCAGTAAAGGGGTTCCGGCCTTTGTTGGGCCGAGCACCTTTTTTCGGCCATTTCGACGTTACTGAGAGTTTCTTCCAGCGTAGAGGCCGTTGGGCAAAGCAGCAGAGATTTCTCTCCGGAAATCATTTCAATTGCTCCCTGCAGCAGCTCCCGGCGCACCTGGTTGGAAAGGGATAATCCTTCGCCTACTCTTCCTTCTCCGATGAACAGGCCATCGCTAAAAGGGAGGATACGTTCGATCAAGTGTTTAAACGTAGCCCAATCAATCGACCCTTGTCCATCGAAAGGAGTTATTAAGGCAGCGATTAAGCCTTTTGGAGGATAAGGCATTTCAAAAGACCTTCAGGTTTCTGCGGTTGAGGATGTCCCGGAGGGTGACCAGGCCTTTCAGGCGCTTTTCTTTATCCAGGACCGGTAAGGCCACAAGGTTCTTTTCCATTAATTCCCGCACGGCCTCCGCTGCTGAGGAGCCCTCTTCGAGGGCGGGAAGGTCGGGATTCATCAACCCTCCGACCACCCGGCTCAGAAACTGGGGAGAACCAATTTCTCCCCGGCGCAGGTCGCGGTCTGTAATCATGCCGGCCAGGCTTCCGTCAGGATGAAGGACGAGGGCTACATCTGTGCCCTGGCGGTTGATGGCCTGGATAAATTCACTGACGGTCGATTCTTGGGAAAGGGCCGGGAAGTCGGCCATTGGCCGCATGATGTCCTTAACCTGCAGGGCGAGACGTTCACCCAGACTTCCTCCGGGATGGAACAAGGCGAAATCTTTCTCTCCGAATTTTCTCTGCCGCATCAGGGCCACAGCCAGGGCGTCGCCGACGACCAGAGTGGCCGTGGTGCTGGAAGTAGGCGCCAATCCCAGGGGGCAGGCCTCTCGTTCGACCCCCACGTCGATAACAACCTGGCTGTTCTGGGCCAGGGTGGAAGTGAGGCCGCCGGTCAGGCCGATGATTTTAACGCCGATCTTCTTCACGATGGGGAGCAGGTTGATGATTTCGGCGGTCTCCCCGCTGTTGGAGATGGCCAGGAGGACGTCTTTCTCCGTAACCATGCCCAGATCGCCGTGGAGACCTTCGACAGGATGGAGAAAAGTCGCGGGGGTGCCTGTGCTCGTGAGTGTGGCGGCGATCTTGCGGCCTACCAGGCCGGACTTTCCGATGCCCGTGATGACAGCCCGCCCCGGACAGGCCAGAAGCATTTCCACCGCCCGGACAAAATTTTCATCCAGGCGATCGAGCAATCCCTGGACTGCCTCCGCCTCGATGCGGATGACTTCCCGGGCATGACGAAGAATCTCTTTCAAATGAAGATCCCTGACATAAAAGGATTCCTGGACTCGAAGGTTCCAGGGTTTAAATGGTTTTTACTCGGCCCCTTGAACCCATCTCATATTACCTCAGGCAAAAATCCCTGTCCATTTCAAAAATCGTTACAGGAAGATAAAAGAAAAAGGCTGGCTTCTTAAGAAAATAACCCTGGCCGGATTGGCTTAAAGGGTTGACGAAGAAAACCATTCCTGATAATTATATGCTTAGCACTTAATAGCCTTGATAAACCAATCAACTCCAAATAAATCCGGTGGGAGAGAATATGGGCGGAAGGATTGATCGTCTGAAGAAATTCCTCCAGGACTTTCTTGTGGGCCTGACTTCTTTTGAGATAGAGCAAACCGCCCGGCACGAGAAGCTTGCCCGGCATGATCTTTTTATGCTTCTCATCTTCGGGGAGCAGCTGGGAATTCCCATTCTGCCGCCGTTTTATTCCCTGCGTATTTTTCCACACGTGCTCCCGGCCCTTGATTCCTGGAAGAGAAGAATGCTGCGGGAACACGACTTAACAGAGATGAAGACTCTTTAACATTGATGATCTCGTAAAAAGCCGTCACCCCCGTGAAAACTGGATTTTAGAGGTTTGATGACTCCTTGAAATAACTGGATTCCGGCTTTCGCCGGAATGACGGAAAACAGCATTTAAATACTTTTTACGAGATCATCTTTATTGAATGGAGGGAGAAATGGGTTCCATCACCCGCTTTGGCGTATCCATCGATGAAAGTCTGCTTAAAAATTTTGACAGCCTCATTGCCCAGAAAGGATATAATAACCGCTCTGAGGCCATCCGCGACTTGATCCGGGACAGCCTGGTGACGGAGGAGTGGAGAGAAGGAAAAAAAGAGATGGTGGGGACCATTGCCCTCGTGTACAGCCATCATACCCGTGAACTCTCCAGCATTTTGACCGAGATGCAGCACGATCACTACCAGACCATCATTTCCACCTTGCATATCCACCTGGACGAGCATAATTGCCTGGAAGTCCTGGCGGTGAAAGGCAAAGGGGAAGAGATTAAAAAAATAAGCGACCGGCTGATTGGGACAAAAGGAGTGAAACATGGCAAATTATCTTTGACTACCACCGGCAGAGATTTGCGGTAACAATAGGCGCTTAGCGCCTCATTAATACAAACATGTTTGTAAGAAAGAAATGTCTGTCGATAAATCCCCCCTTTCCCCCTTTGCCAAAGAGGGGTTAGGAAGGATTTCAGGTTTTTTCGCTGCCCGCCTGAGGCGGGCCACTTTTTCCGCGCAAGGTCGCGGAAAAAGCATGGATTCTTACATCTTTCAATCTGAGAATTTTCTTCTAAGACTTTAATAATATCCCTAAAATCTCCCCTCCCCTGGCGGGAGGGGATAAAGGGGAGGGGGATAATTTTTGTATTCACCCCCACCCTTACCCTCCCCCATCAAAGGGAGAGGGAATCGGATGGAAATCTCAAATATCTTTCGTTAGGATTATCCTCCCTGTTTTGTTTTAAGAAGAGAAGAAGAAGTTCCATTTTCTCCAAACCTATGACCTCCCCAATTTTTCTGCAAACCCGAAGGAGATTCAGATTCCTTCTCCTATAGCGCGGATTGTATTTTCTATTTTTACCTGCCTTTCATACTCCCCTCTCTCCTGCATTCCTGGCCAGAGTCTATTTCGGGGAGACAACAAAAAAAGAATTGACATTAGTGTTACGTAATTCTAACATGTGTTACATAATAAACTCCTTCCTTGGAGAAATCTGGCAATAAAAATCCCTTCAGCCTTCCGTCAAGCGGAGGCCGGAGAAGTCTATGAAAAAAGAAGCCATGAAAGAGGCCTACGTTCTTTCGGAGCAGCAGTACCATAAATGCATGGAGTTTCACGGCCATGTCTGCCCAGGCCTGTCCATCGGTTTTCGCGCCGCTCAGGCCGGATTGGACTGGCTGAAGGAAAATCGGGCGGAAGATGAAGAATTGGTGGCCATTGTGGAAACAGACGCCTGCGGGGCCGATGCCATTCAGGTCCTGACGGGATGCACCTTCGGCAAGGGAAACTTACTGCATCGTGATTACGGCAAGCAGGCGTTCACCCTGCTGGGGAGGAGAACCGGCCGGGGGGTGCGGGTTTGTTTGCGTCCGGGGGCGCTGGAACTGACGGAAAGGCATCGGCAGCTGATGGAACGAATCCAGGGGAATGAAGCAACAAAGGAGGAGCGGAACGAGTTTGGCCGGCTTCATCAGCAGAAATCCCGGGAAATTCTGGAGAAACCCCTAAGAGAGCTTTTTACCCTGAAGGAAATCTCCCAGGTCCTCCCCCTTAAGGCCCGGATTGAGCCCTCCAGACCGTGCCAGGTCTGCAGAGAGCCAGTGATGGCCTCAAAGATTCAGATCCGGCATGAGAAAGAAATCTGTCGGTCTTGTTTGGAGGAAAAGGGCGCCTTCTTTACAGATTACCCGAGAAGGTGATTTCATGAGAGAAATCAGTCCGGTGGCAGCGCGGGATCCTATCACCCTGATTTACCGCGGCGCCATACGGAAGAAAATCCGGCTTTTTTTCGTTCTCCTGGGGCTTCTGGCGTTTCTGATGGTTTACGCTATAGCCGTGGGATCATACGATCTTTCCGTGGCCAACTTGATCCGGGCAATTTTCGGTCGGGCCGAGGGAGCGATCGAAACCGTGATCTGGAACATCCGCCTCCCCCGAATCGTGGCGGCGCTCCTGTCCGGGTGGGGACTGGGGTTGGCGGGAGTCACCTTCCAATCCCTGCTGAAAAACCCCCTGGCCTCTCCGTCTACGCTGGGAGTCAGCCAGGGAGCGGCTTTCGGCGCCGCATTGGCCATCGTGGTATTTGGAGCCGGAGGGATGCAGTCCGGAGCCCTGCGCACCCAGGGGGCCAGCCCGCTGAACATTTATAGCATGTACACGGTCACCCTCTTCGCTTTCGCCGGGGCGGTCACCGCGACGTTGATCATCCTGGCTCTGGCCCGAATCAAGAAGATGTCTCCGGAAGCCGTCATTCTCGCGGGGGTGGCTCTTTCCTCCCTGTTTGTCTCCGGAACCGTCCTGATTCAATATTTTTCTTCGGAAGTGGAAATCGCCGCCGTGGTGTTCTGGGCGTTTGGCGATGTGGCCCGGTCGACCTGGAGGGAGATCGGCCTTCTGGGGATCGCCGCCTTCGCCATCACCATCTACTTTGTCCTCCATCGCTGGGATTTAAACGCCCTTTTGGCCGGGGAAGAAACGGCCAAGAGCCTCGGGGTGGAAGTGGAAAAAATGCGGGTCCTGGGAATGCTGATCGCCACGGTCCTTGCCGCCCTGGTGACTTGCTTTCACGGAGTGATCGCCTTCCTGGGTCTTCTGGCCCCCCATATCGGCCGGCGACTCATCGGTTCGGATCACCGCCTGTTGATTCCTTATTCTTGCCTTCTGGGAGGCCTCCTTCTCCTCCTGGCCGATACGGTAGGGCGGGTGGTGGTGGGGTCGGGAACGCTTCCGGTGGGGGTTTTGACTTCCTTCATGGGCGCTCCTCTATTCCTTTATTTATTGTGGAAGGGGTACCACCGATGATCCTTTCCGTAGCCGGGGTTCATTTTCAATATCCCAGCCGCCCCGTCTTGAGAGGGGTTTCCTTTGAGCTGCCCGAGGGCCAAATCCTGGGAGTGCTGGGGGTCAACGGGGCCGGAAAATCGACCCTTCTCAAGTGCCTGAACAAGATTTTGCGGCCGGAAATGGGAAGCGTGCTCCTGGACGGAGAAGACCTCTTGAAGATGGGCGGAAACGAAGTGGCCCGCGCCATGGGGTATGTTCCCCAGAAATACGGGGATGAGAGATTGACCGTCTATGACACCGTTCTCCTGGGCCGGAAGCCCTATATCCGCTGGGCAGCAGCGGAGAGCGATTATCAGATCGTAGAAAGAGTATTGCAGGTCATGCGCCTCGAAGATTATGCCATGAGGCCAATCCATGAGCTCAGCGGGGGAGAGATGCAGAAAGTCATCATCGTCCGGGCCCTGGCCCAGGAACCGAAAGTTCTCCTCCTGGACGAGCCGATCAGCAGTCTGGACCTGAAGAACCAGCTGGAGGTGATGGATTTGATCTGTCGGGTGGTTGAGGATCAGGGACTTTCCGCCATCCTGGCGATTCATGACATCAACCTGGCCCTGCGGTTTGCCGATCGGCTTCTGTTTCTAAAAGAGGGGAGGGTCTATGCGTTGGCTGACCGCCGGGCGGTTACGCCCCGGGTGATCCGGGAGGTTTACGGGGTCGAGGTGATTCTTCAGGAAGTTCAGGGGTATCCCGTGGTGATTGCGGTGAACGGCTGGAAAGGTAGAGAAGAGGAGAATAGCGATGAAAATGTGCGGTAGGAGATTGGTTCTTTTTACGATTCTGCTTTTTCTGAACGCCGCCCTCGGGCAGGCTGCTTTCGCTAAGGAGAGAATGACGGTTGTCGATTTAGAAAAACGGACGGTGGAAATTCCCAAAAACCCGGAGAGGATTATCTGTCTGGGACCGGGATCCCTGCGGTTGATCTGTTACCTGGGGATGATGAAGAAGGTCGTGGGGGTGGAAAGATTCGAAAAAACACCTCCGGTGGGAAGAGCCTATCTCTGGGCCAATCCGGATTTGGCCAAACTTCCGCCCGTCGGACCCGGGGGACCGGCGGGTATCAACAGAGAACCGGATCTGGAAGCCGTTCTGAAGATTAATCCCCAGCTGATTTTTGTGGCCAACATGGAACCGGGCCGAGCAGAGGCGCTGCAGAAAAAGTTGAACATCCCCGTGGTCATTCTTTCTTACGGGGGATTCGCCACTTTTGATGATATTGTTTTTGATTCCCTTCGCCTGGCCGGAAAGATTCTGCAGGCGGAAAAGAGGGCCGAAGAGCTGGTGGCCTTCATTGAAGGGGCCCGCCGGGATCTTCAAAAACGAACTGAAGGATACGAAGAAAGCAAGAAACCCCGGGTCTACATCGGCGGTATCGGTTTTCGCGGAACCCAGGGGATCGAGAGCACCGATGCCAGTTACTTTCCCCTGGACTGGGTCCGGGCCAGAAATCTCGCCAAAGAAGTCATTCCCAAAGGCCACACTTTCGTGGACAAGGAAAAAATTCTTTCCTGGGACCCCGAAATACTCTTCATCGACGGCGGGGGCCTGGGCAATATCCGCCAGGATTACCAGAAAAAGACGGAGTTCTACCGGCACCTCAAGGCCATGAAGAACCGGCAGGTTTTTCTCCTTTTCCCGTACAATTGGTATGTAACCAACATCGACACGGCCGTGGCTGACGGCTTCGCGGCCGGCAAGATTCTCTACCCCCAGCGCTTCGCCGACATCGAACCCCGGAAGAAGGCGGATGAAATCTACTCCTTCCTCCTGGGCAAACCCGTCTACCCGCAATTGGAAAAGGAGTTCGGAGATCTCGGAGGAACGGTCGTCCTATCTCCCTGAAAATCCGCCTCTTTCAATCCTTATTTTTCTTGGAACCCGCTGCGCGATCCTGAAAAAAACCGGTCGGGTAGGTCTTCTGCCCGCAAATTTCACCTTATTCTTTCCCATGAGACTTTTAGTGAAAAAAAGCTTGCCCACCTTCACTTTTGGGATGCTTCGGAAGGGTGATAGTCGGGATGGAAGAGTTTTCATCAGCAGGGTTCCCCGCGCATAGCCGCGGTCCATGATGAGAAGTGGCCGATTCTCCACCGAAAAGCAGCTTATGACGGCCACAATCAAGGCATGCTCCAAAATGTTTTGGCTCTTTTAGATAATCCGACACGTGAAGCAAGAAAAAGCCACGGGGAGAACTCAACCTTCAAAGACCAACCCAATCAGCAAGGTCGGAATCCCTCGGATGGTCGTTTGATCGAAAATCATGGGCAACCGCTGTCGGACAGAATGAAGACCAAGGCGACATGGAGAGGAATCAGCGTTTCGGGCACGAGTTTGGGATTCGTTAAGAACCGGAAGAGGCGCAGTTGCCTTCCCTTGGGTCCGATCTCCAGAGGGAGACAACGGGCGACCGCGGCCTGAGAAAGCCAGCTATTGCCCCCTCTAGCCCCCTGAAATAAGGTCAACAAGGAATGCGTCAAAAGGGCGATGTTTTTCAGGATCGTGATTCGGACGAGGCCGCGATAGCGGAACAATAAATAAAGAAGTTTCCGCAGGAGATCATCCTCGCTGAGACGTTCCCGATTGGAGTGATGCGGATTTCTTCCTTTTTTCACTTCACCTCGAAGGTATTGGGGGCCGTCCGGACCACGCCGTGGTGTCGGTGAACTTTTTTGACTAAGGCGCTAACCAGGGATTCGCGATCCAGGGTTATTTTGAATTTGGCTTTGATCTGGTCAAGGATTTGCGAGACATGGAGGGGTTGATGGGCCTGACGAAGTATGTCTAAAGCCATCTCAATATTAGACTTACCTTGTTTGGTTTGACGTTTGGGTTTCCCAGGTCTTGGGGCTTTTAGTTGCCGTACGACGCGGAGCTGTGCTGATAGCAATGATTCATATAGGGTTAAGAGTCCATCCGGGATTTTGTTTTCCATGGCATCCTCCTTTTGCAGGGTTGAAAGGGGATATCAGATTGAAGTATGTATATTAAGCAAAAAATACATACCTGGAAAGATTTTTTTACCTTACTTTTTGATGAGGATTCCAACTGCTTCGCGGAAAGTGAAGGTGGGCAACCTTAAATTAATTTGGACGTAGATTTACACAGATAACCGCAGATAATTATTTTCTTTTTAGTTTATTCTAATAATCTGTGTACATCCGTGTCCAAAAAGGAAATTCCTATACAATCAAGTTATGTTCTTGACTTTTTGTATTATGAATACATAAAATATAGGCCTAAAATTAATGGGTCTTCTCCAAATCGTGTGGGTAAATTTTAATGAAAAATAGGAGTTATCCATAGGGAGGTAGAGAAGCGGAGAGATTTTAGCCGACCCCAAAATGAGGTCGGCAGCCCCGCCTTGCGGGGCAAAATCTCGCAGCAGAACGTAG
>VGSF01000042.1 GCA_016875165.1 Deltaproteobacteria bacterium
CTGTAAACAAATTTTGTTCTACCCGAATTTCCCTCTTTGGTCATCAAGACCTAAATTTTCAACAAGAGTTATGAACAGCCTTATCATTGCATTGAAATATTAACAGTCTCATAATTGAATTGACATAAGCATTGGAAAATCTCCCCTTGCCCCTGGTTTTCCAAATCCCGCTAAAAGCGGGACTCCCTTTGGCAAATGGTTCGACATGCTCACCATCCTGAGTTTGCCGAAGGAGGGAGGTTAGGAGGGATTTTACAAATGGATGTCGTTATTATTTTAAGACTGTTAATAACACCATTCCTCATGACACCCCTAACTCTCCATATTCAAAAGAAATTTATATGCTGGAACGATGGAAATCGTTCTCCCGCCCTCTTTGATTACACCTTCCTGTTCCAGTGTGACAATGAGGCTCTTTTTTAAGCCGATTTCATCCATGGCTTTTATCAATGCCCTCACCTCACGGGCCTTTGTCTTCTCTTCCGTCAGCTCTCCTGATACCTGAATCAGGTCGGTAATATTGCGGCCTTTCTTGATGATAAAATCCACTTCAAGACCATTTGTCGTCTTGTAGTAAAAAACCTCTTTGCCCCGCCGCTTCAATTCGAGAAAGACCGTATTTTCAAGAAACTTTCCCCGGTCGTCCGAAAACCGGAATGAGACAGCCTCCGCCAATCCTGCGTCAACCGTATAGACCTTCTTCGAACTTTTCAACTGATGTTTTACGGAAAAGGAAAAAGCATCCACTGTAAAGAGGAGATAAGCATCTGAAAAGTAGGAGAGATACTCCTTAACGGTCTTATCGGTGAGCCCGGTAAGCTTTGAGAGGCTATTAAAACTATACGAAGACGATATGTTTGAGGCAAGATAAAAAAAGAGATTCTCGAGATCAACCGCCTTCTTAATTCCGAACCGGGCCGCTATGTCTTGATAGAGAATATTTCTCGCATACATGGCAAGAACCTCTTTTTTTGTCTCTCTTTCTTCAATAAAAGCTATCTCCGGAAAGCCTCCTTCGTGGGTGAAATCATCGAGAAGGCTTCGTATCTTATGACGATTCTTAAGAAGCGATACCTGGTCTGAATACTGCTCCCCCTTCGCCCGTATAAATTCGGAAAAAGAGAACGGGTATACTTCCACAGGAATGGTTCTACCGGACAAAAGGGTAATAAACTCCGAAGACAAAAGGCGAGAATTGGAGCCGGTAACAATGAATTTCACATTTTTCCGTTCATAATGAGATTTTACAAATACCTGCCACTCCTGAAAAAAATGAACCTCGTCTAAAAAACAGTAGATCATTTCGGCAGGAGACGCCAATTTGAGATAATCTTCATAAACCCGTTCCAGATTCTCCACATCGTTCTTATACCTGCTGAAGCCCGGGTGCTCGAGGTTCAAAAAAAGAATGTTCCTTGGTTTTATTCCTTTTTCTTTCAGAAGATGATTTATGATTTGCCTGATGAGCGTACTTTTTCCCGACCGCCTCACTCCGACAACGGAAAGGATATGTGGCAAGGCCAGTCCACGATGTATTTTGCTCATCACATCTCGTGGCACCCCTTCTTTATACAGAGTTCCATTCCAGTGCGGATTCTGGTCAATGATCACATTCTCGAACATATTCACTCCGGAAAAAATAGGTTTTATTCGGAATATACTCCGAATTTATCAGGGTGTCAACTTTTTTGTTGAGATAAATAAACTAAATGCCTTAAAGCTTCCCGAAACCAAATCACCCAATTTAAACCGATTTGACCCTGTGAAAATCAAATGGTAATGTTGAAGTGGAGGGGAAGATGAAATCGGATCAGAGACGATGGGATGAGAGGTTTAAGGGAAAGGGGTTTGCCTTTGGAAAAGCCTCGAATCCTTTTTTAAAAAGGCATGTTCGGCTTCTTCCGAAAGGAAAGGCCCTTGATCTTGCGGCTGGCGAAGGAAGAAAGCATGGAATAGGGGACGTAGTTTAAAAATATAACTTTACAAAGAATGGGTTTTCTGGTAAGAGGGATCTATGCCACGGCAACGGCAAGCAAGATCGGACACTCCCGGGATTCTCCGCCATGTGATGATGAGAAGGAATTACGTTTGGGCGGTCAGGCTCGGAGAGTTTCCAGCGTGCGTGCGAAGGTGGCTTGGCAATTAAGCCGGGAATACGGAATTCCGATGGCCGAGATCGCGCGTCATGTAGGGGTTTGTACTTCAGCCATTGCCAATGCGATTCGAAAAATAGAGATGGAGAATATGAAGTGATAAAAATAAACTACGTCCCCCATCCCGTCCCCCATCCCTGGATGGCTGTCGGTACCCGATAAGCGATAGGGTGTTACGAGTGTTACAGGAAAAGGATTGCCAACAGCTCGACCTATCGGATAGGAAAAAAGGCACAACCCGAAAAGATTGCGCCTCACCATAAGGAACAAATAATTTTTATTTACGCCGGATTTCTTTTTTATCCTTTCTGAAAAACCTATCTTGCTTTTCCGGTGGATATTCAGAATGCAATTCCTAATTCTAAAAACGGTCCTTTGAAGGTGATGTTTGCCTTTATATCACTCTGATCAATCTTTACATCCTCGTATCTATAGCCACCGGCAATGAAGACCGGGCCAATGGGTTGAAGCTTAATCCGGCCGATCAGATCATAATAATGATTCGAACTGTAAGCAATCCCTCTGGCCTCGGCCTCAAGGCTCAGGTATTTTACGGGTTTCAGTTGAGCGCCAAGATAAATCATGGGGACAGGCAGAGTGAGGCCTTTCGATTCACTGATTCCTGTGCTCGACTGGTTTATTTCCGCCTTCAAGTCCATTATCCTCGCATTCAAACCAACCTCCACATTGAACTTCCCAAGGGTAGCGGTCTTTAGAAAAGGAATACCATAGTACAGGGCAACGTCATAGTGATCCAGCTTTACACTCGAAGAGAAAGGGATATTGCCTGCGAATGTCTTGTCGCCGAATGTAAAGTTAATATTTTTGCTTCCATCCCCTTCAAATTTCATCGGGGTTGCCATGAGGTAGATATTGGGTATCGCCAGCGGCATATCTATTTTAACCCGGCCAAATACCTTAACATTGGCATCATACTTAAGCTCATTCTCCAAACTCAAGGATTCCCCCTTGTAACCCATATCCCCGGATGGATCCGGTCTCCATACCCCCGCGGCTACCTCAAGTCCCATGGCAGAGGCCGGCGGAGCGGCAAATAATATTAAAACGAAACCCAGAATTGTTCCCCCTAAAGCAAATTTTTTCATATTTCCTCCAATTTCATCTTAGGGTAATCATCCATACCAAAGGCTTTTCCTTTCCCTTTACAGTTAAAAATAACAGAGGAATTTATCCATGTCAATTTCATTCTTGAAATTCCGCCATAAGGGAGACAGGGGGGATGAGGGGAGGGGGTTTTTAAAGTTTTGAAAACCAGCGGCGTTGTTCTTATGGAAAAAGGAATATCCGTTCGTGCTATTCAGGTGATCTGAGATGAAGGAGGGGAAAAAGAGGGGGGTCCCCTGGAACTTAAGAAAAAGTTATCCCTTTAGGAAATTCCTTTTTTAGCATCGGGGTGCCCGAAGGACAACCTGATGCTAAAAATATATCTTTTTAGTTGTCAGGTTAAGGGGTTATAATGCACTCCCAAGATGGGATCCTTTCCTCGGTGGTTTAACCGGGACGAGATCAAAGGGATCTTTCGGACTCACTGGGAGTCTTTCAAGGAGATCATTTCTCGGTATCGAGAAGATCGATACAATGAAGTTGTTCAAAAGATGCTGGGCTGCGGGGATGCGAAAAATGGCTATGCGACCTATGTGTGTGGGGAGTGCGGGGGTGAGTGGAGGAGGGTGCCTTTTTCTTGTAAGAGCTGTTTTTGTTTATCCTGTGCCAAGGTGAATACCGATCGATGGGCAGGGTGCCGAGGTACCGTGTGCCGGGGTACCGGACACCTTATCAGAAATTACGGCCCCCGGCCTTCCCCAGCCGGACTGGCGGCAGGACCCCCGCCAGCCACTGCCGAGCTCTCCCGGTTCCCGTGCATGGTGCCTACGCACAGGCTGCAGGTCTCTGGCTCCGGGAAGCTGAAACCGGCACTCGCACTATCGCCCCGGCTCCATATTGCCTTCCCCACCGCTGTACAAGGTCGGCGCTCCCGAAGGGTGATTTCGAAGATCAATACTGCGCCTGTTCGCCCCTCTGCTAGCGCTTCGCCACGCCATCACTGGTCTTCGACGCATAGCTTGAGGCCGGAGCGGATCGCTACTCCTTACTCCGTAAAGGACTTTCACCTCCTACACCATGCCGGTTTTGACCAGCGCTTTCACAACGTCCCCTCTTCAACCATCATCGGCTCCTGCACCTTCTTATCAGGCTGCGGAGGCCAAAATGAGGTTTTCATGGGAAAGGATGGCCGATTCGGGAAATATGGAGAGCTGAAACGGTTAGAACGATTAAAGCAAAAAAAGAAGTCTACCTTGAAATTCTCAAAGACCCTCGAAAGATAAAAAAGGGAGGTCCCCCATCCCCGGGTAAGAAATATTAACCCCCCGGAGGGAGGGCGAAATCCCTTTCCTACTCCCTAAGGTTCCGCAAAAGCCTCTGAAATTCGGGTGACTGGACCAGAATCCGGCGGGCGGCCTCCCGGATCCGATCCACAGTTTCGGGAAGAAGGGCAAAAGAAGTGGGCAGATGGTTGAAAAAGGCCCGCTCCGAGGCACTGGGAAAAAAATCGGGGTCTACGACAATCATGTAGGATTGGATATCCCCGCCGGCGGCCGGCTCAGGACTCTTTTGATCGGCCCCCTCTTTAGGTGTGGCTCCCTGGCGCCTTTTCCCCCGAATCTCTTCGGTCCACTCCTTGAGTTTCTCCCTCACCAGTTGGATGGTCTCGAAATTGTAACGGATCATGGGAATGCGCAGAACCGAGGTGGCCACCTTATCGCCCCTGAGCGTCCTCCCCCACTGGTCCAGCTTTTGATCCGGCTCCTTCTCCGCATTTACGGCAAGGAATACAATTTTGCGGATGTTTTCCAGCCCCAGGTACTTAAGAGAGGCCAGAGTTCCCCCTGGGGGAGCAGCCGGTCAATCGCGGCTCTCAGGCCGAGATTATCCGCAATTCCACCATCCACCAGATGGATATAGGGTTTTCTTTCGGCGTCCATGTAGGACTTTAACTGGAGGGCCTGCTGATATCGCCTCCTCGACGAATGGGGGTCTTCCAGAACCTGTTGCACCCACTCCGGCTCCCGGTAGGAGCAACTCCCGGCATAATTGTAAAGGGTGATGGGGCTTAAGAGGATCGGAACCGCGGCTGAGGCGGCGACGGCCCGGGCCACGGGGAAGCGGGACAGATCCGAACAGAGAATATCAAAAAGGTCCTGGCAGAAGGTGAAATGAGACCCTTGGGTTACATCCGTGGCATTGATGAAAATCATCGGCCCTTTTCTAACCACGATATCTCCGAAGGTTCCGCAATCGTATAGATTCTGGTCAAAATATTCGGCAACCAAATCCGTGCGGGCGAAATGGGGCGCCCACAGGCGAAACCAATTGCCGGGTTTGAAGGGTAACTTGAGGAGATCGTTTTGAATATTTTTTTTCAGAAAACGGATATCAAAGTCCTCAAAGAGCCGTTTGCCGAAAAGGCCGTAGTAGGCGGCAATGACGCTCCCGCCCGAGACTCCGGAGATGGCGTCCACTTCATCCAATAGCATTCCCTTCCGTCCATTAAAGCGAATCTCCGTTCGGGCCAACTCTTCCATCACCCCATAAGCAAGGGCAGCGGCCCTCGTTCCTCCCCCTGAAAAAGTGAGGATCATGAGTATTTGATCGGAATTCCCCGCCGGTCTCACGTTTCTCATCCGGTATCCTTCATCCGGAACGACCTCTTTCAGAAGCGGGTTGGCCGGGTAGTGAGCGCATCCTGTCGCCACCAATGCTGCCAGCAGCAGCGCGGGTCCAAGGAAAAAAAGACGTGGGAAGATTTTTATTTTCTTCATAAGATGATTTCTATCAAAACCTGACTCCCTTGGCAATACCTTCCTTCCAGCTTGAAAAGAGGGGACGTTGAAAGAGGGGACGTTGATTCAAACACTTCTCAAAAAAGGCTTCTCCCTCTTCCCTGCAATAGGGTTTTCCACTGGAAAGAGGCCGGAGGGCATTCTATCGAAACCCTAAAGTCGGGGGGTTATAACCCATTCCACTAAAGGAGAGGAGATAGTTTTTTCGTTAGGCTTTTCCGAAATCTTTCTCGTCTGTTTCCCAAAAAATTTGCTCCATCTCAGGAGAAAGACCTGTCATCCCCTCTCCTTCTCCCTTAGCCATGCGGGCCCCATAGATGGCTTCAAAATGGGGAAGAATTTTTTTCAATTCCGGTGTTGTTTCCACTTTCTGGTTGATGAGACCCCGCAGCCTGGCCGCCTTCTCAAAATCTTTAGGATCAATCGGAATATCATAGAGCAAGTTCAAAATCTCCATCAAGCGCACCCTTCCCAGATAGTCCTCCTCCACATTAATATATTGCGGTAAAGAAACGACAAAGGAGATCGTTTCCATGCCCAGTTCGAGCGCTTTTTGGGCAATCAAATAGGTAATGGTCGTCGGACCTTGATAATGACTGGGCTGGGCCCCTGTTTTCTTTAAATCCTGCTCCGCTTCTTTTCCCGCTGCTCTTCCGCTGACCAGATAAGGTTTCGTGTGGGGGACCGAATCATACATGCTGCCTAAGAGGCAATATCTTTTCACCTTGAGGGCCTTAAGAAGCTTAAGGACGGAATCCACATAAACTTCCGATAGGGAATGCGGTTCCAGAAGGCGAAGAAAAAGGAGGGCAGGGCCTTTTTCCCTGCGGGCGTAATGAAGAATGGTGTTGGGTATTTTGATGCAGCGCACCCCTCCTTCAAAGTAAAGGGTGGGGCGATAACGGGTAAAATCGAAGAAGTTTCCCGGTCTGGCCAATTTGGCCAATTCCTTAGCTCCCAACTGATCCTCCAATCCATCTAAGGTCAGGCTGCCGACATTATTCACATCTATCCAGGGGCGAAGAACTGTTAAAACGTGCGGTTCCTTTAATTCCGGAATGGGTTCCTGAAGCTCAAAAGCGCCAATTCTCATGGATATTCCCCTTGATCCTGGTTTTTGGTAGTTTTATATCTTTATATTTTTATATTCCCTTCCTGGTCAACTCCTCCATTTTCTCTTCGGTGATATAAAGCTTTCCTTCTCCCGTGAAATGGACTATTTCACTTTTCAGAAGAATTTTCAAGGCGTTCTGTTTGTAATCGCGCGGGCGCGAGACTCTATCCAGTAAACTCGGGGGTCTCAATCCCAGCTCATCGATTGTCCTGGCCTGTTGGATTCCTATGGCATTGTGTTTTCGAAAAATTTTAAGCACCTGGGAGACACCTCGTCTGGTCATCCGGGCTGAAATAAAAAAGGCCAGCGCTATCAGCGCCAACATGACGAATATTGTCACCAAAATATCAAACCCCATTATCTTCCCTCTCTTTCTTTTTTTAGGGCCGTTTGGCCCATCCCTATAAAGACCCTGCCGAACTTGTTTCCATGCTCATTGATGAAGATCATGTAAGGTCTTATCCCAATCGATTTGGTCGTTTCGGCCTATTGCCTCATACCGCCGAACCTCCGCGATTAATGGGGGATGGTGAATCTCTCAGGTCCGGGGCCGAGGGGTTCCCTTGCAGAATGAGGCCGCCCTCCTCTCATTGATGGCATCGGAATTTACTCGCTTCTTCTCACCTCAGGCACCATTCAGACCGATCCCTTTTCTCCGGAAGCGCCTATCGAGACTCTTTTAACAAGGGCAGGTCATGAACGATAATGTCCCATAGGATTTCCGTATTCATCCGCCAGGAGTCGTGGGCGAAAATTATGATATATCGTCCGGTAAAAATAGACAAGAGGTATCCATGAAGCTTGTTTCTTTCACCTTCCTAACCCCCTCCGTTCTTTTTTCTAAAGGGAAGCCGTAAAAGAAATCAAGTCGACAGCGAAATCGGCTTTTCCCGTTGTTAAAGGAACGGAAAAATTCCCGCTGCCAAAATCATGGAGGGAAAAGGGGTGCATGGAGGGATTGGTTCCGCAGCCCACCCCGGGAGTTCATCCGGTTTTCTGATAAATCTTTGGGTGATAGGGAGTTGAGCAGAGCGCTTGCAAGCCGACAGGTATTTTTTCATGCGAGCCGATGATGATAAAACCTCCCGTTTCCAAACTGCCCATGATTTTGCGGAGTGTTACGCTTTGCATTTCCACCGTATAATAGGTCAAAAGGTTGTTCCGCAGAAAGATGAGGGAAAATCCCGTTCCGGGCGGATTGTCGGCAATAAGGTTGTGAACCTTCCAAAATATTTTTTCTTTGAGAAAGTCTGATACCGCAAAGTGTTTTTCTTTCACCTGCCTGAAATATCTGGACCGCCACTCTTCCGGAACCTCCTTCAGGCCACTCAACGAATAGATCCCGGTTTGGGCGCGGTCAAGAAGCTCAGGGTTCAGGTCGGTTGCCCATAATTCCAATTCCGGCAACTGGGCATAGCGCCCCCGCAGTCTTTCCCAGAGGATTTTAACGCTGTACACTTCTTCCCCGCAGGCACAGCCTGCGCACCAAATTTTAATCTTCAGATTTTGGGAGTCAATAAGAACGGGTAAAATATGTTCTTCCATTGTTTGCCAAAGATCCCGATCACGGAAAAAACGACTGATCGAGACCGTCATAAGTTTTTGCGCTTGCTTTTTAAGTTCAGGGTTCTCCTCCAGGGCCAGCAAATATTCCTCCACCGTACGACAAGCGATTTCCCGCATGTGGCGGGTAATGCGTTTCTTTACCCCTTTCCTGACCTTTCGATAGCCCCCCCAGGAAAGGCCGAAAAAAACGAGAAGTTTACGGAATTGCGGGTCATCCATGGAGTGAAAGGGAATATGAACTTTAGTATCAATTTAGCGGTTTGAAAAAGTGGTTTTACCACCTTTGTTGAGGTCCGGGGGTCTGGGTGGAACGCGCCGGAAGCATCGGCCGGGTTTTCGCTTGGCCACGAAGAACCCCGCTCGTTTCCGTCGAAGGAGGCGGGGGGCGTTTTCCCCGCCCCACCCGCGAAGAAATCAGCGCCTTATGATTCCAAGCGGGCCGCCCAGGCCCCCGGACCATGGATTTCCTCTGATCTTGCGCCTCACCTCTTTTCAAAGGGCTAAAGTGTTACGAACTTTACGGTTTAAAGCTGCGGTCGAGCTGGACATCGATCAATACCGGGCCTTGCTGGCGAAGAGCCCGCGCCAGGGCGCCCTTGACCTCCTTAGATCTCTCGCACCGTTCCCCGGGCACACCAAGAGCCTTGGCCAGCCCCACAAAATCGATTTCGGGCTGTTCGAGATCCATGCCGATGTAGGAATCAGCCTTGGCTGAGAACCCTCCCAGGGCATGGGTTCGTTCCTTGAGAATCCGATAACTGCTGTTGTTGCAGATCACGAAAGTAACGGCCAGGCCGTAATGAGCCGCAGTCCATAAGCCCTGATAGGAGTACATGGCGCTCCCGTCACCGATGAGAGCCACCACCGGACGGTCCCCCAGCGCCAACTTTACCCCCAGGGCGGCGGGGATGCCCCAGCCGATTCCTCCGCCGCGCATGCCATAGTAGCTATGCGGGTCCTCGCTCTTGAGCAAGACGCGCAGCGCACGCCCGGAAGAAATCGTCTCGTCGACCACAACGGAATTACCGGGAAGGTTATCACATACCGCTTCCATCAGGGCCAGGGGGGTGATGGGCATCCTCTCTCTTTCCTCTTTTGCTTTTCCTCTGAGCACTGAGAGGGTTTTCTCCTTGGCCTGGCCGACCCTTGCCAGCCGAACCTCAGCTTCCGCTTTGCCCCCTAAGGTTAACCGTTCCCCAAGAGCCTTTTCCAGCTCGGGAAGGGTCTCTTTGGGATCGCCCAGGAAAGCGATCTTCGCCGGATAGTTCTTGCCTATCTCCCATGGGTCGAGGTGCAGGTGGATGATGGGTAGGCCCGGAGGGATCGGATCAATCTCCGAGGGCAAGGACATGGTTAAAAGGTCGGCGCCGACGGAAAAGAGAACATCAGCATCCTGCAGAGCGTTGCGGGCCGCTTTCTGGATACGAGGAATCGGCCCCAATGAGAGGGGGTGGGAAGAAGGAAAGTTACAAGTGCCTGATACCGTCTGTTGATAAACCGGAGCTCCCAGGAGTTCCGCCACCCGGGCCAGCTCTTTATGGGCATCGCCGCGGGCCACTGCATCCCCGGCAATGATGACCGGATGATTCGCCCGGCTTAGCATTTCGGCTGATGCTTCGATGGCCGCGCGGGAAGCGCGGAGGCGGGGATCAATGCGGGTGGAAGCTCCCAGATCGATCTCTCCCTCAGCTTTTAAAACATCAACGGGTAGAGAAAGGAAGACCGGGCCCATAGGGGGAGAGGCAGCCACTTTTGCGGCCCGATGTACCATCCGGGGTAAATCCTCGAAGTGGAGAATCTCGGAGGACCATTTCACATAGGGCTTAGCCACCTCGGGAAGATAAGAATAGAGGATGGGTTCGGTGACCAAAAATCTCTGGTCATGTTGTCCTGCCGTGACCAGAAGGGGGGCATTGGCTTTATAGGCATTATACAGCATGCCCATGGAATTCCCGATCCCCGGTGTGGTATGGACATTCACCACCCCCAGCTTGCCCGAGGCAACTGCGTAACCATCGGCCATGGAGATGGCCACACCTTCGTGCAAAGCCATGAAGTACTGCATCTCCTTTTGGCCCTGCAGGGCATCCATGAGGGGAAGCTCTGTGCTCCCGGGGTTGCCGAAGATGAATTCCACCCCTTCCTGTTTCAGGATCTCCAAGAAAGCCTTTCCTCCAGAGATAAGTGGCATAGCGCCTCCTTCGGCAAAAATTGATGGCTTCGTAAAAAGTCCATCTGTCCCGCTCTGAGCGGGATTGCGCGCCTTGCATATGGAGCTTTTTACTTTGCCATCTCAATTTTGACTTTTTACGAGATCATCAAAATTGATCAAATTATTTTTTTGATCATAGCATAATCCATTTCTTCGAAATAGTAAGGAACTTTTTTTAGATTGTATTCGCCAACCCGGCCCGGGCTTTTTTCTTATTTCTCTCTTGCTTTTCCCCCATTCGATCGGTAAATTACATTCAGGGGGTGTCATGTCGACTCGCCGCGGCATCATTGCCATCATGGGCTCGGGAGAAACGACGGATTCGATGGTCCGGGTGCACCGGTATCTCCTGCAGAGATTGACCCAGCCTGTCAAGGCCGTATTCATCGATACTCCGGCAGGATTCCAGATGAATGCCGACGACCTTTTCGATAAAGCCCGCGAGTATTTTCAAAAACGCCTCAACCAGCGCCTGAAACAGGCCTCCTTTATATCCAGGGGCATTTCAACCTACGAGGCCGAGAAGGCATATCAAGCTCTCCGCGAGGCGGACTATATTTTTGTCGGTCCGGGAAGTCCCACCTATGCCCTAAAAAATTGGTCCGGGACCCTTATCCCTCAGATTATCTTTGAAAGGGTCCAAAATGGCGCTTGTTTTATCGCGGCCAGCGCTGCCGCCCTGACTCTTGGTAGGTTCACGCTCCCGGTCTACGAGATCTACAAAGTAGGAGATGAGTTGCATTGGGTTCCCGGCATGAATTTACTGGGTAAGTTGGGACTGGATATTGTGGTGATTCCCCACTGGAATAACGCCGAAGGGGGGACCCATGATACCCGCTTCTGTTATATGGGGAAGCCTCGCTTGGTTCAACTCGAAGCCTTGCTCCCTGACGAAACCCACATTCTCGGCATAGACGAGCACACTGCCTGCATCCTGGATTTCCCCGCGGGAGAAGTCTTAATAAGAGGGATTGGGGGGGTGACCCTGCGCCATCGGGGAACCCAGAAGATATTCAATGAAGGTGGAACGATTTCCCTGGAGGAGTTCAAAAGCATGACCCAGCTTTCCTCGGGAGAAAGGCGAGAGGATTTACCCCGAATCTCGTTAACGGAACCCGCTGCCGAACCTTTTAGGCAACAGGTCCAATCTTTCAAAGAATCTTTCGAGCGGTACCTCAGGGAGCATAAAGGGGACGCTTTGATCAATGTGCTCATAAGCCTTGACAAAATGATTTGGAAATCCTGCCGGGAATTTGAGGATGAAGAAAGGATATCTCAGGCCCGGGAAGTACTCCGGGGGATGATAGTCCAGTTAGGTCTTCGGTTTGATGAGGCTCCCAAAGATGTTCCCTCGGTCCTGGCTCCTATTTTGGATATTCTTCTGGAAGTTCGGGATAAACTCCGGTCAGCAAAGCAGTGGGAAATAGCTGATCATATTCGGGAGAGACTAACCCAGGCGGGAATCATTATTCAAGATACCCCCCAGGGACCCCACTGGCACTTCAAAACATAGCGCAAAGTGCATAGCCTTAAGTGCTAATAAAAAAATTAGTAACACTTTTTGCCCTTAGGGTCTGCGCATGAATAACATGAACAACCAATCTTTTCACCCTGACCCCTTCGGCTCGCCGTTCGCCCTGAGCCTGTCGAAGGGTGCCGTTCATGGTTCGACAAGCTCACCACGAACGGTTGTCGGCATATACACTTGTTCAAGGTATTTGTGCGCAGCCACTTAGACAATAATTACCGGAGGCTATATGGAAGATGAAGGAGTGCTCATCGAACCCAGGCGAATCCCCGGCGACCCCCATATCGACCACCCCATCATTCTGAACCTCTTCGAACCCTACCTGGAAATTCTGCGAAAAGAACTTAAGCTGAAAAAAACTGCCCTTAAGCGCCTCCGGTTTCCTTCGATGTCCTGTTACACCACCGCGGTGGATGGGAAAAAAATATCTATTTTCGGGACCCCTCTCGGGGCTCCTCAGGCGGCGATCGTCCTGGAGAGGCTGATTGCCATGGGGGCGAGGAAAATCTTGGCCTTTGGCTGTTGCGGCTCCTTGCATCCCGACCTTAAGATTGGCCACCTGGTCGTTCCCACCGATGCTTTGAGCGAAGAGGGGACTTCAGCCCATTATCCCCTGCCGGAAGGGGCGGAGGCGAAAGGAGATGAAAAAATCTCTGAGCTTTGCCTGGAAAAGGGCAGGGAAAAGAATATGAAGGCCGTAGCAGGAAAAGTGTGGACTACAGATGCCCTCTTCCGGGAGACCCGGGGGAAAGTCGAACGTTATGGCGAGATGGGCCTCCTGGCCGTGGAAATGGAAATGTCCGCCCTCTTCACCATCGCCAGGTATCGGAAAGCGCGCCTCGGCGGCCTTATGGTTGTTTCCGACGAACTGGGCTTACTTAAATGGAAAACGGGTTTTTTAAATCCCTTTTTCTGGTTTGCCTCGAAAAAAGCGACCAAGGTCGCGATAGAATCCTGCCTGGCTCTCTTTTAAAAAATTTTTCGCCAGAATAAATTTGATGAAATCGTAAAAAGTCGTCACTAAGCCTGCCCCGGAATGTCGTAATCCGGGGGTGAAAACCGGAGTCCAGAGGTTTGATAACTCCTTGAAATAACTGGATTCCGGCGCCTGCCCCGGACACGATCCGGGGTTCGCCGGAATGACGGAAAAAGGGGCTTTCGGACTTTTTACAAGCTCATCAAATTTTCCTTGATTTTCTCTATACGGAAATGGTAAGAACTCAAGGGAATGGGTAAGGTCGAAATCGGGAGGTAGATGATTTTTAAAAAAAAATGAAAAGAAGGTAATACCATGATTCGCGCAATGGGAGAATACTTCAGTGATTGGGCCAAGAAATATATGCCTGATCCCTGGCTGTTTGCCATTCTGCTTTCTTTCCTCACTTACGTCCTGGGCCTGATTTTCACCAAAAGTGGCCCCTTTGACATGATCCTCCACTGGTATAAAGGTTTCTGGGAACTCCTGGCCTTCGCCATGCAAATGTGCTTGATATTGATCACCGGCTATGCTCTGGCTACTGCCCCGGTAGTCAAACGGGCGCTGGATGCGCTGGCCCGTGTTCCCCAGTCGAATAGCGGGGCTGTTTATCTTATTGTTTTAGTGGCCATCATAGCCGGCTACATCAACTGGGGTCTGGGGTTGGTCGTCGGAGCAATGTTTGCCAAGGAAGTAGCCACCCAGGGGTATCTGCGGAAAATTCCCATGCATTATCCTTTGCTCGGCGCCGCTGGTTACATCGGCCTGGCTATCTGGCATGGGGGACTTTCCGGGTCTGCTCCCCTGCTGGTAGCCACCAAAGGCCATTTCTTAGAGAAAGATATTGGGATCATTCCCATCGTTCAAACCCTCTTCAGCCCCCTGAATATCGGAGTCTTTATCGTTATGATCATTGTTCTCCCCTTTCTGGCTAAAGCTTTAGCTCCCAAGGAAGGGGAAGAGCTGATTACTATCGACAAATACGACCCCACCCTCCTGGAAAAGCCCAAAGTCGAAGAGACCAATAAGGGACAATGGACCATAGCTGAATGGTTGGAAAACAGCAGAATAATCATCTTCATCGTGGTGCTGGCGGGGTTCATTTACATTGTTCATCATTTTAATAAACAGGGATTTGACCTAAACCTGAATATTGTAAATTTTATCTTCCTGATCGTGGGAATGCTCCTGCATAAGACGCCTATTTCCTACTTGCGGGCCGTAACGGAAGGAACCAAAGGATGCGCGGGCATCATTCTGCAATTCCCCTTCTATGCCGGGATTATGGGAATGATGAAATATTCAGGTTTGGTGGGAGTAATCGCCGGCTGGTTTGTGGCTATTTCTACCTCGGTAACGTATCCGGTATGGACTTACATCAGCGCCTGCATTATCAACATTTTCGTTCCCTCCGGCGGAGGGCAGTGGGCCGTTCAGGGCCCCATTGCCGTCAAGGCCGCTCAGGCTATGCAGCTTTCCGTCCAGAAAACCCTGATGGCCGTAGCCTATGGCGATCAGTGGACGAACCTCTTTCAGCCTTTCTGGGCCCTGCCGCTTCTGGGCATCACCCGCCTGAAGGTCCGGGACATCATGGGATATTGTATTGCCATCATGTTTGTGGGCATACCCATTTTTGTCCTTCTTCTGCTTTTGCTTCCTGCCTGAAAAAAGGGCCGGGGGAATCCCCGGCCCTTTTCAAATTCGGATGAGTGGCAGTAAAACCTTTCCAGTGAGCCTCTTGCAAAAGTATTTTTTTGTGGTTCGACAAGCTCACCACGAACAGAAAAACTAAATAATTTCAACCTAAGCCCGTTCACCCTGAGCCTGTCGAAGGGTAAATTACGGACTTTTGCAAGAAGCTCCAGTAACAACCTATTTTTTGATAATTTTTTTCAACTCTTCAAAGGTTTCTTTGATACTCTCTTTTATTTTCTTGCCGGCCTCCTTGAGGGCCTCTCCGGTCTTCTTAAGTTCTTTGCCAGCTTTGTCTGAAAGTTCTCTGGCCGATTCCTTGATTTCTTTTCCGGCCTTTTTAGTATCTTCCTTGATCTCTTTCATCTCCTCTTTGGCTTTCTGTTTAACTTTTTCCGAAAAACTTTTCTTCGTGGACTCTTTTCCACCGGATGATTCCTCTTTTACCTGGTACTGGCCAAAGGCAACGGAGGATGCCAGTATCAGGAAAAGGCTTGTGCAAATAAATATTTTTAATTTTCTCACCTTACTTGACCCTCCACTTCTCTCATTCTTTCTTCCAATTCACTTGCGGCAAAGGAAGATTTATTAATAATATGGTAACATCCACTAAGTATTTTGTACAGGTCGCGTAAGTTTGATGATCTCGTAAAAAGTCAAAATTGGGATGGCAAAGTAAAGAGTTCCATATGCAAGGCGCGCAAAACCTGAGGAGTGAGGCGTACTTACAAGGTACGCCGCAACGATTCACCCTGTTAGATAAACCCCAAGATGAATCCATCTCTTGGAAATTAGATCCCCGCCCTATACCTTCAATGCGGAGTTTCTGATCTAACAGGGCGGGGGTAAAGCGCAACGCCGCAGATGGACTTTTTACGAAGCCATCAAGTTTAAACCAATTCATTTGACGATCCACAGGAAGAGCTATAAAATGTGTGTGTAATTTAATTGTATAGGAAATTCCTTTTTTGTAGCAGTTTAGCGATTTGAAAAAATGGTATTAAAGCCTTTGTTGAGGGCCGGGGGTTAGAGCGGAACGCGCCGGAAGCATCGGTTGGGTTTCCGCTTGGCCACGAGGACAAAAGATCGTTTCCTTCGGAGGAGGCGGGGGTTCTTGCCCGCCCCATATGCGGAGAAATAAGCGCCTTATGATTCCAAGCGTTACGCTCTGGCCCCCGGCCCCTGGAATCCCTTGGCCCTTACAACACACCTTTTTACAAAGGGCTAAAGTGTTACACTTTTTCTTAATCATGGTTTTAAAACTCTGTGATCTCTGTGCCCTCTGGGGCATATTTTAATTTAACCATCCGGATCACCGGAACCAGAATTCGGGGAATGGCTCTGTGAAAAAATCCTTTCAACTTTGCTTCTGGTACAGCCGGTTTGGAGACGTGATGGAAAGGTTAGCTTAGTATGGAATCGATAAAAATCATTGTGCGTTATGCTGATGGCCGAATCGACAAAGGTTACACCCAGGATTTTTCCCCCAATAAACCCCTTTTTCATCTCCATCTTTTTAACAGCAACCCCGGGGATGAAAGTGTGCAAATAATGCTGAAAGACCTGAAGGCCGTTTTCTTTGTCCGGGATTTCAGGGGGAATCCCGATTACAAAGAACGCAAATATTTTACGGAAGAGTCGCGGCCTTCGGGACGCCTGGTGGAAGTGACCTTTATAGATGACGAGGTGCTGGTGGGTTCAACATTGGGCTACGCCCCCAAACGCCCTGGCTTTTTCATCTACCCGGCAGACTCTGATGGCAATAATTTGAGGTTATTTGCGGTGTCCAAAGCTGTACGCAAGGTCCGGTTCTTTTAATCTTGATGATCTCGTAAAAAGTCGCGAAATGGTCATTGCGAGCGCCAGCGAAGCAATCTCGTTTTTATAAGCGCCCGAAAAGACAAGATTGCTTCGTCGTCCCGCCAATGCGGAACTCCTCGCAATGACAGGAACAGGACTTTTTACGAAACCATCAATCTTGTTTTAAAAAAAAGAAATAACTTTCTGTTAAAGAAGGGAGATTCCCATGGGAAAGGTTGTGAAAGCAGCGGCAGTTCAGGCCTCGCCAGTCTTTATGGATAAAAAACGCAGTGTGGACAAATATTGCTGGTACATCGAAGAGGCCGGCAAGGAAAAGGCGGATTTAATCGTTACCCCGGAGACAGGCATTCCCGCCTATCCTTATTGGCGGGGAAGCTTTGGATACACCAACCCGGAGAAGGCCAAAGACTGGAGGGATACGGTCATTGCCTTCTATGAAAATTCCCTGAAAATTCCCAGCCCGGAGACCGATCAGTTGTGCAAGGCTGCCAAACAGGCTAATGCCTATTGCGTGATTGGCATCAATGAACAAGATGATCGGATCGGCAGCCAGACTTTGTTTAACACCCAGCTCTTTATCAGCAGAAACGGCGAAATTTTAGGCCGGCACCGAAAAACCATGCCCACTCATCAGGAAAGGTTTTTCTGGGGGATGGGAGATGCCCGGGATATAAAGGTCTTTGATACCGACATCGGCCGTCTGGGCGGTTTGATTTGCTACGAAAACCACATGATCCTGATGCGTGCGGCCATGGCCATCAAAGGAGAGGAGATCCATGCCTGTTGTTGGCCCGGGTACTGGACCTTTAATAACGAAGCGAAGGTCAGAGACATGAGCGGAAAAATTGGCCCTTTGCATTCCTGCGACCAGGACTGTTGCATCCGGGAATACGCCTTTGAGACCCAGACTTTTGTCGTCAGCTCTGGCCTTTACCTTCCTGCAGATAAAGTCCCGGACAGTTTCCCATTCAAACAGACCTCCAATTTCAACTGGGCCATGGGCGGGAGCTGTATCGCCGGGCCTTTTGGGACTTATCTTGCCGAACCTGTTTTCAATAAAGAAACCATCGTCTATGCTGAAATGGATATGGATGACCGGCTCATCGCCAAAAATGTATTTGATTGTATGGGCCATTACACCCGTTGGGATCTGGTTTCTCTCAACATCCGGGAAGAAGGCTGGGAACCTGTTAAGGAATCTGGCAGCGGGCCGATTCAATCCAGAATCTCGCCGGAAAAACTGGAAAAGGTGGCCCAAAAATTCAAACTAAGCCCGGACAAGCTTGCAGCCATTCTCCGGGAACTTGAAAGCCTTTAATCAGATGATGTTCTGGCAAATCTCAAAATCTGTCGCTCAATCGTCATTCCGGGCAAGCGCAGCGCGACCCGGAATCCAGTCCCGCCAGAGGCGGGATTCAAACTGCCCTGGATTCCCGCTGAAGTTTACCCTCGCGAAAGCGGGGGCGGGAATGACGGTGTTTAGGACTTTTGCAAGAGCTTCATAATGTAAATTGATTACCTGCGAAGTGGCCCATATTTTGCGAGAGATAATGATAGCTAAAAAAGGAGGCAGTCAGACACCTCCCGCAGAGCGGGTGGCTTGATAAGTGGGGCTGCCTCAAAGGCAGTTGACCTCTTTTACCTAACACCAGTTTAATCCGAATTTCTTTTCCCCCTTCATGCATTCCTGTGGGATGCCTCCACTCTTCATGAATTGAGGCGCATTCCCAACCGGGTGAAAAGAATTGCCGGATTCATACTTACAATGCAATTGGCGAAAACCTTGTTACCCTTTGAACACAGCTTTCTTTAATGCCCACTAAATATCTTTGATTCAAAAGTGGTTATCATAGTCAACGGTCAAACCTTTTCGAGTCGCACTGGTAAAACCAGTGGTTTACCTAAAGACAGAAATTACTCGGGGGGGGCAATTTGGTCAGAGCGAGTTCTCCGGGGCTTTATGCGGGCGCTGGAATCAATTTAGGGAGAACCTCTTGCCACTGGAGAAGGAATAGCAAAGGTGGAGGGAAGCAAGAAACTGCAAACATTTTTTAATCGCAAAAATTTGGTCTTTATCTATCCCAGCGAAAAAGATGGATGCTTTGATAGAGAAAGAAAGCGGAGGTGGCCAATGTTCAAAATTGTAAATAAATATTTTCTTCTTATCATCATGTTTGGTTTGGTTTCCCTGGGCATTGAAAAAGGGGCGGCCTTTGGCACCCCGATCACCCTTGATGCCATAGAAGATGCCGGTCTATACCTGGGGCAAGGAGCCTATCTTAGGTTCGTGTATTCTACTGGGCAGCATGTCGTTCCTGCAACAGACCCGCAATGGACCTCGTCTCAGCAGGTTTATGCCTACGCGGTCAACAATAATATTCCCGGTCCATGGGTTTTAGAATCCGCTGGCAACATTTGGTCTTCTGATTTAATTGTTGGGGAATCTCTTTCGGGCCTCCATGCTGGGATTTACAGAGTATCTCCGGTAAGCGGTGCCTATATGTATGATTCCTTCGGGTGGAACGACACCTATAAGGACAAGTATTGGTGGGAGTTGCATATCAAAGCCACCCTGGCGTATCAAAACGGTCAGATTGTGGATAATCTCTATTATATGCTTGGATCATTCGATGGTAAGACATCTGCGGATTTAGCCTTACAGGCAGTCCTGGGGACCTTTATCGACATTTCCTTAGCTGAGGGGGGATCGTTGAATTTTTGGGTCTGGGATTGGAACTCCATCGATAATTCCGGAAGCCTTTCCTTCAATGTTACCCCGATTCCCGAGCCTTCAACTTTAACGCTCTTGGGTATCGGCATGTTCTTTCTGATCAGGAGAATCCGAAAATTGGCCTATTAATTTTACCCCAGCCCTATCAAAGGCTCATGGGATCATTAAGCCGGGATGCCAAACGTTCACCGGAGGTCCAAAATGAAACTGAAACTGCTAATCCTGATAGCGATTGCCTTGCTTATGGGGTCCTATGGAACTACCCGATCCTGGAGCGCCGAAAACATTGCCAAGCCAGACAAGAAATACACGTTCACCTCCGACTGGTTTACCCATAATATCCCCAATTGGACTCAGATCCTCAATCCTATGAAGGGCAAGCCCGACCTGACTTACCTCGAGATCGGTGTTTATGAAGGACGCTCCTTTTTCTGGGTAATGGATAACATACTTACCGCTCCTTCTTCTAAAGCCGTTGCCATCGACATCTTCGATGGAGACGTGGAGCGGCGTTTTCTCGATAATATGCGCAGGTCCGGCCATTCATCGAAGATCAGATTAATAAAGGGATTTTCGCAACAGAAACTGAGGGAGCTCCCCCTGAACAGTTTCGATCTGATCTATATCGACGGCGATCATCGGAGCAAAGGGGTGCTCATGGACGCCATTCTTTCCTGGGACCTCCTCAAGGACGGGGGAATTCTGATCTTTGACGACTATAAGTTATTTTCCGGCCTGCCGATGGAAATGCGGCCGGAGTTCGCAATCGACGTCTTCTTAACTCTCTTCCCGGACGAGTTTCAGATCCTGATCAAGGATTATCAACTGATCGTCCGAAAAAACAAAAACTACTGCAATGAGGCCATGGGCTTTATTAAACGGTTGGATACTCCTTTTGTCTGTTCGCGTCTCGGGCCATACCATTACTACTGGAAGCCACGGAAGCTCTATGAGGCAAGCACCCATAGGGAAATTGCCCTCAATGTGGGTGAGATCTCCCTCCTGGAAAATACTTTGCTGGGCCTCAAGCTGGGTTTCAATCTGGAGGTGAAAGAAAAAGAAACAGATCTTTACAGAAAGTTGCTCACCAGGCTGGGACTCCACGAGATCAACGTGTCTTCAAAAGAAAAATGACGGAAAACTGCAGACCTGCAACCCTCATCTAAGGAGCTTGACCAAAGGCGAAACTAATACGGACGTAATAAATCCTTTGACATTGGCCCCCTCACCCTTCCCCTCTCCCCTGCTGGGGAGAGGGATGGGGTGAGGGGGATTCGAATAGTGTTAAAGAAAATTAATTCGTTTGTATTAGATTTCTTCTATCGTTGCCGGGATTGCGGGTATGAGGGCAAAGTAGAGGACATTGTGGTAGATTCTTTTCCGCCTTCCCCCCGGTCCAGGCACCGCATGCCTGAGTTGCAATGTTTTTGCGGCGGGGACCTGTGTTATGTCAAAGATCTTTAAAGCCCGCACCGAAGGTGCGTTATGTTCTGAAAGCCTTTAATCAGATGGGAGGAACAAATTGAACGAGACGGATTTGGGTTTTATGCCGGCAACGGAGTTGGCGGCTGCGGTAAAGAAAAAAGCTTTATCTCCTGTAGAAATTGTAGAAACTCTTCTGGCCCGCATTGACAAAATCAACCCCA
Source organism: Deltaproteobacteria bacterium (assembly GCA_016875165.1). Taxonomy (GTDB): domain Bacteria; phylum Desulfobacterota; class SM23-61; order SM23-61; family SM23-61; genus JAHJQK01. Next base: position 21,303 of record VGSF01000042.1, read on the forward strand.
AGGTCAACGCCTACTGCACCGTAGTCCCGGAATTGGCCCGGGATGCGGCCAGAAAAGCTGAAGCAGAAGCCTTGCGGGGAGGAGAGATCGGCCCCTTACACGGCGTGCCTGTGTCCGTAAAAGATCTCACTCTCACAGCCGGAATTAGAACCACTTTTGGTTCAAAGATTTTTGAACATTTTATTCCCGAAGAGGACGCACTCATCGTCCAACGCCTTAAGGCTGCCGGGGCAATTGTGATCGGAAAAACCAACACCCCCGAGTTTGGAGCGGGAGCAAACACATATAACGCTGTTTTTGGGGCCACGCGCAACCCCTGGAAACTAAGCCACACCTGCGGAGGTTCAAGCGGAGGAGCGGCCGTGGCTCTGGCCTGCGGCCTTGGACCGCTGGCAACGGGAAGCGATTTAGGGGGGTCGCTCAGAATTCCTGCTTCTTTCTGCGGCGTGGTGGGCTTTCGAACTTCTCCCGGCTTGGTTCCGGTATTCCCCAGTTTTCTGGGCTGGGATACACTCGCCGTCGAAGGCCCGATGGCCCGCACCGTAAAAGATACGGCGCTTATGCTCTCGGTGATTGCCGGTTCGGATGACAGAGCCCCTTTCTCCTATCCTGCAGACACACGGGAATTTCTCCCCGCGGTCGAGCGTCCGGAAATCCGCGGACTGCGGATAGCCTGGAGTCCGGACCTGCGGCTGATTCCTGTGGAACAAGAAATCCGCTCCGTGGCTGCTGCTGCCGCCCGGCGCTTCACGGAACTGGGATGCACCATCGAGCAGGATGAGCCGGACTTCGGTAGAGTTCGGGAAGTCATTCAGGCGACCCGCGCCCTGCGCATGGTCGCCCTTCACGCGGACAAACTTAAAGATTGGCGGGAGAAGATGAATCCCAACCTGGTCTGGAACATTGAGCAGGGCTTTTCCTTGACCCCGCAGCAAATCGGCCAGGCTGAGAAAGAGAGGACGGTGATTTATCAGCAAGTTTGCCAGTTTTTCGAGCATTACGATCTCCTACTTACTCCCACCGTGGCTGTACCGCCTTTCCCTGTCGAAGTATCCTTTCCCAAAGAAATCAACGGCCAGCCCATGACTAACTATACGGACTGGTTCCTGTTGACTTACGCCATCACCATTACCGGACTTCCGGCCATTTCCGTCCCCTGCGGCTGGACCGCCGAAGGATTTCCGGTGGGTCTTCAGATCGTGGGTCGGAGGTTGGATGAGGCAACCGTACTCAGGGCCGCCGCTGCTTTCGAAGCCATCGCCCCCTGGCGCGATAAAAGGCCGCCGGTAGAATAGATGTGAAAAGTAAAGATTTTCCCCTCCTTAAGCCGCCATCCCGGATACATGCTCGCCTCTTTCGCCAATACCCATCAAAAGAAAAGCCTATGCCGGCTTTAAATTCAGGAGGAATTAGCGGGTGATGACGATCCTTCCCTCTTTCATGACCATCTTGATCTTTTCTTCCTTTTGCAGGATTTCGATATTCCTTAGAGGATTTCCCTCAACCATTATGATGTCGGCATTTTTCCCTTTCTCGATGGTTCCGATTTGGTCGCCGAGGCCGACGGCTTGGGCCGCGGTCTTTGTTGCGGAGACAATAGCCTCCATGGGCTTCATTCCTAACTTTACGCAGCAAGCCAGCTCCCGGGCATTCTCCCCATGATATAAATATGGGCAGCCCATATCAGAGGCGAACGATATGGTAACTCCCTTTTCCAGGACCATCTTAAATTCCTTTTCTTTGACTTCCCAATAGGCTGCGGCCTTCTCCACCATCGAATCGAGCATTTCTCCTTTTCCATAATCCCTTACCAGCCGTATGCATAAAGTGGTCGGCTCCAGGATGATCTTCTTTTTTACCATCATTTCCGCGCATTTTTCATCGATATAGAACCCGTGCACGATCGAGTCTACGCCCGCTTCAATGGCGTTCATAATCGCTTGGGGCCCATTAGCGTGGGCAAAGACCTTTTTCCCCATCTTATGGGCCTCGTCGATGGCGGCCTTCATTTCTTCCACGGAAGCCTGTGCTGCCGTGGGGGGAGCATCTCCTCGAAGGCCTGAACTTAGGAATCCCCGGCTGGCTACCAATTTTACGTTATCTGTTCCATTGCTAATATTCAAACGGGCTGCCTTCCTCCATTCATCAGGACCATCGCAGAACATCCCTGTTTGTTCCGTAGGGGCAAACCGTGCCAGCCAGGGAGGCAAGAAATATCCGTGTCCGCCAGTTACGGTTAGGTGATACCCCGTGGCCAGGTACCGCGGTCCAATAATGTCACCCCTATTAATGGCATTCTTTAGAGCAACCTCAAACCAGCCCCAACCAGACCCTCCATCTCGGACGGTAGTGATGCCCATCTCCAAGGTTTTTTTCAAGCATGGGACTGCTTTCATCGCTATATCTAAACAGTTGTTATGAATCGGCATAGAATAGAATTCTCTCGACTGCCCGAAGATTCCCATATGCAGATGGCTATCAATCAATCCGGGCATGACTGTTTTTCCCGCCGCCCCAATTAATTCAACGCCCTCTCCCTTGGGGATGTCGACTTCCCCCTTCCTTCCTGCAGATTTGATCCTTGATCCCTGAATCACCACGATGGAATCTTTGAGGGGCGGTTTGCCAGTTCCATCGATCAATGTACCGCCTTTGATTATTTTCACTTCCATTCTATGCTCCCTCCAATTATTTTTAGCGGGTAATTTCTTGATAATCATCCATGTAGTTCATAGGCATGGGTTTATATCGGAAAACCCCAAAAACCATCAAACGGGTTTTTTAGCCAATAACCTGCCGGTAAACTCGCAGCCAGTTTCCACCCAATACTTTCTTGATATCTTCATCCTTAAACCCGCGGTTCACCAGGGATTCGGTGAAAAGCTCCATAAACAAAGGCATCCCTGATGGGCCCTCGATATTTTCGATATAGTGGGACTCGCGAACAACATAAAAGACCCCTTCCAACCAGCCTTGGGTTGTGAGGAGGTTGTGGGGTTCTATAAAGTCGGGGCCCAATCCAACATAATCTATTCCCACTAATTCTACGATATGTTCCAGGTGCTTCATCAGATCCGCAACTGTTGGCTTGTCTTTATCCTTGCTGGTCATGGCATTGTTGCAGCTCAACCCGACTACCCCCCCTTTTTGGGCCAGAGCTTTTATCTGGTCATCGGTAAGGTTGCGGAGGTGGTTGCAAACAGCCTGACAATTCGAGTGCGAATCCACCACGGGATCTTCGCTTGCCTCCAGCACATCCCAGAATCCCGGTTCGGAAATATGAGCAAGGTCAATCAACATCCCTAAGCGGTTCATTTCTTTGACCACGGCAACGCCAAAATTGGTCAGGCCCCCCTGGGTGCGGGCCTCACCCTTTCCGTCGCAAAGTCTATTTCGCCCATTGTCTACAAGCTGCAGTCCGCGCAGACCCTGCCGGTAGAAGTTTCTTAGCCCGGCCAAGGTTTGATGATGGGGCTTCCCTTCCAGAGGCCTTCCACCCTCCATGGTCAATAGGACCGCGATCTTCCCCTTGGCTAATGCTGCATCTATCTCTTTCGAGTTCCGGCATATGGCCATTACTTCTCCATCCTCTTCCGCCTCCTCCCACAGCATATCCAAGGTCGATATAGAGCCCCACAACAAAAGATCCGTATCATCTGCCAGGCTGGAATTATCACCTCCCACCTGGGTCATGATTATATTCACACCGGCCTTGCCAAATAAAGCAGCATGATAATTCGAAAATACAGCCTTATCCCCGCGGTATCTCCGTCTAGCAATTTCCATCATCATGTGATTGTGTCCATCAACCACAATGGCCTGCTCTAGCAATTCTTTGGCTCTGCGATTCATTTTGATCTCCTCTCCCAATAGAATTTTTTACTCTCCATTGAACTTCACTCGTAAAGGAAGCAACGAACTTGGTGATTGGGTTCCTTTTCCTTTAGTTCTGGAATTTTTTGTTTACACGGCTCAAATGCTCTGGGACACCGGGGATGGAAATGACAGCCAGGCGGCGGCTCCAGCGGGCTGGGAACATCTCCTTCTAAAATAACGCGGTCCCTTTTTAGCTTCGGATTGGGAATGGGGGAAGCAGAAATCAAAGCTTGGGTGTAAGGGTGCTTGGGGTTTTTATATATCCGCTCATTGGAAGAAATTTCCACAATTCTCCCTAAATACATCACGGCCACCCTCTGCCCGATATGCTCTACAACGCTTAAGTCATGGGAAATAAATAGATAGGTCAGGTTATACCTTTCCTGCAGGTCCTGAAGCAGATTGATGACCTGACCCTGGATGGAAACATCCAGGGCCGAAACCGGCTCATCACAGGTGATCAGCTTGGGATTCAAAGCCAAGGACCGGGCAATCCCGATCCTCTGCCTTTGCCCTCCGGAAAACTCATGAGGATAACGATCGATTGATTCTGGGCGAAGCCCCACCTCTTCCATTAACTTTAAAACTTTCTCCTTCCGCTCCACCTTCCTGCTATTCAGGTTGTGCACAATGAAAGGCTCTCCGATGATCTCTCCTACGGTCTGGCGGAAATTCAAAGAAGAGTACGGGTCCTGGAAAATAATCTGCATGTCCCGGCGCAGTTTCCTCATCCTTCTCTTATCATAATCTAGAATATTTTCTCCCGCGAAATAGATTTTTCCACCGCTGGGCTCTTCCAGCCGCAAAATCAGTTTCCCTAAGGTTGACTTCCCGCAACCGCTTTCTCCCACCAGACCCAATGTCTCCCCCCGCAGGATGGCTAAATCCACCCCATCTACGGCTTTTACATAATCAACTGCCTTGGAAAAGAATCCCCCGGTTACCGGGTAATATTTTGACAGATTTTCGATTTTTACTAATATTTCCGCATTCAATGAAAACCCTCAATACGAACGATTGAAGGAATCCTACTCATGTAGCCAACATCGAGAACGATGGTTGGATTCCACTACAAATAAAGGAGGTTCCTCGTTTAAGCATTGGGAAAATGATTTTGCGCAGCGATCGTTAAATTTACAGCCTTGCGGAAGGTTTAATAAACTGGGCACAATGCCTGGAATGACTTGCAACCTTTTCTTTTTCTCGATTTGATCAAGCCGGGGAATGGATTCCAGGAGGCTTTCGGTGTAGGGATGTTGGGGATTCCCGAAAAGCTCATCGACCGGAGCATATTCCATTATTTTCCCGGCATACATGACGATGACGGCCTGAACGGTTTCGGCAATTACTCCCATGTTGTGGGTGATCAAAATGATCGAGGTTCCTATTTCTTCCTTAAGCTTTTGCATGAGATCAAGGATTTGCGCCTGGATGGTCACATCCAGAGCCGTGGTCGGCTCATCGGCAATCATTAACTTTGGCCTGCATGAGAGCGCCATAGCAATCATCACTCTTTGGCGCATCCCTCCGCTCATCTGATGAGGGTAATCAAAGGCCCGCTTCTGCGGAGAAGGAATTCCCACCAGCCGCAGCATATCCACCGATTTATGAAAGGCCTCCTTTTTTGATAGACCCTGATGGAGGCGAACGGCTTCAGAAATCTGCCCTCCAATTTTAAATACAGGGTTCAAAGAGGTCATCGGCTCCTGGAAAATCATGGAAATTTTATTTCCCCGGATTTTCCTCATCTCTTCCTTGGACAATTGCAGGATGTTCCCATTTTCAAAAAAGACCTCTCCAGATTCAATTTTCCCCGGTGGGGAGGAAATGAGTCGCATGATCGAAAGGGCCGTAACGCTCTTGCCTGAACCCGATTCTCCCACAATCCCCAGGGTATCTCCCTGGTTAACCGCAAAACTGACCCCGTCCACCGCTTTGGCCACGCCCATGTCGGTATAAAAAAAGGTGCGTAAATTGTTGACCCGCAGCAAATGGTTATTTGTTTCACCCATATTCAATAAAGACCCGATCCCCTTATCTCATTTTAGGATCCAGAATATCCCGGAATCGATCCCCGATCAGGTTGAGGGATTGGACAGCCCAGGCGATGGCCACACACGGCCAAATTACGGCCATGGGTGACATCTGGAAGTATCTCAAGTTATCCTGCAAAACCGTTCCCCAACTTGCGGTCGGAGGAGGTACTCCTAACCCGAGGAAACTCAAGGCAACTTCAATGGTAATGGCATCACTGGCCCAGATGATCGCCATCACGATCACGGGGGAAATGATATTGGGAATTAAATGGACGCAAAATATGCGCCAGTCCGACATACCCAGGCTCTTTGCGGCCAGGATAAAAACTTCTTCCCGAACCGATAAGGTGGAGGCGCGGGCGAGTCTTACAAATCTGGGCCAGAAGGCAACAGCTATGGCAATTATGGTATTAAATATTCCCGGTCCAAACATCATCGCGACCATCGCTCCCAGAATGAGAGTGGGAAATGACATGGTAATGTCTGTAATCCAAACGATAACATTGGCAAGCTTACTCTCGGAATAATAACCCGCCACCACCCCAAAAATGAGGCCTAACATCATGCTGACACCTATGGAAATGATCCCAATAGTCAGAGAACATCGGCCCCCAAACAGAATTCTCGATTGAATATCTCTCCCCCAAAAATCCGTCCCAAAAGGATGGTCTGCACTCATCGTTTTCAGTCTTCGAGGAATCTTAACTTCCAGGGGATCGTAAGGGGTGAAGTAGGGAGCGAAAACAGAGGCCAGTACGATCCCTATAAACATTAGGATTCCGACGATTAGCGAAATGTTTTTTTTAAAATAGCGGGGTCTTAACTTCATCTTCATGTTCCGGGAGGCCAAATCCTCATGGATTCTACCGCAAAAGTAGCGCCTTTACTTATAGGCAATCCGTGGGTCCACCAGAGAATACGTTAAATCGACTAGGAGATTCACCATCACCACAGTTCCGGCATAAAGCATAATGAGGATTTGAACCATCTGAAAATCACCCGATATGATGCTCTCCACAATTAAGCGGCCGATGCCCGGCCTCGTAAAAACAATTTCTGTGAGCACAGCGCTCCCCAGCAGGATGTTAATATAGATTCCCAGAGAAGTGATCAACGGAAGGAGGGAGTTTCTTAAGGCATGTTTTAATATTACAATGCGCTCTCGCAGGCCTTTGGAGCGGGCGGTCACTATATAATCCTTTTTGAGTACTTCCAACAAAGAGGCCCGGGTTAGGCGGGCAATGCTGGCCAGCATCCAAATTCCACAGCTAAAAGCGGGAAGGATCAACATCAGGATTCGATTTTTCAGATCTCCTGACGCTCCTCCTCCGATGATTGGCAGCAGGTCCCATTTTAGGGAAAATATGGATATCAGGAATATTCCCGACACAAATATGGGGACCGATATTCCCACCAAAGTCAAAAGTCGAATCAAGTGGTCAAAAATGCTGTTGGGTCTTAGAGCGGCGACAATGCCAGGGGGCACCCCCATTAAGATCCCTAAGATCACCCCAGCAATAACAAGCTCCATGGTGTAGGGCAATACAGATGTCAATTGGGATAATACAGGCTGTTTGTTGATAAAGGACCGCCCTAAATCACCATGCATCAAGCGTTCTAAAAAATATAGATATTGGACATAAATGGGTCGATCAAGCTTCATCTGCTCGCGGAGGTTCTTTATCGTCTCGGCCGTGGCATAATCTCCTAAAATATACCGGGCCGGATCTAACGGCCCTGACCGCAAAAGCACGAATACAATTGTCATCACGATGAGCATGGTAATTATGGATCTAATGAGCGACCCTAAAATATGGTTCCTCAATTTTTATTTTCCCCATATCAAAGATGAATTTGGTTTTATCATTGGTCGTGAGAAGGAGAAAAGGATGAGGGAAGGGCTTTCGGCAAATTTTTTAGCCTCCGGGGCAAGGGGGCTACCTCCTCCAGACAATCTTACATGCCCGCCCCCTTGCCTTACCATTTCCTTGAAAATCTCAGTGCTTTAATATCTTCGTTTTCGGCCCTATTTCATAGCTCCAGAGGAAGTTGTTTTTCACTTTATATCCGGGATCAAACCAAGGATTCCTCACATAGGGGGTAAACGTTTCTATACTCGGTATGGATGGAAGATCTTCCACGATTTTCTTTTGGGCTCCGGCCAATGCCTCCAGCCGAGCCTTTTCATCAAAAGTGGTTTCCGCAATTTCTATTAACCGGTCCACTTCTGGATTTGCGTAGTACATATAATTATTCGCTGCCTTCGGAGAACCGATGGCCGAAGTGGAGTGATACTGATCTCTGAGCCAGGATGTGGCCAAAGGTAATCGACTTCCCCAAATGACAATGGGGTTTAGACCTTGGCTGATTTTGGTCCTGTAGGCGCTGTGGTCGATCAGGGTCATTTCCAAATTCACTCCGGCCTTTTTAAGCAAATCTTGATAAACGACCATTTTGTCCAAATACCACCATCCTGTAGACATGAACAATTTTACAGTTAACCCCTTAGGATGGCCGGCCTCCACCAGTAATTTCTTCGCTTTCTCAATATTACTGGCCTTGTATTTTCCCCATCCAGCATCCACATGCCCATGACAATCTGTAGGGATAGGAGAGTAACAATAACCTGAGATTTCCTTCCCTTGCATTTCGAGTATGGCATCCTGACCGATCGCGTAAGCAAACGCTTCTCTCACTCGTCTGTCATCAAAGGGCTTCATTTTCAAGTTGAAGTACAGGGCCTTCAAGTCTATCGGCCCCACGCCCTCTAATATGACTTATGACTCCTTTGCTCATTACATGCTTGAGCCATTTATAATCGTGTTGGCCGATGGTGGCTGCGATTTCCCCTTTTAAAAGCGCCAACTCCCTGGCTCCATCACTGGCAATATATTTCCCAACCAGTTTTTCTATGATCAGTTTCTCCCCCCAATACTCATCGTTCCTTACTAAGGTAACTCTGTCTTTTGGTTTATACTCCAGAAACTTGAATGGGCCTGTCCCCACTGCCTCTTCTTTCACTGGGGCCATACCCCGGTCAAAAGCCCCTGCCTTTTCCATAGCTTTTTTGCAGACTACGAATCCTCCGTAATAATTAGTCACTTTAGTCAAAAGAAATGGCTCTGGTTTTGCCGTAGTAATCTGAACGGTGTATTTATCAATTGCCTTAAACTCCTTGAAATTATCGTAGGCCCCACGAAAAGCGGATGTTTTGCCATTTTTTACCCGGTTTAAAGAATATAAGACATCTTCTGCAGTAAACTCCCCATATCCCCAATGCCATTTTACCCCTTTCCGCAGATGGAAAGTCCAGGTCAGTTTGTCCGCTGAAATCGACCATTTTGTGGCCAAGTCTGGCTGGAAATCTAGTGAATTACTTTCACCGATCGGGTGCCGAACCAATGATCCAAATATGTGAGGATGGAGGAATCGATCTTGTACCGTCATGCCCCCATGTGGATCTACCGTACCGATATCACCTGTTGTCAGCCCCAAAACCACAACTTGTTCCTTAGCCAATTCCTGAGCCGCGATTTCAGAATCCTGTATGGCTGCGGAAAAAAATATTCCAAGCGTGATCAATGAGATTATTAATGTTTTTGTCGTCAATGAATTCATTTCCCCCTCCTTTTCATTTAATAAGGTAGCCCTGAAATATTTTTTACCTGGAAAACCGGCTTTCCCTTTCCTCAAGTCCTTTTTTCCTTTTACCTATATTAAATCGTTGTTGCTTGCCCCTACCTTATCAATTTTTTTAAATCCAGGATCGCAAACTTCAATAAAGTATTTTTTACTCACCTCCTCCTTGAGAAAACGAAAATTTCAGAAGAAGCGGTCGGCAATCGCTTTCAGCGAATTTTGCTTCTGTTGTCTGATCAATTTGGCGACTAAATCAGCATCCCCTTTTTTCAGGCCCTCTATTATTTCATTGTGCTCTTTTAAAGAATCCTGCGCTATTTGGGGCGTGAGAAAGAAAACGCTTCTAATCCAATTAATTTTTTCCCATAACTCCACGATGAATTTATATAGATGCAGACGGGAGGCAGCCCGGTAAATTTTTAAATGAAATTCCTTATTTAAGGAGTTCAGCGCCTCACAATCATTTTGTTCTAAGGCCAGCTCCATTTCGCGGTTTTTTTGGACAAGATATTCCAAGTCTTCCTGGTTTATAAGGGGGGTTGCCAACTTGGCCGCAAGCGATTCCAATTCAGTTCGAATTAAATAAAATTCAATTATCTCGTCGGGATCAATTTTGCTTACCGCTATCCCGACATGGGGAGTAATTACCAGAAAGCCTTCGCTTTCAAGCTTTCTAACGGCTTCTCGTATGGGAATTTCACTAAAACCAAATTTTCTTGACAGGTCAGATATAACAATTTTTTCCCGGGGTTTAATTTTTCCCTGGAGGATATCCCGCCGCAACAATTCATAAACAGCTTCATTTTTTGTTTTGAAATTAACTTCCATTGGACTCCTTTTTACTAAAAATTTCCTTAAAATAGCTTTTGAGGCATATTGATCGATTATTTATAATATATTATATATAATATGTCAATATTATTTTTTGTAGTTGAAATCATTACCTTTCCTAAAAATGAAATTCGTGTATCAATTTAGTGAGTTGGAAAACTGTGGAAAAAGGCGGCCAGTCAACCTTGTCATTCCTGGGGAAGCATGAATCCATGCATTATTCTTTGTTCCTGGATTCCCGTTGGCACTGGAATGACAGAACAAACCAAACACCAAAAGGGCCTTTTAAAAAATATAATAGATGTGCCTAATAGGAGGATGGACTCTTTGCTTGATTAAGAAAATTATCTTATATTTTTCCGTGTTTCCTTAAAAATCCTTCGAGGTCTTTTTTCAAAGGAAGGGAGGGTTGGGCTCCTAGCTTGGTTGTGGCCAGGGCGCCGGCGGCGTTGGCAAATTTTAAAGTCTGCTGAATCGGCTGCCCCTCGGAGAGGGCGCAGGCCAGGGCTCCCATGAAGGCATCCCCCGCTGCCGTCGTATCCACCACCTTTACCTGGAAGGCCTCCATCCAGATTTCCTCCTTCGCGTTTTTAAAGAAGAGGCCTTTAGGTCCCAGGGTGATTCCTACATTTTTTACCCCCATCCTTAGCAATCTTCCGGCAATCTTCGGAATATCTCCCCTTTTTTTCATTCTTATTCCCGTAAGGAGTTGGGCTTCCCATTCGTTGGGGATCAGAAAATCAACGCTGGCGAACAGTTCTGAAGGAAGAAGAGACGCGGGGGACGGGTTGAGAAGGGTAATTGCTTTGTTTTTCCGGGCCATCTTCAAGGCGGTTTTTACCGTTGTTAGAGGGATTTCCAACTGGGTTACAAAAACTCCGATGCCCCTTAAGGCCGCAGGAAGGCTTTTCAGGTCTTCTCCGGTCAAGGCGCCATTGGCTCCCGGGGAAACGATGATCCGGTTCTCCCCTTTGGGGTTTATTTCAATCAAAGCAACTCCTGTCGGAAGTTTTTTATCCTCGAGAAGACATTTTGCATTCAGGCCATTTTTGATCAAATATTGGCGATAGGATTCTCCGTATTGATCATTGCCCAATTTGGTGATGAAAGCTACATTTCCGCCCAGGCGCTTGGCGGAAATGGCTTGATTGGCCCCTTTGCCGCCGAAGGCCGTCACGAGATTTTGCCCTGTGATCGTCTCCCCGGGATTATGGAAGCGGGGTATCCTTAAGATGAGATCCAAGTTGCTGCTGCCGAGAACAAGAATCCGGTTGCTCATGAATTTAATCCTCCAGCCGGGATAGAAATAGTTCTAAAAATTTTGGGGAATCTACTTTGAAGCACACCTCCACTTTTTGATCCCCTGAAATCTCTATTATCTTGCCCCAACATTCTCCTTCTTGAGTTTCAACCTGGATGGCAATTTTTTCCTTCTCTACCAGAGCCGGATTGATCACCACGCCCACCGTCAGAGGATCATGCAGGTGGAACTTTTCCCTCCCCTGCCGGAACCGGTGTCGAGCGAGGTCGTAGCCTAAGGAGTCGATGACAAAACGGGAGATGGAATTATTGATGGGCCTTACCCTTTCCTCTAATAATTGAGGATTCAAAAAAACCTGATGGGTGACATCGAGGGGCGCCAGAGTAATCGGCAGACCAGCCTCGAAAACCATCTGGGCTGCCAGAGGATCTACAAAAATGTTGAATTCGGCCCGCGGAGTGATATTCCCTTTCGTCCGGACGGCCCCTCCCATGATCACTACTTCTTTTAACTTCCTCATGCCCTCTGGATCCTTCTGTAAGCCCAGGGCTATATTGGTGAGAGGGCCGATGGCCATCAAGGTCAGCTCTCCCGGATGCTGGCGAGCTATCCCGGTGATAAGTTCGTGCGCAGGGCCGGGAAATATCTGCCCCCATCCTCCTCCTTCCCCTCTGTCTATTTTAGCTCCTCCTAATCCATCTGCTCCATGAAATGAATGGGCATAAACAGGCTTTCCCTTCAAAGGCCGGTCAGCCCCACGGGCGATAAGCGGACGCTGGCCAGGCCGGATAAGGGAAAGAACTTTTTGGATATTGATAAAAACCAGATCCAAAGGAACATTCCCATTCACGCCCGTGATGGCTTTAACTTCAAGTTCCGGTGAATGAAAAGCAAGGATTAAGGCCAGGGCATCATCCACTCCCACATCGCAATCGATGATAACTTTCTTTTTCATATCTTATCTCCATCGGTTTTCTTGGAAAAATTATTCACGATATTTCCATCGAGTTTTTAAAAGCCTTTCAAGAGGATTATAAACTATTTTTATACGGGCTGGGTTAATCATTTTTATTGATGCTTCCTCATTGACTCTTCCTGTTTGTTTTATTACACTCTTGATTGAAAAAAAACAGAAGGAGGGAAGTAGATATGCCAATAACCCACGTGGCCGGGAAGAACAAGGGAAATATCATTCTTTATGCCCTGAGCACCTGCGTCTGGTGCCGGAAGACGAAACAGTTACTGGACCGACTGGGCGTGGCCTACAATTACATCGATGTTGACCAATTGCCGGGAGATGAAAAAAATATAGTCACTGAAGAGATAAAAAAGCTGAACCCCCGCTGCTCCTTCCCCACTATATCGATCAATGACAAATGTGTAGTGGGATTTGACCAGCAAAAAATTGAGGAGGCTTTAGGACCATGAATAATGAAGTAGAAATTAAATTAGCCACAGAGGACATAGAGATCACAGAGTTTTTAAAACCATTTAAAAAAGTAAAGGATAAGTGACAAATGGCTAAAGCGCCTAAAGTTGAAAAAGGAAATTCCTATACAATAAATTTAGAAGAGGTGAATAGGCTTTATGACCGGTTATACCGGCAGGCTGAGGCTTCTGGTTACCACCTCAATCCGGAACTGGAATTCACCAAAGAACTTGTTAAGGGTTTACTCATCAATGAAAGGAGGTATGGATACTTAGCCTGCCCATGCCGGCTGGCCTCAGGTAGCAAAGAGGAAGACCTGGACATAATATGCCCCTGCGACTACCGCGACCCTGATTTGACGGATTACGACGCCTGTTATTGCGCCCTTTATGTTTCCCAGGCGGTGGTAAGAGCCGAGAAAAAAGTTGGCTCTATCCCGGAAAGGCGTCTGCCCCCAGAGGAAAGAAGAAAACCAAAACAAGAACCAATAGCTAAAAACATATCATCCCTCCCCCTTCCTGTCTGGAGATGCCGGGTCTGTGGTTATCTATGCGCCCGGGATGCCCCCCCTGAAGTTTGCCCGATATGTAAGGCCAAAAAAGATCGTTTCGAGAAATTTATTTAAAACCTGTAAATTGAGAGTTTTGCAAAAGTCCTAAACATCGTCATTCCCGCTCCTGCTTTCGCGAAGTTAAATTTAATCTGGTATCCAAAGCACCCTGAAAAATCTGAATTCCGGGTCGCGCTGCGCTTGCCCGAAATGACGATTGAGCGACAGATTTTGAGATTTGCCAGAACCTCAATTAACATTCATTTACTAATGAGTCCATAATTGACCAGACATATTTTCCCAAAATCTCCCCTCACCCCTCTTTTCCCAAGAGGGGAATTCCTCCCTTTTTTAAAGGGAGGGCAGGAGGGATTTAATCTTCAGTGTCTATACAATTATGGCCTGACTAATAACGTATAACGGATTAAGGCCGGCGATAAAAATTGCCGATAATTAAGCCAAGAAAATAAAAACCGATAAAGCCAAACTCCGAGCAATCGGAGGACGGAAAGCCGCGGATCCCAGAAGAAACCAATATCTGGTTTCTTACCTTTAGGGTATTGCCATAAGCTAAAGGTGATCTTTGGTGGATTTGCAACTGCAAATCTAAGGGACAGCCGGGTTGCCGAAATCAAAAATAAGATACCGGACTAACCGTGGCTTTGCTTTTAAACGGGTGGTCCGGTTTTTCTTTTTTGAACACAAAGCGCAATTGAATTCGACAGGAGGTTTATGAGCATGCTGTCATTTAATAAATCGATTTTGAAAACCTTTTGGGGGCTCACCCTTTTCCTTATGATTTTAACCCTTTCTCCTGCCTTATCAGGGCAAAGCATAGGAGATCAGGAAAGGGATATCGTTTTAAGTGTGGTTGATGGAGACACATTGACCATAGAACACAAAGGGTGTAAGGAGAATCTCAGGTTGATTGGAATTGATACCCCGGAAAGCCGGGTAAACCTGAAAGCCAAAAAGGACGCGGAAAGGAGCAAAGAGGATATTAAAACCATAACCAATCTGGGAAAAGAAGCGACCCGCTTTGTAAGGAGTCTGGTTAAGCCCGGGGATACGGTAGTGATAGAATTTGATAAGCAAATAAGGGATAAATACGGAAGGCTTTTGGGCTATGTTTATCTTGCCAACGGCCAGATGCTCAACGAAGAGATCGTTAAAGCCGGTTATGCTAACCTGATGACTTTCCCCCCGAATATAAAATACCAGGATAGATTTTTAAAAGCCTACAGAGAGGCGAGGCAAAACAATAAAGGTTTGTGGAGTAGATACTGATTAAAAATTCTCCGAGTCCAACTGGTTTTTGCCTCAGACAAAGATCGGCATACTGCCTTCCGGCCCTTAGTATCCGCAGGTCAAGAGAGGGACGCGGATTTCCTCAAAGGTTTCTTAGGCTCAAACATTTTGGCGCAATAAGGGCATATAATCCAGGATGGCTGTCTGGCCTTGCCGCAGGACAGACAAGTCTCGGCGCTATTGGAGCCGCAGTGCGGGCATTCTTTACTATCGG
This sequence comes from Deltaproteobacteria bacterium, assembly GCA_016875165.1. Lineage (GTDB taxonomy): Bacteria > Desulfobacterota > SM23-61 > SM23-61 > SM23-61 > JAHJQK01. Next base: position 36,447 of record VGSF01000042.1, read on the forward strand.
GTGTAATTGGTTGCAAACACGACGGGCATACCTCCTCATAAACCTTATCTTCTCTGGATAGATAAACCACCCTGCTCAGCTCTTCCAGTGTTGTAATACCCTCGATCACTTTCTTCAACCCGTCGGTCTGCAAAGAGGTCATTCCGGCCTCGGCCGCAGCTTTGCCCAAATCCTGCTCGGAGGCATCTTGGGCGATCATATCCCGAATTTTATTGCTTAGAGCCAATACCTCAAATATCCCCACTCTTCCGGCGTACCCAATTCCATTGCAACTCTTGCAACCGCGCCCCCGGTAGAGTTGAATAATATCGGAGCCGCTCATTCCCATTCGTTTCAGTTCATCAGAGGTTGGGGTATAGGCTTCCTTGCACTGGGGGCATATCTTCCTTAAAAGTCTTTGGGCCACAATTCCGTTCAGCGCCGAGGCCACCAGATAAGTAGGAATTCCTAAATTTTTCAGCCGGGTCACGGAAGAAACCGCATCATTGGTATGGAGGGTGGAAAAAACAAGATGTCCGGTCATGGAAGCCTGATGGGCAATTATGGCCGTCTCCGTGTCTCTCATTTCCCCTACCAGGATTACGTCAGGGTCCTGTCTTAAGACCGAGCGCAGCGTGTAAGAAAAAGTTAGGCCGGTCTTTTCATTTATATTGACCTGATTGACCCCTTTCAGCTCATATTCGATGGGATCTTCTATGGTGATTATATTGATTTCTTCCCTCTTTCACTACTGTCCAAATAAAAATTTTAACATAACATAAAACGCTATGACTTCATTGGATAATTGCAATATTTTGTACGGGAACGATTTGAATTTTGAAAAAGGCTATACTCCCCTAAAAAAGGAGGTGGCCAATGAATCGAGGTCGTACAATCTTCGCACAAGCCATGC
>VGSF01000043.1 GCA_016875165.1 Deltaproteobacteria bacterium
CTCCTTGTCTAAAATTAACTTTGCTTTCCGGCTCTTCCGTGGCATATTCATCCCCTCCTATCGTTTTGGAGATCAATATACCTCAAATCGTCTTATATGTAAAGATTTTTATGAAACGTTATACTAGACATATTTTCGCAACTAAACTACTACCGCCTAAAGGCGGTAGGATTGTGGACTAAACTGTCTCGCCGAATAAATTCAGCTAGACAGCCCAATGAAACCAACGGTTTTAAACAGTGATCATTCGGACTACGAGTAATCAAAAAACACTAAAGTCTTCGCCTAAAGGCGAAGGTTTTTCTCCCCGAGAGGGACAATAAAGGTAAAAGTAAAAGGGGACGTTGGTTCAAACGCAACTTTCTGATTTGAACAATATATTCCATAAAAGGAGGATAGGATAAAGGTAACCAGTTACAAGTCGCATAAAAGATAGAGGGAAGACCGCTTCGCTGGGACGATGGAAGAAATGGCAAACCATTGTAAAAGACCGAGGGCTCTTCTGCTCTTCCGGCTCGGGCCTTGCGCGTTGCCCTTTGAGCTTGTTTGTCAGACCTTAAGCCCATATTTATGACACACTCCCGCCCTCTCGGTTACAGGCACCCGACAAAAGAGATAAAAATGAATTTTATCGGCCACTTCTCCGCCTAAAAGAGCGTTGCTGGTTTTTTTATTGAATGGCCTAAGGACAATATACCAGATTCTCTTATTTTGTTCCACTTATTTTTCGTTCAATCTCTTAAGGTAGTTTGGGGGACGTTGTTGAAATTATTCACTTTTTAAACCCATAAAATACTTGATGGCCACCATTCATTTTCGATTTCCAATTTTTAATTCCAAATACTAGAGCTTCTTCCAAAACTCTTGAAAGCAAGAGGAAATCGGGAAAGGGGTCAGTCCGTGAATTTAGGAATTCCTTTACAAGTCGCCGGTCTCAAGTCACAAGCTGGAAGTCTCAGGTGGCATAAAAGACAAATGGGTCATAGGTTATGGGTGATAGGTTATAGGGGCACATTCCAGATTGAGGGAAGATTGTGTCGCGCAGCGACCCTAGGAAGACCGCTCACTTTGTTCGCTGGGAAGACCATTCGCATTGCTCATTCGGACGTATTGGCCAGTCGGGCCTGGGGTACGGATAGAAGGAAGAGAGAAGATGCATTCATGACCGATCCCTATTGCCACCCAGGTGTCGAGTGGGATTCCCGACAATGAACAATTGCGGCTTTCATTTCAATGGGTTTTCGATGCGAACGCCGCGGATGACCTGTCCATGGTTCAGATCTTCGGTCCACAGAGTTTCACAATAGGCGCTTTCGGCGGATACGACGATAAGAGCATCCCAAAACGACAAGCGATTGATGATCGCACAATCGATGGCTTCTTTGATGAGCATCGGCGAGACTACCACAGTTTCAAACCGTTCCAAAAACCTGAGGATATCCTTGATCAACAGTGGGTCCGCCCCCATTTTGGCAGTGGCGGCCACATAAAATTCCTGCATAACCTGGGTTGAAATGACTCCACTGTTCTCACCGGTGAGACTCTTGATGATCCCGCGGCACTTTTCCCGTTTACCGGCATCCGACTGATCCAGGCTGTACACGAGGATGTTGGTGTCGAGAAACACCTTAGACATCGTAGAGATCCTCGCGTTTCCAGCGTTTGCCCATCGAGCGGGCATTGGCCCGATCCATCAGCACAAAGCATTCATCGAGCCACAGGGTTGAATCGGTCTTTACCGTCCGCTCCAGCAGGTTCCGAATCAGTGCATTCACGGAGGTATGATGCTTCTCTGCGTATTCTCTACCGAATTTTAAAAGCTTTTCGTCTATCGATATAGTGATATTGGGCATAATGCACCTCCCCATATTTACCACATTATATGCGTACACTGATTATTTGTCAAGGAAATGAACGGAGAAATGGGGTCACCCATTAAAAGGCCCCTATCAAGAGGAAAAACTTATCCTGAAAAAATGAGGCACGTTGTTGACTAACTTAAGTAAGTTTCTGATCTTCAATACAAAATTTGAGATCTGAGAGATGATAATACTTAAGCTTGTCAACACGCTAAAGGGGGACGTTCGTGCAGAACGTGCTTTGCATTTTTGAAACAATAATCTTCCCGATATCGCCAGGCAATTTCAGCACGAACGTCCCCAATTTCGATTTAAAGATGATATGTAAAATACTGCCGTATGCTTTTTTTAACTTTAGCCCAATTTCCGAAGCTCACGGCGCAATATTTTGCCCACTGCGCTCTTGGGCAGGGAATCCATAATCTGAACCATTTTCGGCCTTTTATATTTAGGCAATTTATCCCGGCAAAAATTCATAATTTCTTCGCAAGTCGCCGCCCCCTCCTTTTTGAGTACGACAAAAGCTTTAACCTCTTCGCCGTAAACTTTATCGGGGATGCCGATTACCCCTGCCTCCAACACCTGAGGATGTTGGTGAAGAACGTTTTCTATTTCTTTCGGGTAAATATTTTCTCCTCCGCGGATAATCAAATCTTTCTTCCTATCGGTGATGTAAAGGTAGCCGTCCTCATCGGCATATCCGATATCACCTGTGTGCAGCCAGCCATTCTTCAGTACTGCCGCTGTTTCTTGCGGTTTGTTCCAATATCCTTTCATCACGCAGGGACCTTTGATGACAATTTCTCCAATCTGACCGGCCGGCAGTTCTTGGCCAGCTTCGTTAAATATTTTTATCGTGTTGCATTTCTGATAACATGTGCCGATGGATCCGTATTTCGGAGGCCGTCTTTGGGCGATGTTGCCGCAATTGACGGTTGTTGCTTCGCTTAATCCATAACCTTCCCATATATCGGTGCCGTACTTCTCTTTCCAGATGCGCGCCACCTCCAGCGGCATCGGCGCGGAGCCGCAAATGCAAGTCTTAAGCGAGCTCAAATCGTAATTGGCTGCTTCGGAGTGATTAAGGATTTGGATATACATGGTCGGCACGCCGCGAAATTCGGTAATTTTAAGTCTTTCAATGCGCTTCATCGCCTCTTTTGCATCCCAGCGGCCAAGCAAGATAAGCTTTCCTCCCGTCAAAAATTCGAGATTGAGCGCAAACACCCCGTAGCCGTGAAACAACGGCAGTGCGATCAAAGAGACACGCTTCCTGCTTACGCCGAATACTTCCGCATTTTTTGCGCCAACATTATCTTGTTCGTTCCCGCGCTTGCGCGGAGTGCCTTTGACGGCAACTCCCCAGGCGTCTTGCAGAACTGATTCATAATATCCGGTGACATGCGTATACCAATTATAATGGGTGAGCATTACTCCTTTAGGACTTCCCGTAGTGCCGGCGGTATAAATTATCACGGCGGTGTCATCGTTATCCGTTTCCTCAATAATCAGCTCGTCGGATTGAGTTTTAATGATTTTGTCGTAGGAAATAGCGTCCTTTGGTATTCTTTTGCCAATGAGGATTACATTTTGCAGTTGTGGCGCTTCAAGAGATGCCTCTCTAATCTGATCAAAATATTTTACGCTGCTTATCAGCGCCTTCATCCCTGCATCACAATAAAGATAGGAAAGCTCTTTTGCGCGCAAAGAAGGATTTATGGGAACTAATATTGCTCCGATTTTTAAAATGGCAAAGAAAGACTGCATGAGCTCCGGGCAATTAAGCAACTGCACGCCAACCCTGTCGTCCTTTTTGATGCCCATGTTTTTTAGGGCATTGCCAAATCTGTTGGCAATGCGGTTCATTTGTACGTTGGTATACCAGCGCCTTTCAAAGTTGACAAACTTGTATTCGCCAAACCTGCGAATATTATCTTCTGCCAATCTTCCAATATTCATTGCATTTTCCTTCCGCAGAAAAATCAATTAAGGGCTTAGCGCCTCATTACTACAAACATGTTTGTAAGAAGGAAACTTCTTGGCATCAGAAAATCCCCCCATCCCCCCTTTAAAAAAGGGAAACTGTGAAAAAATCGAGAATAACGTGGTTATGTCGATAAAAATATCAATAATTTCAACTCCCCAATTTCCGAAAATTGAATTTTTTCACAGCTTCAGGGGGGTTAGGGGGGAATTGAAGCATTTTGGCTGCCCGCTTGAGGCGGGCCACTTTTTACGCGCAAGGTCGCGGAAAAAGCTTGGACTCTTAAATGTGAAGTCAGTATGAAACCCGAATTAAAATATTTAGCGCGCAAATTCACTCACCTTCATGGCGGAGAATAACGCGCCCATAATTTTCTTGCAATTTTCAATAAACAGGAGGAGCAACTTTTCCCTGAGTCATGATTTTAGTCACAACCCATGCTATATTATAAGAGGCCGCCTGCAGGCGCTTGCTGAAACGTGCTCCCCGCGCCTGCACGAAAGGATTGCCGAATCTGCTGTTCACATTGACAACACCGGAAGAGAGTTTCTGTCCGATTGATTGCACTGGAAATGATGAATAGTAGCAGAAATCCAAAGCTCTGGCAACGACGGATCAGCCCGGCGGGTTTCCGCATCCGCTGGGTTCATTTGTTAGGCTCTTTGCAGTTCCAGGACCTCTTCTTAGACTTTGTTTTTTATCGTAACAGTCTCTAAAAATTTAATAGGACGCAGATTTACGCAGATAACCGCAGATAATTATTTCTTTTTATTTTACCCCGATAATCTGTGTACATCCGTGTCCAAAAAGGATTTTCCTATACAATTAAATTATTTCTTATCTTCTCCTTCCATTTGGCTGAGAATTGGTACACTTAGCATCCAGAACAGCGTTTGAGGGATGTTGATTCTTACCGTGCATAACTAACCCTTTTCAATAAAAACAAAGTCTTCCACCTCCTAAGGTGTCCGGTACCTCGGCGCTTCTTAAGGTGTCCGGTACCTCGGCGCCTCTACACTAAATTCTCTTAACCAGTGAGGCTCTTGCAATACTCTTGAAAAGTAGAGGAAATCGTCATTCCGGGCAAGCGCAGCCCTGCACCGCATGGTGTACAGGGCGCAGCGCGACCCGGAATCCAGGATTTTCAAGAAATTCTGGATTCCGGCTTTCGCCGGAATGACGGAGTAAGTGACTTTTGCAAGAAGCTCCACTGTCTCATATTTATTAACAGATTCCAGGCCTATCAATCAGTATACACGATACATCATGGCCATCAGTTACTGTCTACCCTTTGCCTTTGGGGGGTCTGCGACATATTGGTATCATATTCTTTCAGAGACTTATCCCCCTTTTGGAAAAGGGGGGCAGGGGGGATTTGTAATAAAAACAAGAAGATATTTATTATCCGTCAAATCTCCCCCAATCCCTCTTTGCTAAAGAGGGGAGTAAAAACTGCTCTACCCATAAATTTGGCGCACACCCGCCTTTGGGGATGACCTATTCTTTCATTTGTTGATAGAGTATAATTTTAATTTCGATCTCGGAAAAGAGGAGAACATCTTTGGAACCGGTGATTCGCACCATCGATCTCTGGAAACGATATAATCAAACCGAAGGAAATAATTCGGCCGCTCTGCGGGGAATCAACCTAAGAATCGCTGCCGGTGAAGTGGTGGCTTTATATGGAAAGAGCGGCTCGGGCAAAACGACCCTCCTCAACCTTCTGGCCGGCCTTGACCGCCCCACCCAGGGGCGAATTGAAGTAGAGGGCCAGGATCTGGAATCCCTCGGGGAGGCAGGCCGTACTCGTTTGCGCCGGAAACGACTGGGTTTTGTCTTTCAATTTTTCAACCTTCTGCCGACTCTCACGGTTTTTGAAAATGTCTTCCTCTCCTTAGAATTGGCCGGGAAACCTGATCGGGAGGCGGCCCGGGAAGCCCTGCGGGCTGTCGGACTGGATGGCAAGGAAAGAAGGTTTCCCCACGAACTTTCGGGCGGTGAACAACAGCGCGTGGCCATTGCCCGGGCCATCGTAAAAGAGCCCGCCATCATCCTTGCCGATGAGCCAACAGGAAACCTGGACACGCACACCGGCGAACGCGTACTTGACCTTCTCGCCGGCCGGTGCCGCCACCATGGGACTACATTGATTATGGCCACCCACAGCCCGCTGACCTGCCGCTTTGCCGACCGGATGCTGCGCATGGTGGATGGCCTTGTGATTGAAGAGAGATCCGGGGAGGAGAAACAAACTTGAGAGTGGTCACCAAGGCCTTTCTGCGGTATTTGTATCGACGGCGCAGCCTGAGCGTTTTACAGTTGATGGGCATCGCCTGCGGAGTGGCCACAGCCATAGGGATGGCCCTTTCGGCGAAGACCGCCTTATCAAGCTTTAGGCAAGCCGTGGAATTCCTCAAAGGCCGGGCAACGCATTCCCTGGAACGTCCTGCCGGGCCCATGGATGAAAAGCTCCTTACCCGAATCATGACCGATCCGGCAGTGGAAGCGTTCTCTCCGGTGATCGACCGCAGGATCCGCTTGGCCAACGGAGAGTGGGTTCGGCTTCTGGGGGTGGATCCATTTCTCGATCGTCTAATTCGAACGGAACTCTCCCGTTCCCGCCTCGACCCCTCTTTCCTCATAGAGGACCAGGCTGTCCTTGTGGATAGTCAACTGGCCAGACAACTATCTGTGGGCGCCGGGGATCGGTTGCCGACTTCCCGGGGCAGCCTGCGGATTGTTGGCGTTTTTCCCCACCTGACCGGCGAGCCGCTTCTCTTAATGGATATCGCTCAGGCCCAGAGGTTTTTCGGCTTGCCAGGGCGAGTGGACCGAGTCGATCTCATCCTCACCGATGAGGCTTCCTTTCGTTCTAAGTGGGCCGAGGGATTTCGCCTTCAGTCCGGGGAGCAGCGCCAGGCCACGCTTATGGATATGCTGCGGGCCTTCCGCCTGAACCTTCAGGCCCTTTCCCTCATGGCCCTTTTTGTAGGTATTTTTCTGGTCTATAACACGGCCATGTTCACGGTAGTCAGCAGGAGAAAAGACGCGGGGATTCTCAGGAGCCTGGGAGCAAAGCCGAGGGAAATTTTATTCGCTTTTCTTACGGAAATCCTGCTCCTGGGGGGCGCAGGGGGAATTCTGGGCGGATTCGCGGGTTTTTTTCTCAGCCGGTTTCTTACGACCCTGGTGGCGGACTCCATCAGCAACCTTTATTTCTTCCTTAAGCCTTCCTCTACGCAATGGTCCTGGTGGATTCTCCCCGGCGGCCTTCTCCTGGGATGGGGCGCGAGCCTTCTGGGCAGTTTTTTTCCTTTGAAAGAATTGGTGCGGGTGGAGCCCATACAGGCTCTGCGGGGACGGGCAGCCAGCCAGAAGTTCAAGGCCGGGGCAGGCAAGGTGGCCCTGGTTGGGTTGGGGATACTCGGGGCCAGCCTGGTTCTTTTGGCTATTCCATCGCTCCACGTCTATTGGGGATTTGCCGGCTCTTTCGGCATGCTCTTGGGAGCCAGCCTGCTAACCGGTCTGGTATTGCTCTTACTGGGGCCTGGTTTAAAGGTTGGACTGCAGCGTCTTAGTGGACTCCCAGGGAAAATGGCTGCCGGAAACATCTGCCAGAACCTGGGCCGCACGGCTGTTGCCGTGGCCGCTTTTATGGTTGCGCTTTCCCTCTCGATTGGGCTGACCTCCATGATCGGCAGTTTTCGCACCTCGCTCATCTGGTGGATGGGCACCCAGCTTCGGGGAGACCTTTATATCGGCAGAATACCGGATATGGAAGTCCCAGAAAATTTCTACGAAGAGCTCAGATTTTTACCCGGGATCGGAGGCGTAGATCCTTTCCGAAACGTGCAGATCGACTTCAGAGGAACTTCGGTTTATCTAAAGGCGGTGGATGCCTCGGTACTGCAAAAATATACCCGTTTTGGATGGCTGAAAGGAGGGGATGAAAACTGGGAGCCAGTCAAGAGAGGAGCGGTGATCGTTTCGGAAAGCTTCTATCGGCGGTTCCAAGCGGGGCCCGGCAGCCAATTCACCTTAAACGGTATTCATGGACCTGCCTCTTTCGAGGTGGCCGCTGTTTTTTACGATTACACCTCCGAGCACGGGGTCATCATGATGGACCGTTCCACCTACCTGAAGGTCTTTCAGGATCGCACCTTAAATAGCCTGGGGATCTTTGTGGAGGCCGCAGACCCCCGACGCCAGGAGCTCCTCCAGGAAGTAAGAAAAAGGGCGAAAAATAGGGGGTTACCCGTGGCCACCCGCGATCAATTTTGGGGAAGCATCCTCACCCTGTTTGATACCACCTTCGCAGTCACCCGCTCCATGCGCCTTCTGGCAATTGTCGTTGCTTTTTTCGGGATTGCCGGCGCCCTTTTGACCCTTTTCTTAGAACGGCAACGTGAATTCGGGGTCTACCGGGCCCTCGGATTTTCTCCCGGGAAGTGGCCGGCATGACCCTTATGGAAGGCCTGGGAATGGGGCTGGTCAGCTTTCTCTTAAGCACGGCCGTGGGAACGGCCCTGGCCCTGGTATTGATCCGGGTCATCAACCTGCGCAGCTTCAACTGGACCATTTTCTACCACCCGGCCTGGGAACCCTACCTCCTGGGGGCGGCGACGGCAATATTGGCCAGCCTGGGGGCAGCTCTTTACCCCATTTGGAAAGTATATCGGACTTATCCGCAGATGCAGATAAGAGAGGAATGATAAAAATGATGGGGAGATGGGGAGATGAGGAGATGGGGAAAGGAGGCCGCCTAAGGTGGGCGCTGTTCACCAGTACAACAACAGCCATGAAACGATTATTAAGGATCATTTTCTTTTTTTCCATTTTAGGATTTTTACCCCCTTCCTCAATTGCCGGCGATGGCGAATGGGCACGGGTGGTTGGCCCCCGGGTGTGGACTTTTCCCAGGGACCACGGGGCCCATCCCGAATACCGCACCGAATGGTGGTATTTTACCGGAAACCTTCAGGGCGATGCCGGCAGCCGGTACGGCTATCAGCTAACCTTTTTCCGTCAAGGTGTCCGTTATGGGCTTCCTGCAACTCCTACTCCATGGGATATAAGGGATGTTTACCTGGCTCACTTTGCCATAACCGATCTATCGAAGAAAAAAATCCGGTTTTCGGAGAAGATTTCGCGGGCTGGCCCGGGACTCGCCGGAGCCAGCACAGAGGGATTGGACGTCTGGCTCCTCAACTGGTCTGTCAGGATGAAAGGGAACGGGATTTTCCTTCATGCCAAGAGTCAGGACATGGAGCTTGAGCTTAAACTCATTCCCAGGAAGCCGCTTATCGTACACGGATTAAATGGCTTCAGCAAAAAGGGACCGGGAGAGGGCCAGGCATCTTATTATACCTCCTTTACTGACCTTACGGCGCAGGGATTTATAAAAACAGATGCGTCCGGGAACCGGGTGGCCGTAAAGGGCAAGAGTTGGTTTGACCATGAATTCGGATCCAATCAACTTGCGGCGGAGCAGAAGGGTTGGGATTGGTTCAGCCTCCGCCTTTCCGACGGGAGAGATCTGATGATCTACTTTCTGCGCCTTAAAGATGGCTCCATAGAGCCTGCGTCCTCGGGCACCTTGATTGAGCTAAGCGGAGCCGCGCAACACCTAAAGCTTGCTGAAATCTCCGTTTCAGTCCTTAATCGATGGAAGAGCCCGCGCAGCCAGGGCTTTTATCCGAGCCGCTGGAAAGTAAAAGTTCCCTCGGCCCAAATCGAACTGGATGTCATGCCCCTTCTGGCTGACCAGGAATTAAACACGGAAGGTTCCAGCGGGATAATCTACTGGGAAGGGGCTGTGGCAGGGCAGGGGACCTCGAGAGGCCGAAAGGTCTCCTGTGAAGGTTATGTTGAACTCACCGGCTACGCCGGAAGCCTGGGGGGACTCTTTTAAGTGCAAGGCAGGTGGGTTCAAGGATGCAATGAGGCGCTAAGAGCCTACTTATAGTCTGTTGCCGACATCTCTTTTCAGACTATTTTTTTTGAACTCGTAAAAAGTCCTTTTTGTCCTATTTTCGTCATTCCGGCCCCGTATCAAGTACGGGGTAAACTCCAGCCGGAATCCAGTCCCGCTCAGAGCGGGATTCAATGGCTTATAAATACCCTGGACTCCGGTTTTCACCTGTCTGCCAGGCACAGGCAGGCCGGAGTGACGACTTTTTACAAAATCATCAATAATAATTTATCAGGTTTTTTTCCTTAAAAAAAACGAGCCTGCTGCTCCTAACAGGGATACGGCTGCGCATAAAATAAAGGCGTAGGTAAATGTTCCCGTCGCGTCCTTTATCCACCCGCCGATTAACGGCCCCAGGGCCTGCCCAATCCCGAAAAAGAGGGTAATGAAACCCAGGCCCGCGGGGGCGAGCCTCCCCCCTACCGTATCTCCTGAAGCTGCGGCCATGATAGTGGGTATCGAAAAGGAAGCAATGCCGAAGACGATTGCCGATACGTAAAAACCGGTGTAATCTTTCCAGAAGGCAAAGACAAAATAGGATAACGCCAGGGTGAGATACGCAATCATTAAGCCGTACCTTCTCCCCAGAACGTCTGAGATCCAGCCATAGATGACTCCGCAAAAAATGCTGAATATACCGAGAATAGCAAATATTCTTCCCGCCGATAGCGACGACACCCCCATTTCTTTGGTGAGATAGGCCACGAAGAAGGTGAGATAGATAATATATGAAAAGCCAAACATAAAATAGACGCTGCCGAGCTTCCATAATTCTGCTTCAACTACCACATTTTTGAATGCCGAAAAGAGCGTAACATTTGGCCCTCCTTTCTCTTCCTCCTCACCACCATATATAAAAATTCCTTTTTCCTTTGGATGATTCCTTAAGAAGGCGTAACAGAGGAAGGCCAGGAGAAATACGGCAATACCCAGAAAAAACCAGGCGTATCTCCAGCCTTCATTTCCAAAAGAAGCGATAATAGGCGGGAGGATAATCCCGGAGAAAAAGAGCCCGGCTCCTATACCCCCTGACACAATTCCTGTGGCCAGACCTCTCCTTTTCACGGCAAACCAGGCGGCGGGAAGGGCCATGATCGGCACATAACTGCCGCCGTTTCCCGCACCAGTAATGAGTCTCATTAGAAAGGCAAATAGAAATGAATGGGCCAATCCCGTGAGGAATAAACTGACGCCAATCACGAGGAGCGATATAAAGACAACCCTTCTGATGCCAAACCGGGCTGCCAGAAATCCTCCAATGATAGCAAGGGAAAGGTATCCTATAAAATTCCCGGTGGCGATGGAGCCAAGTTGGGTATAGCTTAGCATCAGGCCATCCTTCATGGATGGGAGAATAACGGAGTAGGACATTCTGCCGAAGCCGTGGGCAAGTATTGTGACCAGAGTTCCCGTGAAGGCTACTATCCAGGCGTAATGGATCATGGTTTATAATCCTGATTCATAAGACGATCCTTCTTCCCAATTTCGATGAATAAAATCATTGATGGCTTCGTAAAAAATCCATCTGCGGCGTTGGGCTGCACTCCCGCCCTGCTAGATCAGAAAATCCGCATTGAAGGTATGGGGCTGGGATCTAATTTCCAAGAGGAAGATTCATCCTGGGGTTTATCTAACAGGGTGAATCGTTGCGGCATACCTGTAAGTCCGCTTCAATCCTCAAGTTTTGCGCGCCTTGCATCTGGAGCTTTTTTTCGAAACCATAGTTGTGATGACTTTTTACGAGATCATCAAATTTATATCTTCCGGCGGCAACCGTCAACAGAAGAATTCAGGGAGAAATTGACCTCAAACCATAGTTTTTCGGCTGACCCACTTTTTGAGGAGAGAACTGTACAGGATAGGCCTGGTTACCTTGCCGTCCTTCATTTTTGAATAAATTGATGAATTTACGGTGATAGACGAAGCCCGGACGGGAGGGGGATGAAAGAGGGAGCACCGGCGGGAAAAAGATTGGACCATAGCCCGTGCTTTTCTTCCGCAAAGAAAAGGCGGGATCGAAGGAAGGCAGGGCATCATGGAAGGAAGCCCCGCCCTTACCCATGAAAGGAGTGCTGTCTTATGCTCCCGAGAGATTCCCCCTCCGGTCCGGGCCGGGTCCTGACTATCATTCTGAAATCATGAATGAAAATCAAAAGTGGAGGGGGACAATGCCTGCTTACACATTGACAATTATTAAATTACCTCTAAAATAACACGCATCAGGGTAGGTTGGAGGCGTTTCCCCTGTAAAACAACCAAGGAAGGAGTGAAGGAACATGTTTGCTCCCGGCCACAAATACAGAATAAGCCGGAGGGATTTTTTAAAAGTCGCCGCTGCCGGAACGGCTGGATTGGCTCTCACCGGGTGGCCTCCCTCGCAGACCTATGCCATTCAGAAATACCCCCACTGGGCAAAAGTTGTGGTGGCCAGGGATGATGCCGCCACCGAGGGACCAAATATCAATTCCCCAATTGTTCGCTCCCTTTTAAACGAAGCCATCAATGTTTTAACCGAAGGCGGTGGATGGCAGTCTCTTTTTCCTTCTTACAAGGCCGGAGAAACTGTTGCCATTAAAGTCAATTGCATTGCCCGGAAGATGACCACCCACTGGGAGATTGTGGAAGCCATCGTGGATGGCCTTGTAGGCATTGGGGTCCAGCCCAACAACATCATCGTCTGGGATGCCCATGCCTCCACCATGAAAGCACCCAGGTACACCCTAAGAAATGACCCATCCGGCCTGCGCGTGATGGCTGAAGACCAGCTTAATGAGCCTTATGACCGCAGCTATCCGGTTTCTATAAAAGGGGAAACCACTTACCTGAGCCGAATTCTCAGGAATGCCGTCCACCTGATCAACGCTCCAATTCTGAAGGAACATTTTGAAGCCGGGATCACTTTTGCCTTGAAGAACCATGTGGGTTCCGTGGACAACCCCAAAAAAATATTTCATGATCCGCCGGAAGCAGCAAACTTGATTCATGCTTTCCTGGGAAGAGGAAAGCCCAAGCAGGATTGTATCGCTTTTGTCAACAGCCTTCCGGATATTAAAAATAAAACTCGTTTGATCGTGGGCGATGCCCTATTTGGCATATATCAACGCGGGCCGGGTGGCAGTCCGCAATTTACCTATAACGGCTTGATTGTGGGAACCGATCCCGTGGCTTGCGACCACCAGGCACGCTTGATCATTGATGAAGAAAGAGTCAAGAACGGCAAACCTCCTACAAACCCCTCCCATATCGAGAAAGCTGCTGCTTTAGGGCTGGGAACTCCTATCAACGAAATCAAAGTGATTCCGGTGCAGAGAAAAAAAGAGAAATGAAAAAGAGAACATCCCGTTTGATCATTACCCTGCTATTTATATTATCCGCGGCCATCTCCTGCGCTGGAAAGATGTTGGAAAAACCTGGTAAGGGTGAGGAACTGACGAATTTCCTTCCGCAGGATCATGACATTGAAGGTTGGAAGAGGTCCGGAGAGATGCTCAAGGCCGCAAACGGCGAGGAGCTTTATAAGATAATCAATGGGGGAGCGGTTCTATATATAAATCATGGATTTCGGGCCTATGCCGGGCAACTTTACAAAGGTCCGCAGGGATTTGAACTGGAGATGGCCATCTATGACCTGGGGAGCGCCAGGAATGCCCGGGGGCTTTACCGTGATCCGCTGGTGAAGCCCAACCGCAGCCAGGCGCTGGAAAACCTGGGGGAAGAGGCCCGGTTGGACGAGGGAAGCTTATTCCATCTTGTGGTTGAGTGCATTCAGGATCAGTTCTTTGTGCAAGTCATCATCCAGGATAAGAGCGCCAGCTCTCTTAATATCGCCAAACTCTTCGCCCTTTATGCCGCCAAACAAAAAAGAGTCAACCCCTGAATGAATGGTTTTGGACATAAGAAATTCCCAGCCGATTTTCCTTTCGCCGATCCCCCTCCCGCCTGAGCCATAGTAAAGGTTGAAGAATAAATGTGATCGACGGTCAGGTGATTGATCTCTCTTTCAAATCACTCCTTGTTCTTTCAGAGCCATTACCTGCTCCTCCGAATAACCCAAGAGCCGGATTAAAATTTCTTCGTTATGTTCTCCCAACATCGGCGGCGGAATCTGGATGCCGATGGCGCTCTCGGAAAAGGTCGCCGGCGGCCCCACCACTTTTACCTTTCCGTAGTGAGGATGGTCGACCTCTTTCACCAACCCCAGGTGCAACACTTGCGGGTCGTTGAACACCCGGTCAAAGGTGTTGATCGGCCCGCAGGGAATCCCGGCTTGATCGAATAAAGGTATCCATTCCTCAACTGTTTTTTCAGCAATCTTGCGGTCGATGATTTCATTTAGGGCCTTACGGTTCTCTATCCGCTTAGAATTGTCAGAAAAACGAGGATCTTCTTTCAATTCTTCCATCCCTAAAAGATCGCAAAAAGATTTCCACATTCGCTCGTTGACCACCCCGATGATCAGGTAGTCATCCCTGGCCCGGTGGGCTTCATACGGCACGATGTTGGGGTGGGCGCTGCCCCAGCGCCGGGGAATAATCCCGCCGATTAAATAATTGGACCCGATGTTGATCAAGGTGGCCAGTTGCATGGCCAGCAGATTGATGGAAATCCGCTGGCCTTTTCCGGTGTGTTCACGAAGGAGAAGGGCCGAGGCTATGGCCCCAAAAGCATATAAGCCCGTGAGCACGTCGGTCAGGGGCACTCCTACTTTAACCGGCTCTCCTGCAGGCTGGCCGGTGATGGACATGAGACCGCCGATAGCCGAGACAATGACATCTACGCCCGGCTTGTCCCGGTAGGGGCCTTCCGTACCGTACCCGGTCATATCGCAATAGACCAGCCGCGGATTGATTTCCTGCAATATGTCATAGCCCAGGCCCATCTCTTCCATGGTACCCGGGCGATAATTTTCCAGAAGCACATCCGCTGTCTTTATCAGGCTCTGGAAAATCTCTATCCCTTGCGGATTTTTCAGGTTCAGAGTAAGGCTCTTTTTGTTCCGGTTAATCGAGATAAAATAGGCGCTCATCTCTTTCACCCAGGGGGGACCCCAGGCCCGGCTCTCGTCGCCGATTTTAGGTTGTTCTACCTTGATTATCTCCGCTCCCATGTCGCCCAAAATCATCGCGCAATAGGGGCCGGCAATGATCCTGGTCAGGTCAAGCACCCGGATTCCTTTTAGAGGAGGCTGCCCTCGGGGAATTATTTCGCCCTTTTCTTCCATTGATTCACCTTCCTTTGCCAGATAAAACCGCTGCCAGGTGATCTGATAGCATATTTCCATTAGCTGATCAAATAAAAAGATCTCCTTGGCGGTTTCATTTCTATTCTACACCAGAAGCCCTTCCCCCAACCCTCTTTTTTGACTTTTCCTTAAGATTATCCTATACTGCAAACCACCTGGTTGAACCATTCCAACATTGCGGAGGACCTCCCATGCCCCTAATGACCACCAAACCGATGTTTGACCTGGCCTACGATGGCGGCTTTGCCATCGGAGCATTCAACGTCAACAACATGGAGATTACCCAGGGCATTATCGAAGCCTGTGCGGCAGAGCAGAGCCCGCTCATCCTGCAGATCTCCAAAGGCGCCCGCAAGTATGCCAATATGCGCTATCTCAAACATATTATCGACGCCGCAGTAGAGGAACACCCGGTCCTGCCCATCGCCATCCACCTGGACCATGGCGACACGGCCCAATTGGTGGAGACCTGTCTCAACGACGGCTTTACCAGCGTGATGATCGACGGCTCCCATCACCCCTATGAGGAAAATGTAAGATTGACCGCTGAAGTCGCGAAGATCGCTCATCAGGCCGGTGTCGTCGTCGAGGCCGAACTGGGCATGCTGGGCGGCATCGAAGAACACGTGGTGGGTCTCCAAGCCGAAGAATATGAAAAAAACATCGAGAAGTTCCTGACCGACCCCCAGCAGGCCGGGGACTTCTGGAAACGCACCGGCGTGGACAGCCTGGCCATTGCCATCGGAACCAGCCACGGAGCCTACAAATTCAAGCATGAAGCCAAGCTGGCCATGGACCGCATCGAACTGATCATGAAAAACTGCCCAGGCCTGCCGCTGGTAATGCACGGGTCTTCCAGCGTACCCCGGGAGTTCATCGACCTGATCAACAAGTACGGCGGCAGCATGCCGGATGCCATGGGCGTGCCGGAAGAGGAGATCCACAGGGCCGTTAGCAAGTACGGGGTGTGCAAGGTGAACATCGACACAGATTTACGTCTGGCTCTGACGGCCAAGATCCGGGAGGTCTTCGCCACCAAGCCTGCTGAATTCGACCCGCGTAACTACCTCGGCCCGGGCCGCGAAGCCATCATTGGCCTGGTCAGAAGAAAACTGCATATGCTCAAAAGCGCCGGCAAAGCCGAAGCCGTGGTCAGGCAATGGAAGAAACTCGGGGAGCCGCTGCCGATTTTTTATATGAAGTCGTCGCGGGCCTAAGGCAAGGGATTCGATGATAAACATTTCCTGCCGAGGGAATTGCCTAAATAAGTTCTTGGGTGAATGATTTCAGCATAATTCCGGCCCTGCCGGATTTGGAGGATACTTATGCCGCCCGTCACAGTGATCGAACATCTCCTTTTACATCAAACAGAGTTACCCATGGCCACGGGGCGTTTTACCAGGCTCCTTAATGAGCTCATCCTATCGGCCAAAATCATTTCCCGCGAGGTGAACAAAGCCGGCCTGGTCGATATTCTGGGGTTTACCGGGGAAGTCAACGTCCAGGGTGAAGCGGTGCTCAAGCTGGACGAATTCGCCAACCGGGTGCTAATCCATCGCCTGGAAAGGGCAGGCGTGCTTTGCGCCATGGCCTCGGAAGAAAATGCCGATTTGATCGAAATTCCATCAGCCTTCCCCGCCGGCGACTATATCCTGATTTTTGATCCCTTAGATGGCTCTTCCAATGTCGAGGGGAATGTGTCCATCGGCACGATTTTTTCCATCCATCGGCGCAAGAGCCCGGAAGGGAAAAATGTAATTCTGGACGATGTTTTGCAAATAGGGGCCAACCAGGTCGCCGCAGGGTATTTTGTCTATGGATCTTCCACCATGATGGTCTATACCGCGGGCCGGGGGGCGCATGGATTCACCCTTGATCCCAGTGTGGGAGAGTTTTTGCTCTCTCACCCGGACATCAAAATTCCGGAACTCGGAAAAATTTATTCGGTAAATGAATCCTACTGGAATTACTGGGATGAGCCCACCCGCAAGACCGTTTCTTACTTCAAAAGCCCAAATAACGAACGCGGTCAGCCATATAATTCACGTTACATCGGCTCCCTGGTGGCTGATTTTCATAGAAACTTATTGACCGGCGGCATCTTTATGTATCCGGCCGATTCCCGGGAGCCGAAAAAAATCCGCGGGAAATTGCGCCTGATGTATGAGGCTGCGCCCCTGGCCATGATTATAGAGGCAGCCGGGGGAATGGCCACGGACGGAAAAATGCGCATCCTGGACATCGAGCCCCAGGAACTGCACCAGCGAGTTCCCCTCTATATCGGATCCAAAAAGGATGTACAAAAAGTAATAGAATTCTATCAGACAACTTCATAAATATTACGCTTTACGCCTTGCACCTTGTACCCTTGACCCCTGTACTTTTATGATTCAGCTTAACTTTCTCCTCTTGGCCTTCTTGTGTGTCTTTTTACTCCGCTCCGGGATCCAGATATTCCTGAACCGCCTGAACAACTCCCACCTTCGCAAACATGGGGATGTCGTTCCCGATATTTTTCAAGATACTGTTGACTGGGAAAAGCTTAAAAAAATTTCCGCTTACTCTATTGATTCAGCTAATTTCGGCATCTGGGCAGCTTTGTTCAACCAGGGCTTTTTTCTAATTATCTTACTCTCCGGCTTTTTGCCCTGGCTTTCGCAAAAGATTTTCAGTTACGAATGGGGATTGCTCGTTAGCGGTTTGGTGTTCTTTGGCTCCCTTGCCCTGCTGACGAATCTTCTGCGCCTCCCTTTCAGTCTTTACGACACATTTGTCATCGAAGAGCGCTTTGGATTTAACACCAAGACCTTAAAGTTGTGGATTACTGACCTAATGAAAAGCCTGGTTCTCTCAGCTATATTGGGAGGATTGCTTCTTTTCCTTTTCTTGGCTTTGCTGATACATGGAGGGAAGAGCTGGTGGTTGTGGGCCTGGGTTTCCGTAGGCATCTTTGAATTATTGATGATATGGCTTTATCCGGTAGTGATCGCGCCTTTGTTCAATAAATTTGACCCCATCGAAGATAAAGAACTGGAGCAACGAATCACCCACCTTATGGAAAAGGCGGGACTCCATTCCCGAGGGGTGTTTCGCATGGATGCCAGCAGGCGCAGCAAGCATACCAACGCTTACTTTGTCGGAATCGGGAAGAATAAACGAATCGTGCTTTATGATACGCTTTTAACCTCTCATACCGGCGAAGAAATCCTATCTGTTCTGGCTCATGAGATCGGACACTGGAAGAAAAAACACGTGCTCAAACAGCTCGTTCTGGCCGAAGCTTTGGCCCTGGCGGGTTTTTATGTGCTGGCCAAACTGCTCTCCTTCCCGTTGATTTACCAGACCTTCGGGTTTCTGGAGCCAATCCCCTATGTCGGAATTTTTCTGATCGGGGCGCTCTTCAGTCCTCTGGGATATTTTGCCCAACCGCTGGGATCAGCTATCCTAAGGAAGTTTGAACGAGAAGCGGATGATTTTTCAAGGGAATTAATTAAGACAACAATACCGATGGTCAACGCCCTCAAAAGGCTGGCGGTGGACAACCTGGCCAATTTAACTCCCCATCCTTTATATGCCTGGTTCTACTATTCGCATCCGCCGCTTGTTGATCGCATCCTGCGATTAAAAAAAGCGGCTTCAGCAATAGCCCCACCTGCTCCTTAAGGCCGCCCCCTTTCACTTTCCATTTTCACGCGCAAATGCGGAGCGCTGGGCCCAAATTCCTTTCTTTGCCTTCTAAAAAAGAGAGCCAAAAAAGACCTCGTTGCTTGCTGAAAACAGCAGAAATCGAGCTCCAGGCAATGAAAGAACTACTGCCTCATTGGCCAAATCCCACTTTTTGCAGGGCACCTTCCCGCCGCTTGGGAGCAAGAATAAAGGGGAAGTATAAAAATGAAGGGAGGCGGGAAAAAAGAAAGGGTTGACAGTTGGGGGGGAAAACATTAATATTGCAGGTAGAAAATTAAGGCCGGGTTTCCCTCCCTCCTCAATCACTCAGGGAAATCTAAATTCCTGGAAAAAATCTTTACCTTCACGCTCATAGAGGAAATCACTTTCGCTTTTGCGAGCACCCCAGAATCCGGCGAAAAGATACAGGGTCGTTTAATACCAGGATTGATTTGAACTGCCTTCCTTCCAGCCAAAGGGAGGAAGGGCAAAAGCCTCGAATGGACCCCCAGCCGTTTCAGGGAATTCATCTGAGCCATGATCGGGTCATCTTATTAATCTTAGGAGGTGGTTATGATGAAAGCGCACAAGAAATGGAAGATGGTAGGAATTTTATTGCTGCTGGCGGTGGTTTTCTTTGTCCCCGGCCAGCCCTGGGCTGCTCCCAAGGGAAAACTCGTCACGGCCTTGTCCAGCGACATCAGCAACCTGGACCCGCAGAACCATAATATCCGCATCAATTACATCGTGGGATGGCATCTCTACGACAACCTGGTGATGCGGGACCAGAAGACCATGGAAATCGTGCCCCACCTGGCCGAATCCTGGAAACTCGTCGATGACCTCACCTGGGAGTTCAAGCTGCGCAAAGGGGTAAAGTTCGACAACGGCGAACCTTTTACCGCCGAGTGCGTAAAGTTCACCATCGAGAGAGGATTGGATCCCAAATGCCCCCAAAGGCCTAGCGTCTCTTGGATCAAAGAGGTAAAGGTCATAGATGACCACACGGTGCGGATCATCAGTGAAAAGCCTTATCCCGTAGCCCTCCAGAGATTGTCCAACTACCAAATTCTTCCGGTCAAATGGGCGAAGGAAAAGGGAAACGATCACCTGGCGACCCATGCCAACGGTACCGGCCCCTACCGACTCAAAGAGTGGAAGCGCGGGGTCCAGATCATCTTAGAGGCCAAGACAGATTATTGGAAAGGAGCCCCGGCCATTCAGACCATCGTCTTCCGACCGATCAAGGAAATCGCCACCCAGATATCCGAACTTCTGACGGGGGGCATCGACATTGTTAGGGACATTCCCCCTGACCAGATTCCTTTGGTGGAAAACTCTCCCCATACCAAAATTTCTAAAGCTCCAACCCTCCGGGTCGTCTATCTGGTGTTTGACGCCGACGGGCGGGCGGGAAAATCTCCGGTGCAGAATTTGAAAGTACGCCAGGCCATCAGCCACGCCATCGATATGGGGACGATTATCAAAACCGTCATGAACGGAAATGCCATTCCCACGGGAGCGGTCCTGAACCGCCAGCACTTTGGATATGACAAGTCTTTGGAAAACCCCTACCCCTACAACCCCGAGAAGGCTCGCCAGCTTTTGAAAGAGGCCAACTTCCCCTTCGACCAGCCTTTAAGGTTGGTGACCTATACCGGAAGCATTCAGAACCCCCGAGCTTTGATTGAGGCCGTAGCTGGGTATTTAGCCAAAGTCGGAGTCAAGACCAATATCAATATTTACTCTGATATCGGCATGTGGGACCGTCTGGGACGGGAGGGGAAACAGAATGATATGAGCATTCACAGCTGGGGGAGCGGAGGGATGTATGACGCGGACGCCATCTACTACACCTATTTCCGGAGCGGCCAGCATTACTGCTACGGCTCCTCCCCGGAGATGGACCAATGGCTGGACCAGGCTCGTGCCGTTATGAACCCGGAAACGCGTAAAAAACTCTATTATGAATCCGGGAAATACATCAACGACCAGGCCCTGGCCGTATCGTTCTATGCCCAGTATGTGATCCTGGGCCTGAACAAACGGGTGATCTACGAAGCCCCGCCGGACGAGTTCCTGAGGACCTTCGAGGCTAAGCTGAAAGACTGATGGGGGATAGGGAGTTGAGGGGATAAGGAGATAAGAAACATTGGGCTGTCCCAAAAAGAATTTTTTCTCCCCATCTCCCAATTTCCCCATCTCCCCAATTTTGAACTATGAAGTCTTACATCCTTCATCGACTCTTCCAGGCCTTGATCGTGATCTGGGGAATCAGCCTGATCACTTTCTCCCTGCTTCACTTGTTTCGGGATCCGGCCTTGATCCTTCTGCCTCCAGAAG
Organism: Deltaproteobacteria bacterium; assembly: GCA_016875165.1. Taxonomy (GTDB): domain Bacteria; phylum Desulfobacterota; class SM23-61; order SM23-61; family SM23-61; genus JAHJQK01. The sequence continues at coordinate 21,066 of VGSF01000043.1, forward strand.
CCACCAAGCAGGATGTGGAGCTCCTGAGAAAAGAGATGGGCCTGGATAAACCTCTCATCGTGCAGTACTTCAAGTTTCTCTCTGGCATGGCCAAGGGAGATTTCGGGAAGTCCTTTGTAGCTCACCGGCCGGCTCTGGGCCTGGTCCTGGAGCGCATGCCCATGACACTCTGGTTGGCTGCCTCCGGTCTTTTGCTGGCTCTGATCATCTCCATTCCCCTGGGGGTCCTGGCGGCGGTGCACCGCAATCGCATACAAGATCACTCCGCCTCTGTCCTGGCCGTCCTGGGGCAGGCCATGCCCCTTTTTTGGCTGGATATTATGCTCATCATCATCTTTGCCGTAAAGCTCCGCCTGCTGCCCGCTTCAGGCGCCGGGAGTTTCTACCACATCATCCTTCCGGCCTCGGGGATCGCGGTCTCCATTCTCCCCATTCTGATGCGCCTGACCCGGTCGCGGATGATTGAAATTCTCTCCCAGGATTATATCCGGACGGCCCGGGCCAAGGGGCTGGGGGAAAGAGCGGTACTCTTCCGCCATGCCTTGCGCAACGCCCTGATCCCGGTCATCACCATCCTGGGGTTCCAGTTCGGAATGCTTCTGAGCGGAGCGGTGATTACCGAAACCATATTCGCCTGGCCCGGTGTTGCCAGCCTGGTGGTGGAATCAATCTTCAACTCCGATTTTCCCGTGGTCCAGGCCGCAGTGGTCGTATTCGCTATTTTGATCGTCATAGCCAACTTGTTGACCGACATTACCACCGCCTGGTTAGATCCGAAGCTCCGTTTTGGGTAAAGGAGATGGCGTGCTCAGAGAACAAAGAAAGGGTTTTAGGAAACTCCTTTACCTCATGCGTCAAACCCGGGTCGGCATGATCGGATTGACCATGGTGGCTTTCGCCTTGTCCTTGGCCCTCCTGGCGCCCTTCCTCTCGCCCAAAAGTCCACTGGAACAGAATCTCCAGGCCCGCCTGAAACCGCCTTTCTGGGAGGAAAAAACTGACCCCCAATATAAATTAGGGACGGACCAGGTGGGGAGAGACCTGCTCAGCCGATTGATCTATGGTTCGCGCATCTCCCTCTCTGTAGGTTTTTTAACCATGACCTTCTCGGCCCTGGTGGGCATTACCCTAGGCATCCTGGCTGGTTTCTACCGCGGTCCGCTGGACTCCATTATCAGCAACGGTGTGAACATCATGATGTCCTTTCCCTATATCCTCCTGGCCATTTCCGTGATGGCCGCAGCCGGGCCGGGCTACAGAAACCTGGTTCTGGTTCTGGGACTGACCGGATGGCCAATTTATACCCGCCTGGTGCGGGCCGAAGTCATCGAGCTCAAGTCCCGCGACTTCGTCACTGCGGCCAGAGCTCTGGGAGGACGGAACAGCGGAGTTATTTTGAAACACATTCTTCCCAATCTGGCCAGCTCCATCATTGTTCTTTCGACTTTTGAGTTGGCCCGCATGATCATCCGCGAGTCCTTCCTCAGCTTCTTGGGATTGGGCATTCCTCCGCCCAACGCTTCCTGGGGAGGAATGCTGGCTGAAGGGCGATCCTACATGCTCGGCCTCTGGTGGCTGGCGGCCATTCCCGGTTCGGCCATTTTCTTCACCACCCTGGGGATCAACCTCATGGGCGACGGGCTGAGGGATTGGCTGGACCCGCATACGAGAAATCGTTAAAACAGTTCGGAGTAATTTAGTTCGGAGTTCGGAGTAAAAACAAATAAAACTTTAAACTCCGAACTTCATTTTTAACCATTACAGGGGGTAAGAGAAATGGAAAAGATTTTCGGTTACATCGACCAGAACTTGAATCGTTTCATTGACGAGCTTTTTGTTTTACTGCGGCAACCGTCCATCAGTGCCCGCTGGGAGGGGGTGGTGGAATGTTCCCAACTCCTGACCGGAATAATGGAAAAAATCGGGATCAAGCCGCGTATCCTTCCCATGGGCGGGGAGCGAAATCCTCCTTTAATATACGGCGAGATCCTCAATCCCGAAGCAAAGCGCACCCTATTGATCTACGGGCACTTTGACGTTCAGCCGCCGGAGCCCCTGGAAGCGTGGGATTCCCCTCCTTTCCAGCCGACCATCCACGACGGGAGGATTTACGGCCGGGGCAGCGCGGATAATAAAGGCCAGTTCTTCGCCCATTTCAAGGCCATTGAGTCAGTGCTGAAGGTGAAGGGAAAGCTTCCGATTAACGTCAAGTTTCTCCTCGACCCGGAGGAAGAAGTGGGCAGTCCCAGCCTGAATGGATTCTGCCGGGGAAATAAATCTCTCTTCGCCGCCGATATGGCCCTGAACTCGGATGGCCCGATGGACACCTCAGGACGACCCCGGTTGAGTTTCGGAAACCGGGGAGTTATCTACGTAGAGGTGAAGGCCCGGGGCGCCAACCAGGATCTACATTCCGGCAACTTCGGCGGGCCCATTCCCAACCCGGCCTGGCGCCTGGTTGAATTCTTATCTACCCTGCGCAAACCCGACGGAACCGTGGCCATCGAGGGGTTCTACGATAATATCGTCCCTCCAACCCCTCAAGAGAGGGAGATGATGTCCAAGATTCCTTTCGATGAGACAAAATTCATGGAAAAATACGGGCTGAAAAAGTTTACCCCTCCCGAGGACGTCAGCTACATGGAAAAACTCATGTTCCGGCCCACCCTGAACATCGCCGGGTTCACCTCCGGCTACGGCGGGCAGGGAAGCAAGACGGTCCTCCCCTGCAAGGCGATGCTCAAGATGGACATGCGGCTGGTGGTCAATCAGGACCCGGAAGACATTTTTCAGAAATTTATGAATCATGTAAAGAAGCACGGGTTTGAAGATATGGACGTGACCATGGTGCATTACTACTATCCCTCGCGCACTTCTGTTGACCATCCCATGGCCCCGAAGTTTGTGGAGGCTATTCGCCAGGGATTTCAACAGGAGCCGGTCTTGATCCCCGCAGGGGGAGGAAGCTTTCCGGGGGCAGCAATCCGTAATATCCTGAACGTTCCCATTCTCTCCGTCCCCTACGGGAACCACGACGAAAACAACCATGCCCCCAACGAGAACTTGGCCATCGATTGCTTTAAGAACGGCATCCGCACCACGGCGGCTCTGTTTTACCAACTGGCTAAGTAGAGGCGGTAAACTTTCATCGGGGGAAGGCGGCTGGAATTCCTCCATCGACCGGGAGGGTGGCCCCGGTCGTTGGAGTCCCTTCGCTGGCAAAAAATACAACCGCATTGCCCACGTGCTCAGCCGTAACCTGCGCCTTCAGGAGATTTCTCTGGCGGTAATATTCTCGCAGCCCCTGCGGGTCAAGCCCTCTGGATTTCATTCTTTCGGGTCCGACCAGTTCCCACAATTTTGAAGGAACTTCCTCGTCTCCAAAGACCGCATCCGGGTTGACCAGGTTTACCCGCACTCCCCATTCGGCCAGTTCCAAAGCAGCAATCTTGGAAATTTGATGGGCTCCGGCTTTGGAAGCGCTGTAGGCGCCGAAAGCGGCCCCGGGATCAAACACATTTTTCGAGCTAATCACCACGATATTCCCCCCCATCCCTTGTCTTTTAAAAATAGGAACGGAGGCTTTGATGACGTTAAAGGTTCCTTTGAGGTTCACCGCAATCACTTGATCGAATTTCTCCGGGTCTAAATCTTCCACCTTGGCCACATGGGCTTTGCCAGCGTTCGGGACGAGGATGTCAATCCCCCCCAGCCTTCGGCTTATCGCCCCGAAGGCCTTTTCGACGGCCCCATAATCCGTAACATCAAAGATGAGTTGTTCGACCAGGCTGGCATCATATTTTTTGGTCAGGATGGAATAAGCTTTTTGCAGGTGATGTTCATCGATATCAGAAATCATCACAGCCGCTCCCGCAGCCAATAATCGGTCGGCAACACCCAGGCCAATAGCCCCCCCGCCACCTGTAACTACCGCCACCTGCCCTTCCAGGGGAAGAAAAGTAGGCCGGCCAATTTTTTTCTGCTGCAAGGGCCAGTATTCCATGTCAAATACGTGGGATTCGGCAATGGGGGCATACACCCCGAGGATACTCGCCTGCAGTTTACCCCGCAAGGTGTGCTCGGCAATATCGGCGGCAACAACGGCATCTTTCCGAGAAAATCCGAGGGCAACAATCCCCACTCCGACCACCAGAAAAACTCTGGGATAAGGATCCAGCTTTTCCCGCTCAATCTTTTTGGCCTCTACCTGGGATCCAAAATATTGGTCGTAAGCTGCTTTGTATGAGCTTATAGCTTCCTTCAAGCTTTGTTGCAGAATCTGGTCATCTTCCGGGATGCCTTCAACATAAGCCCATAAATTTTTAGTGCGGGTGACATGATCCGGGGTAAGGACGCCGGAGCTGCAAAGCTCCCTGGCCTCTCGAATAAGAGAGGCGTTTATCAGATCAGGGACGCTGCGTATTTCCACGTAAAACCGCCTCATCAGGCCATCACTTTTTCTGAAGGCACAGGCTCCGCGAACGGCCTGGTTGAATCGGGCAACGGAAGAAGAAAAATCTTTTGGGGAGGACAAATCCAGGCGCGGGACTCCGAAAAATTTTCCTCGCGTTCGCGCCTCAATGAAAGTTTCGGCCCTGTTTACATAATCAATCATTCTCTCATAAGACGTTCTGGCCTCTTCGGCAAAAGTGAAAATTCCATGATGCCTAACTACAATTGCTTCAAATCCGGGGTTTTGTTCGTACAGATCAAGAACCCTTTTCGCCAGATGAATGCCGGGGGTAACGTAAGGAAGGATACCAACTTTTTCCCCAAGGGCTTCCCGCAAGAGATTCTCTCCATCTTTTTGGTTGGTTAAGATCAGAATGGAATCGGCATGGGTATGATCGATATAGCGAAAAGGAAGAAAAGCGTGCAGCAGGGCTTCAACTGAAGGATCCGGGGAAGAGAAAGCAAGCTTGTGAATCAGTAGTTGATTCTCCATTTCTTCATCGGAAAGGTTGGGCAGGCGCTGCAACTTCTGGAGGGGAGCCAGCTCCAGGCCCACGAATCCCTGGGGTTCAATGGCGGCTAAATCTATCCCGCTCCCTTTAATATAAAGGACCTCCTGTTCTTCCCCGACAACGTTCTTTACTTTCATTTTAACGGAAGTATTGCCCCCTCCGTGGAGAACGAGATGAGGATCTTTCCCGATCAGGCGGGAGGTATATGCCCGTATGGCTAATTCCGGAGGGATGTCCGGATACCTGGCGATGAACTCCTGGGCTTTTTTCAAATCAAATAAATTTTCCACAATAAACTTATCCCTTGACGAGTTTGCATTTTTTCCCAAAATATTTCCTCCCCCCTTGCGGGGGAGGATTAAGGTGGGGGGTAAACTTTTCTTTCTAAGGAATTATGGATTATTTCTTTGACAGCTCTGATTTCGTCTATAACTTGGGAATTCCAAAACCTCAAGACAGGGAACCCTTGTGCTTTCAACCATTCATCACGTTTCAAATCATGTTCTATTTGTTCAGAATGTTGCCCTCCATCTACTTCGACAATCAAACGTTTCTCGAAACACACAAAATCCACAATATAGCCACCTAATGGTTGCTGTCTGCGAAATTTATAGCCCCCCATCTGGCGAAACCGAAGTTCCCTCCATAACGAGCGTTCAGCTTCTGTTAGGTTCTTTCTTAAGGCTCTTGCCCTGAATTTATTCATACCCCCCATCCCACCCTTCCCCCACAAGGGGGGAAGGGGTTTAAGGGTTTCTTATTTTTTCTTTTTTTCTTCCTTAAAAATTCCCTCGGCTTCCTTCGCCGAAGCTTTTTCATGGATAATCGCCCTAAGGGCTTTCATTATGGCCACGGGGTATTCGTGCTGCCAGACATTCCTGCCGAGGTTCAACCCGATGGCCCCCCTTTGCATGCCATCATAGACGAACTCAAATACTTCCAGCTCGGTCTCACACTTGGGCCCTCCAGCCATGACCACAGGCACAGGACAGCCATTGACCACTTTCTCAAAATTCTCACACCAGTAGGTCTTCACGATCGTGGCCCCGAATTCCGCGGCAATCCGGCAGCATAACCCCAGGTAGCGCGCATCCCTTTTTTCCAGTTCTTTCCCCACTGCCGTTACCGCCATCACCGGAAGGCCGTACTTCTGGCATTCATCCACCAATTTACCCAAGTTGACCAGCGAGTCATACTCATAATCGCTCCCCACGAAAATGGACATGCCCACGGCCGCAACATTGAGCCGGAGAGCCTCTTCCACCGAGGTGGTGACGGCTTCATGAGCCAGGTCTTTCCCGATGATGCTGCTTCCACCGGAAACCCGGAGGATGATGGGAGGACAATTTCTTGGATCGACGCTGGAGCGGAGCACGCCTCGCGTGACAAACAAGCCATCGGCGTAAGGAATCAACGGCTTGATGGTTTCGCCGGGTTTCTCCAGCTTACTGGTGGGCCCTTGAAAGTAACCATGATCGATGGGTAAAAAGAAACAGTGTCCGTCGGGCTGGATCAATCGGCCCAAACGATTTTGCATTCCCCAATCCATATAAAAATCCTCCTTTTATCGAAGATGATCTTTATTAATAGCAATAACCTCGTTCCCTATAGTATCCTTTTAAAAATTCAGTTCTCCTCCGAGTTCCTCAGCCCTTTCTATTTGCCTCGTTAGGCGCGTCCATTCCCGGTCAACATCTGCCTGGATCCTTTCCATATCCCCTTCTCGCAGAAAAGAATAGCGTCCCTGGTGTCTTAAGTACTCATTGACCGGGACCATTTCGGGTACTTCATTTAGGATGTACCGGCTGCCATTCTCCACTTCATAGAGCGGGAAGACTTTTGTTTGCACGGCCAGCCTGGCCAGGGAGACGGATAGCTCTGAAGAAAACCTCCACCCAACAGGGCATGGAGAAAGGGCATAGAAGAATTTAAACCCGCGGATCTCCCTGGCCTTCCTTACCTTGCGGGCGAAATCCTCGGGGTAGGCGAGCGAGACCGTGGCCACGTAGGGAACCCGATGGGCGACCATGATCTGGACGATGTCTTTCTTTGGTTGATCTTTCAAATTTGTCGGGGGTGTCGTTGTCGTCCAGGATCCCCAGGGGGTGGCCGAGGAACGCTGGATTCCTGTGTTCATGTATGCCTCATTGTCGTAACAGAGGAAGATCATATCATCGTTCCGCTCGGCAGCCGCTGACAGGGCCTGGAGACCGATGTCAAAAGTTCCTCCATCCCCGGCTACAACCAGAACCGCCGTGGCTGCGTCTCCCTTCATATCGAGAGCGGCTCGCACGCCGGAAGCGGCTGCCCCGGCAGAAGCAAAGGGGGTCGAATAAGCAGCCAATTTGATGGGGGCGATGGGGTAAAAAGTGGAGATGATTGTCCCGAAACAACTGGCCGTAATAACGACGATTGTGTTCTGCCCCAGAGCGCTGAAGGCTTGGCGGGCGATCAGGGGCATGGCGCAACCCGGACAGGCCCCATGTCCGGAAAAAAGATATTCCTCCCGCAAATCTTTGGCGATCATTCTCTCCTCCGCATGGAGCAAGTCATGTCTTCAGTTCCTCCTTAAAAACTTCCACGTGACGATCTCCGTCTTCGCCCAACCGATAAGCTTCATCTCCCCCCGCTCATGAAACCCGCCGCCATTCCAAGAACGCCCTCTCTCCTGCCCGATCACTTCCGCCGGCCTGCCAGCCAGGCGGACACTGTAGGCCAGGCGATGGATACGATGTTTAGGGCCAGCAGAACGACGAATGCCGGCCTGGCGAATAAAGCCGGCAGATCGTCCCCGAACATCAGGTAGGATTTTAAGAGCTCCTTGTCCACCAACCCGCCCAAAATGAACCCCAGGACAAAACCCATGATGGGGTAGTCTAACTTCTTCATGATGTAGCCGAAACCTGCAAAGATAAGCATGATTACCACATCGATGGTCAAGCCCCGAGTGGCTAAAGAGCCAACGACTGCAAAGATCAAGACAGCCGGCACGAGGATTCGAGTGGGCAGGTAGATCACTCGGGCGAAGTAGTTGACAAACAAGGCGGCCACGAACAGTAACAGCGCCGCTATGGGGAATTGACTTAAAATGACCGCGTAGGCAAAACCAAGATTCTCCCGCACCAGGAAAGGACCAGGAGACATGCCATGAATCATAAAAGCGGCGATGAGCAAAGCAGTGGTAACGCTGCCGGGGATACCCAGGAGCATCATCGTAGCCACCGCCCCACCTTCCGATCCGTTATTAGCTGTTTCCGCTGCCACCACACCCCTTGCTTCCCCTTTACCAAACTGGTCCGGATCCCTGGACACTCTCTTGGCCAGCCCGTAACTGACCATACTGGCAATGGTAGAGCCGGCGGCCGGCATGAGCCCGATCACCAGCCCTACAAGCGACGAGCGGATGACCGTCCCTGTGTAGCTGAAGGTACTGCCCATCCCTCTGATGACTTCCCAGATGTCCTGCTTGGGGCGGACCCCTCCAGAGATGACAAAAGGACGTTCAATCATAATCATAAGTTCGGACATGGCTAAAATTCCTAACAAGGCCGGGATGAGGGGAATTCCCTCGAAAAGGGCCATCTGGCCAAAGATTCCCCGGGTATGTCCATAAGCTGAGGAACCGATGGTGCCCACCAGAATCCCAAACAGGCCGGTCAAAACATTTGGAATGATTTCGCTTTTGACCATGCCCACCGAAGTCAAGGCGAAAATGACCACCATCAACATCTCGGCCGGTCCAAACTTCAAGACCAACCGACCCAGGGGCAAAAAGAGGAAAAAGACAATCAAATAAGACAAAAAGAGGCCGATGGCCGAACTCATGATGCTCAGACCCAAAGCCTCATTATGCCGGCCTTGCTGGGTCATCGGATATCCATCGAAACCGGTGCAGATGGCCGCAGGTGTTCCGGGGATATTCAGCAGTACGGCGGTAATCCCGCCTCCATATACCGACCCGGTATAGATGGCGGTCAAGAAAATAATGGCCTGCAGGGGGGGCATATAATAACTCGGGCCGAGCAAGAGGGTGATGGCCAGGACCCCGGAGACCCCCGGCAAAGCCCCTAAAAAGATGCCTATGGCCAACCCTCCGAGCATCCACAAGGGGATATCCCAAAGCCACAGCATATTTAAAGCTTTAAATAAATATCCGCTTAATTCCATCCAGCCACCTCATTAATCTAAAACAAAAAGCCCTCGGGCAAGTTTAAATTTAGGATCGCGGTAAAAATGAAAAAAATAAAGGTTAGAATGATAACCCCGGGAATCACCACCCGGATGAAACCCCGGGTGCCCAATATATAGCTGAAACCGCAGAAGGCCAAAAATGAAGTTATATAGAAACCGATTAGAGGAATGATAATGATGTAGATGATCACGGAAGCCACCAGTTGGGCTCTTCGATCCTTCGCCAGCCTGGGGAGGGCTTCCCGATAAGGAGGAAATTTGAGATCTTTACTTCGCAGCCCCTCCCTGATGCGCCGGAAAAGCTCTACCCCCACAAACAAAGTGAGCAGCCAAAAAGCGACGGCCACGGTTATCTTTTCCGAAAATTCAGGGAGGCGAATGCATTCCACATAGTATTTCAAAGAAAATAGCCAGACCAAAATAAGGAAAATGATTCGTCCAAGTGATCGCGACACATTAAACCCTCTTTGCCCATCCGATATTCTCGGCGAGAGACAGGCCCCGCCCCCTCGGCAAAAGGCAGGGCCCCGGCTGGTTTATTCAAGATACTTGGCGTATTTCTGACAAATCTTATCAGACTCTACCACAGATTTGCGGGTTGCCTCTGCATCTTTCCAGGTGACTTCCAGTTTTTGTTTGGCCATCATGGCGATAAAGTCCGGATTTTTGTGCGCCTTTTCCATGGCCTGGAGCAGCATGGTCCACCGCTCGGGGTATTTTTCCTTAAATCCTTTCTTGACCAGGAAAAAGCGGGTATTGGACAAGTCGGGCATAGGAGAAGCGCCTATCTTTTTCAAGACCTCATTGAGGGTGGGAACATTCGGTATTTCCGGCAGGCGCTCCTCTTCAACTACAGCGAGGGCTTTCATATCCTGGGCAGCAGCGGCCAGAGTGCCATAGACCTCGGTGATGGTGAAATCACAGTCGCCCGAAACAATGGCCATCCTCTGGACGCCTCCACCTTCGTAAGGAATTCCCTTGGCTTCAGCCCCGATCCTTTCTGCCAGGAGAGCCGAGGCAACCGGAGACCAGGAGTTGGGGATGTAGGCCATCTTTATCTTTGTTGGCGTCTCCTTGATGGCCTTGATGAGCTTCTCCATCGTATCATACTTGGAATCCGACTTTACCCAGACACCCTGGGGCGACCGGTAATTAAGCCCAAAATAATCGAAGGAGTCGATGGTGAAAGCCTTCTTGGCAATCTGGCCGCTCAGATAAGGCTGAATGGTGTAAACAATGAAAGAGCCATCAGCCGGGTCATTGGCCAGGTGAGCCTTGGTCCCCACCAGAGCGCCTCCACCCGGTCGGTTCACGATTACCACCGGCGCGCCAATTTCCTTTTCTAAAAATGGCGCCAAACCGCGCATGACCCGATCGGTGGTTCCTCCCGCGCCGTAGGGTACGACTATATTCAGTTGTTTAGTCGGCCATTTGCAAAACCCGACCTCGGGAGAGACCAACCATACCAAACTAACCAAGATGGCTGATATTATTGCTGCTTTTTTCTTATCCATTCTTTTCCTCCTTTCTTCACATCTTTTTTTTGAATTTTTTTCATCTGTCCCTGCTATTCAAGGCGGGCCCTACATCTCCTGGCCTATGATTTCCCCAAGTTGCCCGTGTTGTTTTGTGCCTGATTCCTTAAGCTTAAGTTCCTTCTCCTCTTGAGTAAGAAGCTTCGATCTCTTTAAATCGTGACAAGCCGAGGATTTCGAACCTCTCCTCAAAGCTCATCATCATCCCCTGGCCGCTCAAGGTGTTGCCTGTTTCCTTGAGAATGTTCAGAATGTTGACCATGGCCTTCCCGGCTGCCTTCTGGGTATCTCCAGGAAAGATGACCAGGCGAAAACCCATCTCGTCCAATTGGGCCGCTGACAAAGGAGGGGTCCTATCCCCGCCGCCGCGGTTGATCAACAAGGGAACATCCTTCAAAGATCGTGCGATTTCTTTTATTTCTTCCAGGCTTTCCGGTGCTTCGATAAAGATTACATCGGCCCCTATACTGGAATATAGTCTTCCTCTCTCCAGCGCCTCGGCCAGGCCGTGGGTGGCCCGGGCGTCTGTTCGGGCGATGATCAAAAAATTCTCATCCACCCTGGCATCCAGAGCTGCCTTGAGTCGATCGGTCATCTGCTCGCGGGAGATGACCCGCTTGCCTGCCAAATGGCCGCATTTTTTGGGAATCTCCTGATCTTCTAAGTGGATGGCACAGACCCCGGCTTTTTCGAACTGCTGGACCGTCCGCCTGACGTTCAGTGGCCCGCCGTAACCGGTGTCGGCGTCGGAGATGATTGGAAGGTTGGTAACGTCGGAGATCCGGCGCGCCTGTTCGACCATCTCGGTCATGGTCAACAAGCCGATATCCGGTAGGCCCGCCAAGGCTGCTGAAACACCAGCCCCGGTCATGTAGAGCGCCTCAAAGCCGACGTATTCGACCAGCCTTGCACTAAAGGCGTCAAAGGCTCCCGGGGCGATGACGATTCGCTCTTCCCGAAGACGCTCCCGGAAGCGGGACCGCTTTTCTTTGGCCGAGCGGTTGTTCATCATATTATCCTCCTTGGATCGAAAATTTTACCTCGCCAGGCACTCGCCGCGGCCGTGGCCGGTGAAGCCAGATAGATTTCCGCTCGGGGACTTCCCATGCGCCCCTTGAAGTTCCGGTTGGTGGTAGACAGGCATCGCTCCCCGTCTCCCAAGAGGCCGGAATGGGCGCCAAAGCAGGGTCCACAGCCAGGGGGCAGAATCATAGCTCCGGCTTTCACCAGGGTTTGTATATGGCCTGCTTCCATTGCCGCCAGGTAGATATCCCTGGAAGCCGGACCTATGATCAGGCGCACGCCGGGATCAATGCGGCGGTTTTCCAGGATCGCTGCGGCCACAGTTAGGTCTTCCAGCCTTCCGTTTGTGCAGGACCCTATAAATACCTGATCGATGGAGAGACCTTCCACCGCGCTTACCTCTTTGACGTCGTCCACCCTGTGGGGACAGGCAATCTGTGGCCCTAATTCATTTAGGTTCACTTCCAGAACCTTTTCATAATTTGCCCCGGGATCCGGGTAAACGGCTTGGTAAGATACTCCGAAGCGTTTTAAAAAGCTGCCGGTTACTTCATCCGGTGGAAAGAAGGCATTTTTGGCCCCCATTTCGATTCCCATGTTGGCTACGGTCATCCGGTCCGCTACCGACATCTGCCGGACCCCCGGGCCGAGAAACTCTACAGACCGGTAAGTGGCCCCGTCAGCCGACAACAAGCTGATGACCTTGAGAATAAGATCCTTGGCGGATACGGCCGCCGGAAAGGTTCCTCTTACTTCCACTTTAATCGATTGGGGCACGCGCAGCCAAGTTTCGCCCGTAGCCCAAAGGCAAGCCATTTCCGTGGCGTCGATGGGTGTGCCAAAAGCCCCCACTGCGCCATAGGTCGTGGAGTGAGAATCCTTCCCAAAGATAAGCTCTCCGGGAAAGACCAGCCCCTGCTCAACCATCAACTGGTGGCAGATCCCCTCCCCGACATCGAAGAATTTATGGATCCCTTGTTCGGCGGCAAACTGGCGGACCAGGCGGTGAGAATTGGCCTGATCGGGAACCTGGGGCGGGGTTTCGTGATCCAGGATGAGTACGATCCGCTGCGGATCCCAGACCCGCTTGACTCCCAGCTCGCGGAAGAAGTTGATGACAATGGCATTGGTGGCGCTGACTGACATTACCCGGTCCGGGGCGACCCTGACGATTTCTCCGGCTTTCACCCCTGGCCGGGAAGCCTTGATCCCCAAAATCTTTTCGGCAAAAGTAAAAGCCATAACTTTACCCCTCTATATCCTTTTTCCGCTGAAGGAATTTCTTGGTATAGGAGACAAGCCCGCCGGAAAGAAGGATCTCCATCAGAAAATCTGGCAGAGGTTGGAATCGGAACCTCTGCCCCTGACTTTCGATGATTCCCTTTTGGAAATCAATAAAAATCGGATCTCCCTCAGCTAACGCTTGGCTTGCTTCCGGGCACTCGATGACCGGCAATCCCTGGTTGATTGAGTTGCGGAAGAAGTTTCTTGCGAAAGAGACCGCCACGACTGCCCCGATTCCTGCATACTTCAAGCAGGAGACCGCCTGGGAGCGGGAAGACCCGCACCCAAAGTTTTGCCCGGCCACGATGACGTCGTTAGGGGTGATCCGGGCCGGAAATCCAGGGTCAATTCCTTCCAGGGCATGGCTGGCCCATTCCTTGGGATCCACCACAGTGACATACTTTCCCGGGTAGATTAGATCGGTATCGACATGGTCCCCCAGCTTTAAAACCCGTCCCCTGACTCCCTTGTTGTCCATAACCGCCTTCATACCAGACTCCCGTTCTTAGGATCATTCTTCCCTGTGCCCAAAGCCATTCACATCTCCTTAATCTTCTTCGCCGCATAGCAGCGTTCCAGTTCCTCCTTGAGCGCAGCGGCAACCACCATGGCCCCTTTCTCTACCTGACCGGCCGGCGAGATGGAGAAACCTTCTTTTTCCAGTGCTTGCCAGATGGCTTTCTCCAGCAGATCGGCATCCTTTTTGCGCCCCAGATACTCCAGCATCATGCCGGCAGCCCTGATTTGGGAAAGCGGGTTGGCAATGTTTTTTCCGGCGATATCCGGCGCTGAGCCATGAATGGGTTCAAAATAAGCGCGTTCTTCCCCGACATTGGCTGACGGGCACATCCCCAGTCCGCCTATTGTTGCTCCCCCCAGATCGCTTAGAATGTCCCCAAACATATTCTCAGTGACAATCACATGGAAATGCTGGGGCTTAGTAATTAAAGCTGCCGCGGCAGCATCGACATAGAGGGTTTCAATCTCCACCTCGGGTGTTTCCTTGGCCGCCTCGGCAAAGACCTGCCGGAAAAAGTAAAAACTCCTCAGGACGTTGCTTTTTTCCACCAAAGTGACCCTTCTGCGTCCATCCTCGGGAGCCCCTCTGGTTTTGCGCAAAGCCATATCAAAGGCAAAGCGGCAAATCCTCTCGCATCCTTTGCGGGTAAGGAGCAAAGTGTCGGTGGCGGCCTGTTCGGTGATAAGCCCGCGGCCGCGGGAAGCATAAAGCCCTTCGGTGTTTTCTCGGATAATAACGTAGTCAATGCTCTCCGGCGATTTGTCCTTGAGCGGCGTGGGCACTTTGGGAAACAGCTTGATCGGACGTACGTTGGCATAGAGATCGAAACCATTCCGGAGCACACCTCCCAGCGATCCGGCTTCGGTACCGTCCGGCAGACGCACCTCAGGCAACCCAACCGGCCCTTTTAAGGTAGCATCGGACTGGCGGATGGCCTCGAATGTTTCCGCGGACATATTTTTCCCGTTTTTAAGGTAATAATTCGCGCCGGCTTGATGAACATCATAAGATAAACGAAAGTCGCCGGCCAATTCCTGGATTGTATCCAGGACCGCTACGGCGGCTGCGACGATTTCTGGCCCGATGCCGTCTCCCGGCAAAACTACAATGCGATAGGTCTTCATCTTTTACCTCTTCTCTCTCACTTTTTTCAGGTATTTGTAAATTTATTAACACCCCCACCCTAACCCTCCCCCATCCAGGGGGAGGGAATTAGGGAGCCCCCCAAGTATCACCCCTCCCCTGGCGGGAGGGGGTTGGGGGGAGGGGGATAAAAAAGGAAATTCCTATACAATTAAATTAAGAATTCTCCGGAGGAAATTGGAATTTTGTTTATTTTTTTCACTGTTCTTTAAATAAAGGTATATTTTTCCCTAAGAGGCCTAATAAATCATTAATCTGGGAGAGGGTAATCAGCCCCTGTTCTAATAGGATTCGCCCGATAAGTCTGTGTTTCCCCTTTTCTATATCCTCCATCACCTGAATCTTCAATGCTTCAATGACCTGATCTGCCGTGATAAATCCTTTCTCCACAGCCAAAATTCCAAACCGCTTTTCGAGGTGCTCCGTCTCCATGTTATCCTCCCATTTTCGTGAATTGGGCATCTGGCGATATTCCCCTCCTTTAAAATCTCCGCAATAAATTCCCCGTCCCCCAAGATCCGAGCATCATGCCCAACCTTCTCCTGATCGCCTCGCAACGTCAATACCCGTGACCACCCTCCAAGGCTCCGAACCAATCTACCCCCCACTAACTCCGGCCTCCGGCCCTGGCCTTCTCCCTCCTCCATAAAATTTGAATAAGCCCGGATGGCTTTTCCCTTCTGCACATGAAACTGCCTAAGAACATATTCTCTGTCTTGCCAGTCATTTCTGTACTCCCCGATTAAAACACTGTGCCCACTCCAACTGTGTCGATTTAGTTGTCTAAGGCTTTTAACCACTCCCCCCTCAGTGGATTCAAATGAATATAGCGAACCAGCTCCAATAAATAGGGCTCCTCTTCTCATACGATAGATTTGTATCGATCCTGAAATAAATGCCCTCTTCGCCGATACCTTTGGTTGAAATAGATGGCATAGGCGGTTAGCAGACGCCGCATGAATTGAGAAATCCCCTGGAGGCCGCTAAAGAGCAATAAATGATTGGCCATTAAAACCCAGGCCAGGATTCGGGTCTTAGTGGATTTCACCAACTGGCTTACGCGCTCAATGAAGGTTTGCCGGTCCTGGTCATCCCGAAAAATCTCGATCCCATCGATTCCCCTGATCATCACATGGTGAAGGGTCCCGGGAGCATCCAATCTTGCTTTTCTTGGCATGCAGAGTCTCTATCATAAGAAGAAAATATGTAAACTAAATTAGAAGCTCAAGCAAGCCTATTATTTTTATCATGGCTTCTGGCTGTTTGCAAGGTCGGAGGCCATTTTATTTTGCTTTTAGTCGAGGTTTGTTGCCGCTGGTGCGATTTGAGTTTCTACGTGTGCCGGAGATGCTGGAGGGGACAGGCTTATTGTAGTGAAGAGTGTCGTCGTATTTTAGGGAGAAGCCAAGTTCGCCGGGAGGCGCAAAGACATTAGTTGTGTAGAAAAAAGGAGACCTGTTTAGTAAAATAGCCCTCTTTACGATAGAGAATATCATAAAAGGGGGCTAAGTGGGAAACGCTTATTATCAGAAACAGGAAGTCACAATAGAATTTGATTGTAGCT
>VGSF01000044.1 GCA_016875165.1 Deltaproteobacteria bacterium
TTTCCCCTTTACTCCGCAGAGCAAGAACCTGCGACCATCCCCCCTGACTCCGAATTAATCCTCCTCCCGTTAACTCAGGTCTGCGCCCCTCCGCCAGCCCATCCTGAACAAACCGGTGGTATGCCCGGATCGCCTTTCTCTTTGTCCTAGCAAATTGGCCCAAAATATAAGCCCGATCCATCCACGGATATTCGTCTTTCCCGATGATCGTCCGATGCCCAGTCCAAGGGTAAAGATCCAACTCCCCCATGGTTTTTACCAGCTTAGCCCGTACCGGATTTAAATGGATGTGTCTCACAAGGGCCAAAAGGTAATTCTCTTCCTCACATAGGATTGATTTGTAACGGTTTTCAAATAGATGCCCTGTACGCCGATGCCGCCGATTGTAGTATTGGGCGTACCAGGTAAGGAGCTTTCGCATGAGGGCGGAAATTCCCTGTGGGCCGCTCCGCACCAATAGATGGACGTGCGTTTCCATGAGCACCCAGGCATAGAGGGAGGACTGCGTTTCCAGGATGTTTTCGCCCAGGCGGGTAAGAAAACGAGACCGATCCTCATTGTCGTCAAATATTTGTGACCGGTTTATTCCCCGCACCATGATGTGGTGAAGGGCGCCGGGAGTATCTAACCGAGCTTGTCGTGGCATGGGCTGATTTTATAAAAAAGAGGGTGATCTTGTCAAGCGCAATGCACTGTAAGAATCAACGTCCCCCATTCCACACCATGATGTGGTGAAGGGCGCCGGGAGTATCTAACCGGGCTTGTCGTGGCATGGGCTGATTTTATAAAAAAGAGGGTGATCTTGTCAAGCGCAATGCACTGTAAGAATCAACGTCCCCCATTCCACATCCTGATCGCCCTTCTGAATTTCTCCTTAAAATTTATTCCCTCGGCCCGAGCGGCCCTGATCTTCGCCGCCATGCCTTTGATGACCATAGCGCTCGGGGCAATTCTCGGGCATGAAAGGTTCACCTGGTCAAAGACCATTGGTGTTTTGCTGACCATGGCGGGGGTTGGGTTTGCGGTTGGGGAGAAGGCCACCCAGTGGGCGGGTGAAGCCAGCGAGTGGATCGGGGAACTGGCCGTGTTCGGAAGCACCCTGAGCGGAGCCTTTTGCAGCGTCTTATACCGGCCATACCTGCAGAAATATCCGACGCTGCCGATAAGTGCCTTTGCCATGCTCGCCTCGATTGGGTTCCTCGCAGTTCTTGCCGCCGGGGAGGGGTTTTTCAACTCCCTGCCGCAATTTACCGGAATCGGTTGGCTGGCCGTCGTTTTCATCGGGGTCAACAGCGGCATCGGTTACTATCTCTGGCTGTGGGCCTTGAACCACACATCACCGACGAAAGTCACCGTGTTCCTGGCGTTGAGCCCGGTCACTGCAGCGATTCTGGGGTCTTTGCTGCTGGGAGAGAACATTTCCATGATGTCATTCCTGGGACTAGTTTTGGTTGCCCTCGGCCTGTGGATCGCCCACCTTTCACGATCATCGCCGCGCGAGGTCTGTTGAGTTGGGGGGGCACCCATTAAAAAGCCCCTGTCAAGAGGAAAAATTTATCCTGAGCAAGAAAAAATTATTTTTTTGAATTCTCTTCTATGGAAGCGCAAGGCTCATAAATCCAAAGGTTTGGCGGAGGAAGGGTCCCTCGTGGCTTTCCACTTTCTTGGCTCTTGGGAGCCCGCAGCAATTTTCCCTATTGTGCCCTCCGGATCTAAGTCGACCCCGACCCTGCGGGCACCTTCTTTTTGTTCCGCCCTAATGACGATTCGCCCATCTCCGCACCCAAGGTCATAGACAAAATCTTTTTTACCCACTTGGGCAATTTGGAGCATGACCTCAACCACATCTTCCGAGCTTGGCTCATAGGGGACATCGAGCTTAATTTTTCCTTGTCCATCGGCATTGCCCTGTGAAGCAGCTTTTTGAGCGGGCAGGGTGATAAGCCCGAGAGCCAAAGATAGACAAGTTAAGATCCTGCCGAAAGGCACAAAAAATTTTTTTCATCCTTTTCCCCTTATAATTTCGGATTTCCGCACCCGGACTAAAGTAGTTACCCTATCATACAATGATAATAACGTGAAACTTCTTTTTTTGAATCTTCCATTCGGACACTGAATTGCAGACTTTAAATCTCGGACTTTAATAGATGGAGGCTGGCCAATGCCCAAATACCTTGACCCACGGCGCTCTTCCGAGTATGTTGGTGTTAATGGGCAGCCAAGATCTAATAAAATAAGTGAGGGGTAAACCATGCCAATTCTTGACGGAAAAGAACAGGAACGCCAAGGCCTCATGGAAACAGCTAACTTCATCGTTGTTTCAGCCAGAAAATCTCCCAAGAGCGGAGGGGTAGACGATATTCTAACGTCGGTCGTCTATGGAGCGGCGGAAGCTCCTCTTCCGCGCTACTGCATCGGCGAAAAAGCGGCCGGCGTCATGATTTTGTTCGCCTGGGTCAGCAGGCGCCCGGCGCCTCCCCCCGGCGGCCACACACCGGTCTGGATGGCCGTGGCGCGGACCTTTTCACGCTGGTCAAGGCTCGCGTAGGCCCAGATGTGGACAAAGCGGTTCACTTCGCCCAAATCGACGTACCCGACGACAGCGAGCGGCGAGAGCTTCATTCGTTCGGGTAGTTTGGCCTCCCACCCCTTCATGATGTCGGGCAGTGTACCGGTCTTGATGGTGTAAATGCGCATCTCGTAGAACGGACCCATCTTCCCCGGTGAAAGCAGCGGCGAGAACGGGAAGGGGACCAGGATTTCAGAGTGCATGGAAAGGACGAACTCGGAGATATTGGGCGGCCAGTTCGGATCTTTAGCGGACTCGGCCCGGACGCTGGCTCGCTCGCTTAGATCCTGATACGGCCAGACGTGGATGATCTCATTCAGCGGGCCGATCTCGGTGTGCCAGAAGGCAACGATTGGAGAGTACTTTTTACGGTGTTCGTACACCTCCCCGAAGCGTTTCTCGACCTCGGCCACACTCCCTGGCGCGAGGCGGTAGGTACGAATTTCGTAGATCATCGTCATAGTCCTTTCATCGGATGAATTTAAAAGAAACTCCCTTGTTGTTTCTATGCGGAGAGCCTACAGGGAAGACCCTTGTATAGAGGGGATGTAGCTCCGATGCCGAATGGCCGCTCCATCGATAGCTTTCCAATTCCTTTAGGTCCTCAACCAGTCCGGCCCGAATAGGATTTAAATGGATATACCGAACAATCTCTAACAGATATGGTTCCTCCTCTACAAGAATGGACCCATATCGATTCTGAGATAAGCGCCCGGAACGTCCTTTCCAGCCCCCTTACCATGACATGGTGAAAAGCCCCTTCAGAGCCTAATCTCGGTCCTCGCAGCATAAAGAACAAATTACCAGAACCTTGCGATTATTGTCAACAGAGATATCGGAGCTACATCCCTACTTCGTATCTTGGTCCGACCCTGGATACCCCAATGTGACCTGGGACTTTTAAATTGGGGGCTTGAAACGGATTATGGACTCTTAAAAATATTATGAGTGCCGATCCTTCTTAGCCCTACAACGACACTTGAGCTTTACTATAATCTGTAACTTGTCGAAAACACAATAAAATCATCCTTTTCAACAATATAACATCGACCAATAAAAAAAAGGCTATAAAATCAATAGTTTAATAAGTAACTGGCGTTGTAGGATTAGGATATATACCTCTCTTTCAATCTGAAAAGTAAACCTATGATTTTTTAAAAACTTAATTTTTTTCTTGACAGGGGGAATATAGGATGTCCCCCCTTAAAGCGCTTAAAGCGTGTTGCGCTTTGCGCTAAGCGAACCTCCTTTGAGCGCGGCCTCAAACAAAACGCGACCCTCAGGAATTTCAAATTCGTTTTCACCCGGAACTCCCGGCTTTCCCCTGTCCCCAATGAGGGAGGAAAGGGTGGGGTTGACAATGAAAGGGGAATCGGGTTTCCAGATGAAAACTGTTTACAAACCACTTCCCCGTTGATATATTCGACTCAGCCAAACGTGATCTCTTGTTCATCGACAACCGGAAGGCAGGTGATCTCTTTGCATATCAGCCTGGAAGGAAAAACAGCCATTGTAACCGGCGCGGGCAGGGGCATCGGCAAGGCCATTGCCAAAGCTCTTGCCGCGGCCCGGGCAAAAGTCGTCGTCAACGATGTCGATTGGGACGCGGCCGCGCAGGTTTCCCAGGAGATCGAAGTCCGGGGTGGAATCGCCAAGCCGGCGAAAGCCGACGTGCGGGTCTCCAGCGAGATCGTTCAGATGTTCCAAATGGCGGTAAGGGAATTAGGCGGGATTCATGTTCTGGTCAATAACGCTGGCATCGTCCTACGGAAACCCGCCGAAGAGATCCTGGAGGGCGAATGGGACCGGGTCATCGATATCAATCTCAAAGGCACCTTTCTCTGCGCGCAAACGGCCGCCAAAGCCATGATCTCCGAAGGCAAAGGCGGCAAGATTATTAACATCTCCTCCATCATGGGGGCCGTCGCTCTTCCGCCAAGGGCCGCTTATTGTGCCAGCAAGGGAGGCATCATCAATCTTACCAGGGACCTGGCGGCGGAATGGGCGAAATACGGGATTGCGGTAAACGGGATTGCGCCGGGTTGGACCGTAACCGAGATGACCCAGACCTATTTCTCTCAGGAACCGGTTCGCCAGTTCCTCCTGGAAAGGATCCCGCTCAACCGTCTGGGGAAACCCGAGGATATTGCCAACCTGGCGGTGTTTCTGGCCTCGGATTACTCCGATTACATAACCGGGCAGACCATCTATGTGGATGGAGGCTGGACGATTCTTTAGCAGTTGGGGACGCGGGGGACGTTCATGCAGAATGTGCTTAACGATTCGAAGGTGCAATTGCCAAAATAGACTATCTTTTTTTTAATAGTTAATTATTTATGTCTGACCCCAGATGCCTGCAAGGCTCGATTCCAGGCCCGTGGCTAACGGTTACCTGGATAGGCTTCCCACCTATATAACCATGCAGCCTTGCCAGGCCGCAACTAAGGGCGTCCCCCTTGCAACTCTTAAGGTTCTGAAGAAAGCCCCGCGTCGTTTCATAAATTGGGTCAGTACCCCTGGGCTTTCCCCGGTTCATTTTTCTAATTGCCGGTGCTGTACGAGTTCCAGGATGATCCCGTCCGGATCCCGAAAATAGCACCATTTCCATTCATCTTTCGCTGTTTCCATATAGACATTAATGGGAGAGTGAAACTCCACGCCTCCTCTTTCTAACTTCTTTTGGACCTCCTCAATGTCGTCCACCTGAAAACCAAGGTGCGCCGATCCTGCAAACGAAGGATTTTTGTGATAGGGCTGGGTTTTGGGGTCTTTGTATTCGATGAATTCCACCCTCGTTCCACCGACATCCAGGACCGCCAGTTCGAGTTCAGCGTGAGGCTGATTGATTCCCCATTTTTTGCCAAAAAGAGCCGTTCCCAGGGAATCGTATTTATTCTGTCCCCGGGACAGCATTTTTACACCCAGAAGCGTAGTGTAGAACTCAACTGTCCGATTTAGGTCCGTAACTGAGAAACTAAAATGATGGACACCTTTGATCATTTCCTCTACCTCCTTTGCCGCTTATCGGTCCTGGGTAAACAACCAAAATTTAATTACCTCCCATAAGCCATTGTTCCTGGCAACCCGCATGAAATGAGTTCTTCAATCGGGTAGCGAAAAATTCGATCACATCCATCCTTAGTAACAACGACTTCCTCTTCAATCCTTGCCGCTCCCTTGCCATCCGCTGATGGACAGTAGGTCTCCATCGCAAACACCATTCCCTCCTTAATGGGATAGGGATGCTCAAGGGAAAATAGCCTTGAAATGACGGGCTTCTCCCAAATGCTCAATCCTACGCCATGGCCAAATTGAAGGAGGAAGGCTTCGTCTTCGCTTTTCAGGCCAAACTCTCCAGGAGCTGGCCAGGCCCGGGCAACATCGGCGGTTGTCGTCCCCGGTTTTACGGCATCAATGGAATCTTTGAGCCACTTCCAAGCAAGGTCATAAGCCTCCAGCTGGGCCTTCGTCGGTTTCCCACACACAAATGTCCGGTAGTAGCAAGTGCGATATCCCATATAAGAATGCATGATATCAAGGAAAACCATGTCCCCCGGACGGATCACTCGGTCCGAGAAGGTATGCGGATGGGGTTTTCCCCGATCTCCCGCAACACTGTTTACGCATTCAACCAGTTCAGACCCAAGGGTATACAAAACCTGATTCGCCACAGCGACCAGATCATTTTCCCGTACCCCTGGTTTAATGGCGCGGACGACTTCTTCGTAGGCCGCATCAACCATCGCGGCCGAAATTTTTAAGAGTTCAATTTCATCCTTGGTTTTAATGATCCGTGCTTCCAACATCACTTCTTGTCCGTCCACAATCTCAAGCCCTCTTTTCTCTAAGGCCCGGAGCAAAGGGATATCGGCAATATCCATCCCCACCGGTTTTTTTTCAACACCTTGGTCTTTGAGCCGTTTGTAGATTTCAGTCGCTACCTGTTCGACGCTTCCCGTTTCAGGAGGAATGGCGCCCCGCATGGACCCCACGGCAGGGAAAATACGATCCGCTATCCAAGGGCAGGAAATTTTTTTAGCAGGCATCGCTGGGTCAAATAGTACAGGATTTCCACCCAGAGGTAAAATGCAATACCGATTCATCTTGTTTCGACACCACTCTCCAATATGGGTGCCGGTAATATAACGAATATTGTCAAAATCATAACAGACCAAGGATCCGAGGGGGCTTGCACTCAGGGCTGCATTGGCCCTGGTGAGTCGCTCCTGGCGAAGTCTCTCAAAATTGATCCTCTCCTCAAAATCAACACCCATGCTTCCGTATTGCATAGTCTCTCTCCTTATTCTTTAAAGGGGCTCTATAGATCCCGGCGAACCCACCTCTTCAATATCTGTATACCTTGAGCTTGTCAAGTCATAAGTTGAAATTTCTGAAATTCTGCCATAAGGATGGCGATAAGTTGCCCTGGAGGGGAGAGGGGGGGTAAAAAATGCGCGGGAGTGGTTCTTATGGAGAAAAGGGTGTGCGGGCGTTTTTTTCAAGGGGTTGGAAGAATGAGAGGGAAAGGATTGGGAGTCGCTTGGGGAATTGAGGGAAAAGTTATTCCTGCGGCATTTCGCAATCTATGGGCAATTCTTCTCAGGGTGCTATTATCTTGGACAACCCCGGCGACGGCTTTGGGGATGAGGGGTTGAGTAGCCCTTTGATGGGGGACTGATGGGGGACGTAGTTTACTTTTATCACTTCAGATTCTCCATCTCTATCTATCGAATCGCATTGGCAATGGCTGAGGTACAAACCCCCACATGACGCGCGATCTCGGCCATCGGAATTCCGTATTCCCAGCTTAATTGCCAAGCCACCTTCGCCCGCACGCCGGAAACTCTCCGAGCCTGACCGCCCAAACGTAACTCCTTCTCATCATCACATGGCGGAGAATCCCGGGAGTGTCCGATCTTGCTATGCCGTTGCCGTGGCATAGATCCCTCTTACCAGAAAACCCATTCTTTGTAAAGTTATATTTTTTAACTACGTCCCCTATTTCAATCCCCTCTCTCGCACCAATTCCTCTTTTTCCTCTGTCGGCCATTTTCATACCCATTCCATTGCTCCTTCCTCCATTTTGCTGTTGCTATTATCTTACCGCTTCGCATACAATATGACTTAGGGGGATTTAGTATGAACATCATGAAATCGGTAAGAATAAGCAAAAAGGGGCAATTTGTGATCCCCAAGGAAATGCGAGAGGCCTTGGGAGTGAAAGAAGGAGAGGAACTCCTCGTTACTTTCGAAGCCGGGAAGGTTGTTCTGACGCGTCCACGGGAATATGCAAGGACGACCCGGGGTCTTTTGAAAGGCACCTGGGGAAAGGATCGAAAGGCAGTTGAACGGTATATCGAAAAGGAACGCGGGTCTTGGGAATAGAGATTATGGAGTTTCAGAACACCTTAAGAAAGCTGAAGAAAATTGGATTAGATAGTTCCATCCTGATTTATCACCTCGAAGATCTGGAGCCTTATGCAAATTTGACCGAAAATATTTTCGCCATGGTTGCCGAAGGTTCCTTTAGCGCGGTTTTATCTACAGTATCAGTGACAGAGCTTTTGGTTCAGCCGTTTACTGCCGGCCAGAAGGATCGAATCGCGGCTTTTGAACGCTTTCTTTTCTCTCTGCCAAACACGGAAATAAAATCTCCGGATTATCCCATCGCCAGGGAAGCCGCACGCCTCCGTTCGAAATACAGGATCCGAACTCCAGATGCCCTCCTGATTGCCACCTCCATGAACGAAAAGGCGGATGCTTTTATCACGAATGATGCCGGTCTGCGTGCTCTGAGGGCTGAAGGCCTTACGATTCTGGTGCTTGCCGATTTTCTGCGCTGAAGTTCCCAGTACGTATATGGGACGTTGTTTCTGAATTGACTTAACAAAGAGAAGGGCAAGACATTATTAACGCCTGAAAATTTAATTATTCTCTTTGGTTTCGTAGCGGATTTCGGCTTCAGAGCGGCGGATGTAAATGGGGGTAAAAGTGAAAAGATCGAGGGTTTCACCCCTTTGAAATTTTGGCAGGCTGAGTTTAGCAACGTTCAGGGCGCGGGGAAGGGAAAGTTCGGGCGACCCGAAGGAGGCGCGGGCGCCGAGGGTTTCCCGAAATACTTCTTCATAAACCTCGACTCCATTTCCCAGGAAAAGGGTGTCTTCGGTAATGCGCCGGAAGAGTTCTTCGGGAGAAACAACCCAATCTTCGCTCGTGCGGATGATCTTTCCCGAACCATCCCCGCGGAAAAGGGCGGCATAGACTTCCTTTTTGCGCGCATCCAGCGCCGGGCAGATGACCGAGGAACTGTAGGGTACATTGTAGGCCAGGGCTTCCAGCGTGGAAACGCCGACTACGGGGATTTTCAAACCATACACCAGCCCCTTGACCGTGGAGACACCGATGCGCAGGGCGGTGAAAGAGCCGGGTCCCAGGGCCAGAGCCATTCCCTGAATATCTCCGATGGACAAAGAGGTTTCCCGAAGCAGGCTGTCGATGGCTGGCATTAATCTTTCGGAATGAGCGCCCGAAAGGTTAAGGGTAAACTCCCCTAAAATCTTTTCTCTCCCAAAAGAGTCTTTCCCGCCAAACGGGACTTCCATGATGGCCACGCTGGCAGTCGGGGTTGAGGTTTCCAGAGCCAGGATGAGCATCTCTTATTGCATTCCCATGATGCGGCTTAGGTCGTTATAAAAGACCAGAAGCATGATCAGGATGATGATAAAAATACCGACCTGCTGGGCTCTTTCGCGGAGCTTCAAGCTGACCGGCCGGCCGATGATGCCTTCGATGGCAAACATGAGGAGGTGCCATCCGTCGAGGATAGGGATGGGTAAGATATTCAGGATGACCAGGTTGATGCTGATCACAGCCATGAAAATTATCAAACTAAGAGCCCCGGCCTTAGCTTGCTGGCCAGCCAGTTGGGCGATGAGGATCGGTCCGCCTATGGTCTTGGCTGAGATTTTTCCTTCGATGATCTTGACGATGCTGATTACGGTCAACTCTGTGATCCGCCAGGATTGGACAACGGCTTTGTAAGTGGCTGTAAAGGGGTCAAAACGTTCCGTGAAGGAAGTTCCGGCCGGGGAAATCCCGATCAGGCCAACCCGCACTTCATCCCCGAAGATATTTTTCTGGGTGGAGACCTGGGGGGTAACCGTAACATCAAAAACTTTTTTATCCCTTTCCACCTTCAGGAGCAGCTGGCGTTCGCTGCTGTCATGGATGATCTGGGCCAGGTCTTCCCACCGTTTGATAGACTTTCCGTTGGCCGCGAGGATGCGGTCGCCTTTCTGGATGCCTGCTGTAAAGGCCGGATAATCCGGTTTCACTTCGCCTATTTCCGGCAGCAGCGCCGGCATCCCCACCATGAAGACCACGGCGAAAGCAACCACCGCGAAGAGAAAATTGAAGAAGGGGCCGGCGAACACGATCCCCAGGCGTTTGCTAACGGGCT
This sequence comes from Deltaproteobacteria bacterium, assembly GCA_016875165.1. Lineage (GTDB taxonomy): Bacteria > Desulfobacterota > SM23-61 > SM23-61 > SM23-61 > JAHJQK01. The sequence goes on from VGSF01000044.1 coordinate 10,029, forward strand.
GAGCGGAAAAAGACTTGGCCAGCAGCTCGGGTGGAACCTGCTCCCCGGCCTCCTCCCCGACCATCTTTACATAGCCGCCTAAGGGCACCAGGGATATCTGATATTGCGTTTCCCCTATTTTTTTCCCCAATATCTTTGGGCCAAAACCCAGGGAGAAGGTAAGGACCCCGACCTTCGACTTTTTGGCCATGAGAAAATGGCCTAACTCATGGACGAAGATCAAAACCCCTAACACCACGATGGTGGCAATTATTGTCGTAATCACAATGCACCTCGGTCGATCATTTGCTTAGCTTCGTGTTTGGCCCAGGCGTGGGCTTGCATGATGTTTTCCAGGCTACGCTGTTCAATTGGCTTGTGCCGGGCCATGGTCTGGCGGATCAGATGGGATATCTGGGAGAATCCCAGAGCGCCCTGCAAAAAGGCCTCTACGGCCACTTCATTGGCGGCGTTGAGAACAGCCGGCATGGTCCCTCCTTCTTTTAAGGCCTGATAAGCCAGGCTTAAGGCTGGAAAGCGCTCCGGGTCCACCGGGCTGAAAGTCAGCTTGCCTATTTCGAAAAGATTCAGAGAAGGAAGCTTAATGTCCAGCCTTTCAGGATAAGCCAGGGCATAGGCGATCGGCCCGCGCATATCCGGGATGGACATCTGGGCAACCACCGATCCATCGATATATTCTACCATAGAATGAACGATAGATTGCGGATGAATTAAAACCTCAATCTGCGGGGCCGGGACACCGAAGAGCCAGTGGGCTTCGATAACTTCCAGCCCTTTATTCATCAAGGAAGCGCTGTCGATAGTTACCTTCTTTCCCATACGCCATTGGGGATGGTTCAAAGCCTGCTCAGGGGTGACCTTGGCCAGCTTCTCCACAGGGGTATGTAAAAAAGGCCCGCCGGAAGCCGTGAGGATGAGGCGTTTAATATCCTCTTTGCGGTTCCCGGCCAGGGCCTGAAAGATGGCGCTGTGCTCGCTGTCAACGGGAAGGATGCATACTCCCCAATCCCTGGCTTCCTGTTGCAAAATCTCTCCGGCCATAACCAGAGGTTCTTTATTGGCAATGGCCAGGGTTTTTCGGGCGCGCACGGCGGCTAAAGTGGGCAAGAGCCCGACACTGCCGGCAAGGGCAGAAAGCACCATTTCCGCTTCCGGGTGGATGGCCACGGCCATAAGCCCTTCCATACCCGAGAGTATCCTGGTATTACTGCCGGGCAAGGATCTCTTAAGCCGCCTAACTGATTCCGGTTCCATGAGAGCGACCAGCTCCGGGCGGAAGCGCTTAATCTGTTCCTCCATTTTTTCCATATTTCCGCCTCCGGCCAGAGCCACGATCTGAAATTTATCCGGGTGCTTAGCGACAATGTCCAGAGCATTGACTCCGATGGAACCGGTGGAACCGAGAATGGATAGTTTTTTCATATTTTACCGAAGAGAGCGGAAAGAACGCAGAGAATAATCGTCCGAAAAGTAAAATCTAAAAACTGAAAATTTAATTTCTGAATTCCACTTTCCGCATTTTGTCTTTTGTATCAATTTAGCGGTTTGAAAAAGTGGTGTGACCACCTTTGTTAAGGCCCGGTGGCCTGGGCGGAACGCGCCGGAAGCATCGGCCGGGTCTCCGCTTGACAACGAAGAACCCCGCTCGTTTCCGCCGGAAGAGGCGGGGGGCATTTTCCCCGCCCCATTTCTGAAGAAATCAGCGCCTTATGATTCCAAGCGGGCCGTCCAGGCCACCGGGCCACGGATTCCCTCAGCCCTTACGCCCCACCTCTTTTCAAAGGGCTAAAGTGTTATTGTCTTTTCAATTTCCCAGCCTCATGATCCATGCGTAATAGTAGACAAAAGGGCCGGCAAAAAGAACGCTGTCAATGCGATCCAGAAGACCGCCATGACCGGGAATGAGGGTTCCCGAATCCTTAACCTGGGCGCTGCGTTTCAGCAGCGATTCACATAGGTCTCCTATCTGTCCGATAATACCTACTCCTGCCGACAGCGCCAGGGCATGGGCAATGGAGAGCTGGGGAAAGAAAAAAAATTTAAAAAACAGAGCCCCGGCAAGGGAACCGCCGACAGCTCCCAGGCCGCCTTCTACTGTTTTGCCCGGGCTGATTTCCGGAGCCAATTTTTTACGGCCCAAGCTTCGGCCCACGTAAAAGGCTGCCGTATCCCCAAAGTATACCACGACCAGGGTGAAAAGGATTAAGACTTGCCCGCCCGCTAATTTGTGCATGAGAATGAAATGGGCCAGGAGAAAAGGCAGGTAAAGAAGGCCCAGAAGATGCCTGCTTACCTGATCCATCCGCAAAGAAAAATCTTTTCGCTCAAAGAGCGCCAGGGTGAACACGAGGAGCAGAACAATGGCCATGGCCCCGGTGAAAAAGCATGGGTCTGCGCTATAAAGGGCAATCGGGATGAGGATCCCTAAGAGAAGGCCGGTCGTTTTATGCTTCTTAGAAATCCCCGGCAGGGAGAGGGAGTAATATTCCCTAAGGCCTAAGAGAGTCAGAAAAAGGATGAGCAGAAGGAAAAGCCAGGGGGGGGCGTAAAGGATAAACAGAATCAAGCACGGGGCCATGATCAGGCCGGAGAGCCAGCGCGTAAGGTGCATTGAATTACCCGTCCCCTGTTTTGACCTGTTCGCTGGTCAGGCCAAATCTGCGCTCCCGATCCTGGTAGCTCAGCAAGGCCTGGATGAGATCTTCCTTGCCAAAATCCGGCCAGAGCGTGGGGGTCACATAAATTTCCGTGTAGGCCAGTTGCCAGAGGAAAAAGTTGCTGATGCGAACCTCTCCACTGGTGCGGATGAGCAGGTCAGGGTCAGGGAGGTTGGCGCTCCAGAGGTACATTGAGAAAAGCCTTTCGTTGATATCCTCAGGAGTTAAGTTGCCATCCCGGCAGTTGGCCATGATCCGGCGAATGGCCTGAATGATATCATCCCGTCCTCCATAGCTCAAAGCTAAGGTCAGGGTCATTCCGGTGGCCGGGGCCGTCTGCTTAACCCTTTCGCTTAAAATGCTGAACACTTCTTTAGGCAGGCGGGATAGGTCGCCTATGGCCTGGAGGCGGATGTCATTATCCAGCATTTCCTGTAATTCCGAGACCAAGTACTCCCGGAGAAGGGCCATGAGCGCTTCCACCTCCCCGCGCGGCCGGCTCCAGTTTTCCGACGAGAAAGCAAACAGGGTCAAGTAGGGAACGCCAATTTCGCGGCAGGCCCGAACGATGTTCCGGACGGAATCCGCTCCCTTTTGATGGCCAACAACCCGGTCTAAGGATCTTTGTTCAGCCCAGCGCCCGTTGCCATCCATAATAATGGCCAGGTGCCGGGGAAGTTTTTCTTTCTCTAAGCGGTGCATAACTATCCTGAGCTACTATAATTTTTTCGGATCACGGCGAACTTCTACGGCCTGGAAAACCATGCGGGGGATCTGGGGGAAGGGCGTAGGGCTTCAAACCTCCAGGATCTCTTTTTCCTTGGCTTTGACCACCTCTTCGGTTTTCTCGATCGATTTATCCATAAGTTTCTGGACTTCCTCTTGATATTTAAACTGATCGTCCTCGGAGAGGGCTTTGTCCTTTTTGGCCGTTTTCAGTTGTTCGTTTGCCTCCCGGCGTATATTGCGCATGGCCACCTTGCATTCTTCTTCCATGCGCTTTATGACTTTGACAAGTTCTTTGCGTCGTTCTTCCGTAAGAGGGGGGATGTTAATGCGCACGGTTTTCCCATCGCTTATGGGAGTGAGACCCAGGTCCGATTTTTGGACGGCTTTTTCAATTTCTGCAGTGATCTTTGAGTCCCAGGGCTGGATGGAAATCGTCCGGCTTTCCGGGACTGACAGGGAAGCTACCTGAGCAAGGGGCGTAGGAACCCCGTAATAATTGACCCGGACGCCATCAAGAAGGTTGAGGGAGGCCCGCCCGGTGCGCACGCGGCTCATATCTTTGCGCAGAGCTTCAATGGATTTATCCATTTTTGATTTCACTTCCCCAATAAAAACTTCTTTTTTAAACATTCTTTACCTCCGAATAACTGTGCCGATCTTCTGGCCCAGGACGACTCTCTTGATATTTCCTCTGCGGTTCAGGTTGAATACAATAACCGGAAGATGATTGTCCATGCAAAGAGATATGGCCGTAGCATCCATGATCTTGAGGCCTCGGTTCAAGACTTCGATGTAAGAAAGAGATTTGAATTTTTTGGCCTTTTTATTAATTAGGGGATCTGTATCATAAACCCCGTCAACTTTGGTGGCCTTTAGAATTATCTGGGCCTTAACTTCCATGGCGCGCAGGGCGGCAGCGGTGTCAGTGGTAAAATATGGGTTCCCCGTGCCTCCGGCAAAGATTACCACCCGCCCTTTTTCCAGGTGGCGCACCGCCCTCCGGCGGATGTATGGTTCGGCGATCTGGTGCATATCGATGGCCGACAATACCCGGGTAAAAATACCCATCTTTTCCAGGGCATCCTGCAGGGCCAGGCTGTTGATCACGGTGGCCAGCATACCCATGTGATCAGCCGATGTCCGGTCCATCCCCTGGGCGCTGGCAGCCACCCCGCGGTATATGTTCCCGCCGCCGATGACAATGGCCACTTCCACGCCCAGCCTTCTTAAATCTTTCACTTCCTCCGCCACTCTAAGGACCACGGCCGGGTTGATTCCATACTCCTGATCCCCGACTAAGGCTTCTCCGCTGAGCTTGAGGAGGATGCGCTGAAAAACAGGCTTGGGCAAGGTTTTCACTCTTTGGCTAACCCCTCGGCGACCTGAAAACGGCTGAAGCGGCGGATATCCACTTTCTCTCCTAACTTGCCGATCAATCCGTTCAGGAGGTCCTGAACGGAAATGTCAGGATCTTTGACAAAAGGCTGCTCTAAGAGGCAGACCTCGGTGTAAAATTTTTCCAGTTTGCCTTCAATAATTTTATCGATGATTTTTTCGGGCTTGCCGGCCTCCCGGGCCTGAACCAGGTAGATTTCCCGTTCGCGATCCAGAGTTTCCGGCGGCACGTTTTCCCGGCAAAGGAAAAGCGGATTGCTGGCGGCGATGTGCATGGCAATGTCTTTGGCAAAAACCTGAAAATCGTCCGTCTTGGCTACGAAGTCCGTTTCGCAATTAACTTCCACCATCACCCCGATTTTTCCCCCGGCGTGCACGTAGGAACCGATTCGTCCTTCCGAAGCGATTCTTCCGGCCCGTTTGGCGGCAGTGGCCAGGCCTTTTTGCCTGAGGTAGTCCACCGCTTTCTCAAAATCTCCTCTGTTTTCGACCAGGGCTTTTTTACAATCCATCATTCCGGCGCCGGTCTTTTCGCGCAGGTCTTTAACCATACTGGCGGATACTTCCACTAAATATTCCCTCCTATTCTTCTTCGTCTTCTCTTTCCAGTTCCTCTTCTTCGATTTCCGCCTGGGCCGGCTTATAAGCTACGCCCGGTTTCTGCGGAGCGGCTCCCTCAAGGCCAGCGGTGGGCCCTTCGGGCGCGGACAATTTCATTTCCAGGAGATGCTTGCCTTCCAGACAGGCATCGGCGATTTTAGCAGAGATAAGACGGATGGCCCGGATGGCATCGTCGTTTCCAGGGATGATGTAATCAACTTCATCGGGATCGCAATTCGTGTCCACGATGGCCACGATGGGGATGCCTAACTTTTTGGCTTCATGGACGGCGATGCGCTCTTTGCGCGGATCGACGATGAAAATTCCCTGGGGAAGGCGGTTCATATCTTTGATTCCCCCCAGGGTCTTCTCCATTTTGGCCCTTTCTTTTTCGAGATGCAGGACTTCCTTCTTGGGGAGGGCTTCAAAGGTGCCGTCCTCCTTCATGGTCTCCAATTTTTTCAGGCGCTCTACGTTTTTCTTAATGGTGCGGAAATTGGTCAGGGTGCCACCGAGCCAGCGCTGATTCACAAAAAACATGCCGGCGCGCTGGGATTCCTCGGCGATGGAATCCTGGGCCTGTTTTTTAGTCCCCACGAAGAGGATGTTTCCCCCCGAGGTTACCGTATCCACGACAAACTTGTAAGATTCCTTGAACAACCGGACGGTCTTCTGTAAGTCGATAATATAGATCCCGTTCCGTGATCCAAAGATGTAATCTTTCATCTTGGGGTTCCAGCGTTTGGTCTGGTGGCCAAAATGGACCCCCGCTTCCAGCAATTGTTTCATGGTGACAGTTGACATAAAATTTCCCTCCTGGGTTTGATCCTCCGCTTTCCTGATCCCGGCTTGCCATCCGCGCCATGCGGACACCCCTGGAGCCGGCGGGAAAGCGTGTGTTTTTAATATTTTATTATAACATTTTAAACCTTTGTTTCAAGCAAAATCTCATCCAGTTAAGTGAACTAAAGCGCCTAAAGTTAAAAAAGGAAATTCCTATACAATTTAAAAAAGGAGTCAAGGATTGGAAAATTCAAGGTTCCTGGAAAATTCAAAATTTAAAATTCAAAACCACAGACTAAAATTCCAAATTTTTGATTTTCTATAAAATTGCCCCTTTGAACCCGGCACTTTCAGCTCCGGTAGGAAGCATTGATTTTAACGTAATCGTAAGAAAAATCCGTTGTAAAAATGGAAGTCTTCTGCTTGCCGCGGTTAAGGTTGATACGAACAGTGTATTCTCTCTTTTTCATCACCGAGGTTGCTTGTTGTTCCATTATGGATCCCGCACCTTGTCCGCGGCGGACGATGGCCACGTCGTCGAAATAGACATCGATTTTTTCCGGATTGATAGGGGCACCGGAGTAACCTGCGGCGCAAAGTATCCTTCCCCAGTTGGCGTCTTCCCCGAAAAAAGCCGTCTTGACCAGAGGGGAGGTGGCTACTGCCCGGGCAACCTGTTCGGCCTCGAAGGCAGTACGCGCCCTTTCTACGACAATCTCGACCAATTTCGTAGCGCCTTCTCCATCGCTGGCAATTTTTTGGGCTAAAGAGAATAATAATTCATGCAAAAGGCCGGAAAATTTCTTATAACCCGGGGTATCGGGGACAATCTCCCTGTTTCTGGCTTCCCCGTTGGCCAGGATCAGGAGCGTGTCGTTCGTGCTCATGTCTCCGTCCACGGTTACCCGGTTGAAAGATCCGCGGACGCCCTCTTTTAACGATTGACGCAACGCCTTAGGAGAAATGAAGGCGTCGGTGAGAACGAAGGAAAGGAGGGTGGCCATCTTGGGGCTGATCATACCTGCCCCTTTGGCGATTCCCGCCAGCGTGATTTCCTGCCCGTTTGCCTGTTTTCTGATGATCGCCCCTTTGGGAAAGGTATCCGTAGTGACAATGGCCCTGGCAGCATCCCCAAGGCCATCTGGCGAAAGGGAGGCCAAGAGGAGGGGAAGATTATTTTCCATTAAATTCATGGGCAGGGGTTTTCCGATTACTCCGGTTGAGGCCAGAAGGACACTCTCCTGGTCAATATTAAGGGACGAAGCGATCAACCGGGAAAGGCGTCGGCCATCTGCCAGGCCCTTTTTTCCAGTACAGGCATTAGCCGACCCGGAATTGATAAGTATGGCCCGGGCGCGCCCTGACTTTATCCGCTCCATGGAAATAAGGACAGGGGCGGCCTTCACCCGGTTGGTGGTGAAAACTCCGGCAGCCAGCGAAGGAGCTGCTGAATAGATAAGGGCCAGGTCCTTTTCCTGGTTTTTTTTGATACCCGCTGATATACCCGAGGCCAGGAAGCCGGGAACCTTGAAATCAGGGGGAATTTCTTTGTTCATATTACCTCTCCAATTACTAAAAACGCTAAGCGCATAGCGCTTAGCGAAAAAATTTAAAAGTTCTTCTTTTATGTAACGCTTCGCGTTTTTTATCTCCCATGGCATTTTTTGTACTTTTTCCCGCTACCGCAAGGGCATGGTTCATTCCGGCCGACTTTTTTGCTCTCTCGCTTTGTGGGCTTGTGTTTTTCCTCTACCTCTTCTCCATGAGTGAGGATGAGGGGCTGCTGACGAACTTCCTCAAATCGGGCCACTTCCTGGGGACGGGCGATCTGCACCCGGAAGAGTTTTTGGATCGTCTCCTCCTTGATGCGCTGCATCAGATCCGTAAACATCCCGTACCCTTCTTTCTGGTATTCCTGGAGGGGGTTGCGCTGTCCGTAACCCCTGAGGCCAATGCCTTCTTTGAGGTGGTCCATGGCCAAAAGGTGTTCTTTCCAGAGGGTATCGAGGGACTGGAGATAAAGCGCCTTCTCCAGAAGACGCATGGCCTCAGCGCCAAATTCGGCCTCCCTTCTGCGGTAAACTTCCATGGTCAGGTCAGCGACCTTGTCCATAAGTTTCTCCAGGGTCATGTCCTGTATCTCTTCCGGGCGGATGTCCAGGCCGAAGGAAAATAAGCGTATCAGGGATTCATTCAAACGGCGATAATCCCATTCCTCAGGGTAGGTTTTTTCATCGGCGATGGGATCAACGACCCCCTCGGCAAGCTCGGCGATGATCTCCGGGATTTCTTCAATTACTCCTTCCTGGGCCAGAACTTTTTTGCGCTGAGCGTAAATCACCTCCCTTTGTTTGTTCATAACGTTGTCGTATTCCAGGAGGTGTTTGCGGATGTCGAAGTTATGGGCCTCCACCCGTTTCTGGGCGTTTTCGATGGCCCGGCTGATCAGGGAATGTTCAATGGGCTGGCCTTCTTCCATCCCCAGCCGGCTCATGACCCCGGAGATGCGCTGGGAGCCAAAGATGCGCAGCAGGTCATCCTCCAGGGAAAGGTAAAACCTGGAAGTTCCCGGGTCTCCCTGGCGGCCGGAGCGGCCGCGGAGCTGGTTATCAATACGCCGGGATTCATGGCGTTCAGTGCCCAGGACGTGCAACCCGCCGGCCTCGATTACTTTTTTATATTCTTTAGAGGTTATGGAGCGCATTTCCTCTAATATTTTGCGGAAGCCTTCCGGGTCGGCAGAGGGATCCACCTTGCACCGCATGGCTTCCTCGCGCGCCAGCATTTCCGGGTTCCCTCCGAGCATGATGTCCGTGCCCCGGCCGGCCATGTTGGTGGAGATGGTCAGCGACCCGAATCGGCCTGCCTGAGCTATGATTTTGGCTTCCATCTCGTGGTACTTAGCGTTCAGGACCTGATGAGGAAGCTTTTCCTGCTTAAACATCTGGGAGAGTTTTTCGGAGTTTTCGATGGAAATCGTTCCCACCAGAACGGGCTGGCCCCGGCGGTGGCATTCTTTCACTTCTTCCACGACCGCTTTGTATTTCTCTCTCTGGGTGCGGTAGATGGAGTCTGGAAAATCCTGACGGATCATGGGCATGTTGGTAGGGATGACCAACACATCCAGGTTATAGATTTTCTTGAATTCCGCTGCCTCAGTGTCGGCCGTACCGGTCATACCGGCCAGTTTTTTATACATGCGGAAGTAATTCTGGAAAGTGATGGTGGCTAAGGTCTGATTCTCTTCAGCGACCTTAACCCCTTCCTTGGCTTCGATCGACTGGTGTAAGCCATCGCTCCAGCGGCGTCCGGGCATCATCCGGCCGGTGAACTCGTCGACGATAATCACCTGGCCGTCCTTGATGACGTAATTGACGTCTTTCTGGAAAAGCCAGTAGGCTTTGACGAGCTGGTGAATGGTATGGATGCGTTCCGAAGTCTCTCTGTACTTAGTCTCCAGGGCCTGCCGCGCTTCCATCCTTTCAGCAGGGGGAAGCTGGTCATTGCTGTCGATGGCCTGGTATCCTTCCTCCAATGAAGGAACGACAAAAGCATCGGCCCGACCCTTGGAGAGAAGTTCCAGGCCCTTCTCAGTCAGTTCAACGGCACTCGAGCGTTCATCGATGGCGCAGAAGAGCTGGCCATCGTGCTGGGAGAGGATTTTTTGGCCGGAAAGGTAGGATTCCATCCGGTCTATGCGGCTCTTCAAGGCAGGCTTTTCCGCTATAAGATCCAGGAATTGAGGGTTTTTCGGGTCGCCGCGCTTAACTAGCAAAAGTTTTTCTATGGCGGTCTCGCTTTCCGGGTCTTCTTCGAGGAGCTTTAGGGCTTCAGCGAGGATGGTCTGAACCATGCGGCTTTGGCTCTGGCGCAGGCGGATGACCAGCGGCTTTAGTTCTTCGTAATATCCCTGGTCTATATGCTCGACCGGCCCGGAGATGATCAGGGGAGTCCGGGCTTCATCGATCAGAATGGAATCGACCTCGTCCACGATGGCGTAATGCAGCTCCCGCTGGACCATGTCTTCGATACGGAACTTCATGTTATCGCGGAGGTAATCGAAACCGAACTCGTTGTTCGTGCCGTAAGTAATGTCGCAGCGGTAAGCCTGCTGGCGTTCGGCGTCGTCTAACTCATGGACGATGACACCTACCGATAGGCCAAGGAAGTTGTAAATGGCGCCCATCCAGACGGCATCGCGCTTGGCCAGGTAGTCATTCACCGTAACCACGTGGACGCCATTTCCGGTAAGGGCGTTTAAGTAAACGGGGAGGGTAGCGGCCAGGGTTTTCCCTTCGCCGGTCTTCATCTCGGCGATTTTCCCTTCATGGAGGACGATGCCCCCCACCAGTTGGACGTCGAAATGACGCTGGCCCAAGGTGCGTCGAGCAGCCTCCCGGACCACGGCGAAGGCTTCGGGCAGCAAGTCGTCAAGGGTTTCACCCCGGGACAGGCGCTCGCGAAATTCTCCGGTCTTGGCCTGAAGCTGACTGTCGCTCAAGTTGGCAACTGCTGGCTCCAGATCGTTAATAGCCTTGACCAGGGGCTTCAGGCGGTTGATCTCCCGCTCATTCTTGCTGCCGAATATTTTTTGCAGGGCATTGAGAAGCATTTTTTTCACCACAGAGAGCGCAGAGACCGCAGAGTAAAATAATAAAATGTTTTAGTAATAGAGCTTCTTGCAAAAGTCCGTAATTTACCCTTCGACAGGCTCAGGGTGAACGGGCTTAGGTTGAAATTATTTAGTTCTTCCGTTCGTGGTGAGCCCTTCGACTCACCCATCGCCCTGAGGTTCTCGAAGGGTGAACGGTTCGCTCAGGACAAGCTTGTCGAACCACAAAAAATACTTTTGCAAGAGGCTCAATATAAAAGGATTTCATTATTTTAATTGTACAGGAAATTCCTTTTTTCTCCACTCTGCGATTTTTGCGGTTAAATTGGCCAGGAAATTAAAGAAAAACCCCGATAAAGCACTCCTTATCGGGGCCGAATCTTCAAACCCGGCTCCAATTTAACATATTTTAATTAACAAGGGAAGAGGGAAATTATGATGATTGATTGAGATAGCGAGCGGGGTTGACCGGATTCCCGTTAATGCGGACTTCGTAGTGGAGGTGGGGGCCGGTGCTTTTGCCTGATGTGCCGACGGTTCCGATGGTTTGTCCTCTTTTAACTTTATCACCGGTTTGGACAAAAAGATCTTTAAGGTGGCCGAACATGGTGGAGTACCCGTGGCCGTGATCAAGGCAGATCAATCGGCCGTATTCCGACTCACGCCCGGCAAAACTGACCACCCCGTCAGCGGGAGCGACAACAGGCGTTCCCGAAGGGGCAGAGATATCTATTCCCATATGGGGGCGGGTTCCCCCCGAAGAAGAAGAAAGACGAGTATCCCCAAACCCCGAGGTAATATGGCCTAATACCGGCCAAAGAGAAGGAGTGGCCAGGAGGATCGATTTTTGGGCCTGAAGGAATTCCTTAAGTTCCTTAAAGCTTTGTTCCTTCTGGGAAAATTCCTTGTGCAGCTCCAAAAGGTCTTGGTGCATCCGGCTGACCAATCTGTTTCTTTCTTTATCGAGAACGGAGACCTCTTCCTTTCGGAAAGACAGGTTCTCCTTAATTTCTTCTTTTTTTACCAAGGAAGTCTTTTGCTTGGTTGCCTTAGGGGGGGCTTTTTTATTTTTTTTAAGTTCGCTTATTTCTTTCAGGTCTTTGGCAACCTGTTTTTCCATTTCTTTAAGCTTATCCAGTTGCTCTTCCAAGAGAGTGATTTTTTCCATAAAAGAGCGAATTTCTTCCTGCTGGGAATTGGTTTCGGCCCGCAGGGCTTGTAGTTCGGTCACCTTCTTCTGGAAAGTAATGTAGTTATAGACCATGAAGGCGGAAACCACGATGAGAATGCCCAAAACCGCGGCCCCGATTTTAAGAGTCAAAGGGGAAAGAATAAATTTTTTGACTTTGGCGGCTTGTTGGGAAATGATCAGGATTGTATAATCCTTTTTGGCCAACCTGCACTCCCTGAAAAAAATAATCAACTGCACCCGAAAATTTCGGGGTTAAGCTTCAATTTTATGACGATCTGGATGAACGCTTAAGGTGTTGCCTTTGAAGAGTACCCATTTATCACAGGGGCGCATTTTTTGTCAACACTTTTTTCTTTAATATTTAAAATATATTTGAAATTATTAACTTTTTTTAATTAAAGGGGTATCCTTTAAACTTCCAGGAGCACGGCCACTTCGTCGCATTCGGGAAATTTCACGCACTTAATACAGTCGGCCCAAATTTTATGGGGCAAAGCGCTCTTATCGACGACTTTAAAACCAAACTTACAGAAGAAGTCAGGTTTATAGGTCAGGGCGAATATGCGGTAAATCCCCAGGCTGATGGCTTCAGAAAGGCAGGCCTCTATAAGCTTTGTCCCGATGCCCCGCCGGTTATATTCCTCCCTAACGACCAGCGAACGTATTTCGGCCAGGTCTTCCCAGCAGATGTGCATGGCGCAGGTTCCTATGATCTGCTCCCGGTTTTCCTCCTGGTAAATATAATAGTCCCGCAGGTTGTCGTAGAGCTCACTCAAAGAACGGGAGAGCATCTCCCCTTTTTTGGCCGAGATCTCGATCAGCTTCTGGATTTCCTTTACGTCAGATATTTTGGCTTTGTGAATAGGCATATTGACAAATACCGTGAGGCGTTAGGCGCGAGGGCGCAAGGGGTATGTTTTTGTCGCTTTTAGGCTTTGCGCTCTCGGGCTTTACGGTTTTTCCCCCTTATGAGCATTTTTCAGCATTTCCCGGGCGTGGTCAAGGGTTTTTTCCGTAATCTTAACCCCTCCAAGCATACGGGCGATTTCTTCTTCGCGGTCCTTTCCTTGAAGATGGCGCACTTCCACTAACGTCCTCCCGCCGTGGATTCTTTTGGATACTTTGTAGTGAGCATTGGCAAAAGAGGCAATTTGGGCCAGGTGAGTAATGCAAAAAACCTGGTGCTGCCGGGAAATTTCTTTGAGCTTGCGTCCGACCACTTCGGCGATCCCCCCCCCGATGCCGGCATCCACTTCGTCAAAGACCAGAGTTTTTACTAAGGTCTCCTCGGCAAAGATACGTTTCAAGGCCAGCATAATCCGGGATAGCTCTCCTCCGGAGGCAATCCTGGCCAGAGCTTTCAGCTCTTCTCCCGGATTTGGCGATATAAGAAACTGCGCCAGGTCCATTCCGTTATGGTAAAGCCGCGGGTTACAATCCTGGCCCTGCCCTGTTTCCCCTGATAGGTCCGCCTCCACCTCGATCCCGAAGCGCACTTTTTTCATGCCCAGGGTGGATAATTCAGCCTCCACTTTGCCGCTTAGCTCGCCGGCAACCTTCTTTCTATGGGCAGATAATTCTCTGGCAGAAGATAAAGCCCTGGCGTAAAGGTCGGCGGCGGTTTTCGTAAGCTCCGCAATTTTTTCCCCCAGGTCTTCCAGGTTTTTCCGTTCCAGATCGATCTTTTCTTTGTAAGTTAGAACATCGGCCAGGAGGGGTCCATACTTTTTTTTGAGTTTGGTGACCTCATCCAGGCGAGACACAATGATTTCCAGACGGCCGGGATCGAAATGGATCTTTTCCCGGTAAGCGCGCAGGGAAGAAGCCAGGTCTTCAGCTTGAAAAAGGGCGGATTCGACTGAGGAAATTAGAGGGCCCAAGGAAGGGTCTATCTTTACGCCTTCCCGCAGGCGATGGAGGGTGGACTTCAGACGTTCGACCACGGAACCGCTTTCGCCGTAGATCAACTCGACGCCTTGATGGGCTATGGTGTAAAGCCTTTCCGCATGAATCAGGCGGGCGCGCTCGGAAATAAGCTCTTCCTCCTCGGTCGGTTGGCCAGGTTGGGGGGGCTTCAGGTCAGCCCGGGCGATTTCCCTGGATTGAAAGGCCAGAAGGTCCAGACGGTCGGATCGTTGCCTCTCTTTGGCGACCAAAGCCTCCAACTCTGAAGCGGCTTTAAGCCACTTTTCGTAAACCTCTTGATAGGCCTGGCGCAGGGGAAGGAGACCGCCGGAGCGGTCCAGGATATCGATGTGCCGCTGGGGGTTGAGAAAGTGCTGATGTTCGTGTTGTCCATAAATATTCAGGATCTCTTCGCTAAGCTCTTCGAGCATGTGCAGGGTTATAGAATTTCCGTTGAGGAAAGCGCGAGATTTTCCGGAGCGATTAACTACGCGTCTGACCAGCAGTCCCCCTGATGGGTCCAGATCAAAGCGGCTCAAGATTTTTTCGTTCTTTATTCCTTCAAGGTCGAAGAAGGCTTCTACCGCGGCCTCTTCCTGGCCGGTGCGGATCATCTCCGGGGAAGCGCGACTTCCCAGAAGGAGGTTTAAGGCATCGACCAGGATGGATTTCCCGGCGCCGGTCTCCCCGGTGAGCACGTTGAAGCCGGGTCCAAATTCGGCCTGCAGCTGGTCGATGATGGCGAAATTCCTGATGTTCAGCTCGGTCAGCATTTAAATCTTTTTCGGGCCTTCCATCAACGCTCTCCCCACTTTAATTTTGTCCGGAGAATTTCGAAATAATCCTTAAAGGGGGATTTGACGAAAACCACATAATCCTTGGCCTTGGTGACGAGCACCTGATCGAAGGGATGGAGGGGATAACCTACTTGTCCATCAAGGGTCAGATGCACATCGCTTTCTTCGGACTCAAGGGTGAATTCCACCGTGGCCCGGTCGGAGATGAGCAGTGGCCGGTTGGTCAGGGTATGCGGGCAGATGGGCGTGATAAGAATTGAATCCATGGAGGGATATACGATAGGACCGCCGGCTGCCAGGGAGTAAGCTGTGGAGCCGGTTGGGGTAGAAATGATCACCCCGTCTCCCCTGTAGGTGGTGACGTAGGCGCCATCGATACAATTGCGCAGGTTGATGATCCGGGCCAGGACGCCCTTGGTGATGACTACATCGTTGAGAACCGGATAGGTGTTAACCCGTTCTCCCCGCCTGAGGACGGTAGCACAGAGTTTCATGCGTCTCTTTGTTTCCATCTTCCCCGCGAGGATTTGCCCCAGAACAGGATAGAGCTCCTCGAGGGTAATTTCGGTCAAAAAGCCCAGGCCGCCTAAATTCACTCCCAGAATAGGGATATTGTTCCCTTCCATGGCCCGCACGGCGCTAAGCAGGGTGCCGTCTCCCCCAAGAACGATGAGCAGGTCAACCAACCGGCTGATTTCCGAGCGGGGGCAGGAAAGAGAATGATTGACCGTCTGAGCGATTGCTTCATCCAGGAAAACCTGGATATTTCTCTGGCCCAGCCAGCCAACGAGATCGCTGGCCAAAGCGATGGCGTCCGGCTTATTTGGCTTAACAACGATCCCTATACGATTCAACATTTGGTACTCCGGAAATAAAAAAGGGGTCAAGGGAGGTTCTTGCAAATCTTAAAATCTGTTGCTCAATTGTCATTCCGGGCCAGCGAAGCCCTGCACCGCATGGTGTACAGGGCGAAGCGCGACCCGGAATCCAGGTTTTTCAGGATAGCCTGGATTCCAGCTTTCTCGGGAATGACGGTGTTTAGGACATTTGCAAGAGCCTCAAGGGTTAAAGGATTTAGAATTTTTACCACAAAAGAGAAGGGCTGTCCATAAAGAATTCAGCCTTGCCCTATATTTTCTATTTTGCTGAGAAGAGAGGCGAAATTGAATTGAAAGGGCCGCCGTTATGTGGTAATCTTGGAGGCGCAATTAAGGAGGGTTTTTTCGCCCATGGAGCTTTTCAGGGCCGCGGAAAATATAAAAAAAGAAGAACAACGTACTTTCATCCCCCTGGCAGACCGGATTCGCCCCAAATGCCTGGAGGATTTCGTCGGCCAGGAACACCTGCTGGGACCAGGCCGCTTTCTACGCTCCCTGATTGAGAATGACCAGTTGCAATCGCTGATTTTATGGGGTCCTCCGGGTACAGGGAAGACGACTATGGCCCATATCATAGCCGGCTCAACCCGATCTCATTTTTTGGCTTTCTCTGCGGTATTATCCGGGGTAAAGGAGATTCGCCAGGTAATCAGTGAAGCGGAGGAGATGAAATATCAGGGGCGGCGCACGATCCTTTTTGTAGATGAAATCCATCGCTTCAACAAAGCCCAGCAGGATGCTTTTTTGCCCCATGTGGAACGGGGGACCCTTGTTCTGATCGGCGCAACCACGGAGAATCCTTCTTTCGAAGTGAACTCCGCGCTCCTGTCCCGCTGTCAAGTCCTCACTTTGAGGGCATTGACCGCGGAAGAAATTAGTCTTATTTTAATGCGGGCGCTAAAAGACGAGCAGAGAGGCCTGGGAGGATTAAAGGCGCAATTGGCCCCCGAGGCCTTGAAGCACTTAAGTGAAATGGCCCATGGAGATGGCCGGGTGGCCTTGAATGCCCTGGAGGTGGCTGTATTGACTACGCCGCCAAACCATGACGGCCAGAGGGTTATCTCCCTGTCAATCGCCGAAGAGGCCATGCAGCGCAAAGCGTTGCTCTATGACCAGGAGGGCGAGGAGCACTACAATGTCATATCGGCATTCCATAAAAGTCTTCGGGGAAGCGATCCGGATGCCTCTCTTTACTGGCTGGCCAGAATGATCGAGGCAGGGGAAGATCCTTTATACATCGCTCGCCGCATGGTGCGCTTTGCCTCCGAAGACATAGGCTTGGCCGACCCGCAAGCCTTGAACGTGGCCCTTTCATCCATGCAGGCCTTTCATTTCATCGGCCTGCCCGAGGGAGAGTTGGCCCTGGCTGAAGCCGCGGTTTATCTGGCAACGGCGCCGAAGAGCAACGCCCTCTACGTGGCTTACGGGAAAGCCCGCGCGGATGTGAAGGCCAGGGGAGCGCTTCCTGTTCCTTTACACATACGCAACGCACCCACAAAACTAATGGAAGATCTGGGCTATGGTCAAGACTACAAGTATGCCCACGATTTTCCAGGAGGGATCGTCGAGCAAAGTTACCTCCCCGCAGAACTCGGGCCGCGGTCGTATTACCAGCCTACAGAGAGGGGGATGGAAAAAATCATTGCCCAGAGACTTACATTCTGGCGAAAAAAAATGAACCGGAAGCTGTAAAACAGAAGACCGTAGAAAGTAATTTATAAAAAGATACGAATCGAGGAGTAAATAATGGGAAGCATTGTCAAGAAGAGACGGAAGAAAATTGCCAAGCACAAACACCGCAAACTTCTGAAGAAGACCCGTATCCAGAGGAGAAAGCGGAAATAAGAGTACCCTCTCCAGGAAAAAAAGTCTATATCAGTTAACGGGTGGAGGGCTTATCCACCCGTTCCTTCAATTCCTTTCCAACCTTGAAGAAAGGAAGTTTTTTGGGCAAAACTTCCACTTTCGTGCCTGTCCGCGGGTTGCGCCCCTGATAGGATTGGTACGTCCTAACCGTAAAATTGCCGAAACCGCGAATCTCGATCCTTTCCCCCTTAGAAAGGGCGTTGGACATGGATGAAAAGATCGTGTTCACGATCGTTTTGGCATCCTGCTGGGCGAGAGTGTTCGACCTTTCCATGAGCTTCTGAATGAGTTGAAATTTGGTCATCTCTCTCTTTCTCCTTAATAAAGTTTGTAATTCATTTTGATTTTTGCAAAATATAACACGTACCTTTTTCTTAGGCAACTCTAAAATTTTACTGGAATTTTTTCAAGGCAAATTTCAATTGAACGGGGATTCGTAACCCCCTTTCTTCACGGCTTCGGACATCATCTCCCTGCGCTTTTTTTCCAGTTCGCGGATCTGCTGGGTGATGGATACAATGCGCTTGTCGATCCGGTCAAGCCCTTCATCTTTTTGGCGGATTTCCATGTCCCCCCGGCACGGCTGGAGGCGGACTAAATGACGCTCCTTCTGGGCTTCCGCTAACTCTTTTTGCAGCTCACGCACCTGTCGTTCGATTTGTTTTATCATTTTGAAAAAAAAGATTGTTTTAGGAAATATTTTTCGACCCACCTGGGCCAACATCCACTTAATCCAAATCAATCTTAGCGATTTTACGAAATTTTTTAAAATGAAGCAAGCAAAAAATGATGAATTCGTAAAAAGTCTTTTTTGCCCTATTTTCGTCATTCCGGCCCCGTATCAAGTACGGGGTAAACTCCAGCCGGAATCCAGTCTTTTTAAAGCCTTATAAAAACTCTGGACCCCGGTTTTCACCTGTCTGCCAGGCACAGGCAGGCCGGAGTGATGACTTTTTACGAGATCATCCCAAATTGATCTTCTAACCTTGATTTTAAGGACGGCGGGGAGTAATATAGAATCGCTTTGGGCGGGCAGGGATGTTGGGGAGGTGGAGATGCAACTAAAGTTAAGAAATTTTTTGCGAGCTAAAATTTTCTTAACTCTTTTTTTACTAACCGCAAGCGGCTGTGCAGCTCCCCTGTATGATCTGGCCCATGATTATGCGGCCTTCAAGCCAACCAGGATCGCTGTTCTCCCGGTCATGAACGAGACCAACGATATGGACGCCCCAATTGTCTTCCGCATTTTGTCCAAGGCTGAGCTGGCTGATAAAGGATACGCCCTAATCAATTTCCAGCGCATAGATGAAGCCCTAGCGCAGCAGGGGATTCAAGAAGCAGGGCAAATTGAGGCGTTGACCCCTCAGGAAATAGGAGCATTACTCGGGGCTGACGCCCTCCTTTACACCAGAGTGATGAGTTATGGGCGCAAGGTAGGAGTCCATATTAAAATGGAGGGGAGTTTTACTTTGGTGGAATCCAGGAACGGCCGGAAACTTTGGTTCTCGGAACTCGGCGTTTTCGAAGATATCGTCCTGGAAGGGGGGGCCATCGCCCTCGGAGCGGAACTCTTGGGAGGTAAAGAGGCCCGCCAGAAAGCTATAAAGACTTATCTGGCGGTCCGCCAGGCGCGTATCAATCGGGCCGTGGCCAAATTTCGAGCTGATCCTGTGCGTCGAGAGGTGTTTCGGGTCATCATCATTGATATGGATAAGATCCCGCTATTGGACGAATTGTTTTTCAAAAATTTTCGGAATCTTCCCCCGGCCTGAAAAAAAAGCATAGCGCCAGGCGCAAAGGGAAAAAAGATGAGCGTATATTTGATGAACTCGTAAAAAGTCGTCACTCCGGCCTGCCTGTGCCTGGCAGACAGGTGAAAACCGGAGTCCAGAGGTTTGATAACTCCTTGAAATAACTTGATTCCGGCTGGAGTTTATCCCGATGAAAATCGGGGCCGGAATGACGGAAAAAGGGGCTTTCGGACTTTTTACGAGTTCATCATATTTAACTCTATGCGCTTTGCTCTATGCATTTAATTGGGAGGCATTATGTCCACTGTGCTCTATGAGAAGAGAAATCGCCTGGTGATCATTACCATCAACCGTCCGCAAGTGATGAACTGCATCGATCCGGAAACGGATCAAAAGATGGCCGAGGCCTGGAAAAGGTTTAAAGACGATGATGAGGCGTTTGTGGCCATCGTCACCGGCGCGGGTGATCAAGCCTTCTGCTCGGGGGCGGACCTGAAAGCCTGGCCTCCCTTCATGACTCAGAAAGACGCCCACTTTCACCGCCGCCGGGCATACGACGGGCCGGGATTTGGGGGGCTAACCCGGGGGATTGATATCTTCAAACCCATCCTGGCCGCGATTAATGGGAACTGTTTTGCCGGCGGACTGGAAATTGCCCTGGCTGCCGATATGCGGATTGCCGAAGAGCATGCCGAATTCGGATGCCTGGAGAGGCGGTGGAACGTGGGCTTAGGAGATGGAGGCACCCAGAGGCTCTGGCGGGTGGTGGGATTGGGAAGGGCCATGGATTTGATCCTTACAGGACGAAGGATCAATGCCCGGGAGGCTCTATCCATGGGATTGGTGAATGAAGTGGCTTCCAGGGGCAAGGCCCTGGAACGTTGCCTGGAATTAGCGGAGATGATCAGCCAATTCCCGCAAGGGGCCATCCGGACGGACAAGGAAGCTGTTCTTCGGGGAATTGGAGAATCATTGACCGAAGGACTGCGCCTTGAAGCCATGCTTTTCAACACCCTCATCGGGACGCACGATTTCTCCGAAGGGCCGGGCGCATTTGCGGAGAAGCGTCATCCCCGGTGGAAAAATGATTAACCGGAACTTTCCTGTAAGAAAAGTTCTTGCAAGAAAAATTCCTCTCGGATATAGTCTGGCTCAAGTAAAAGAATATGGGATTGCCAGAAGGGAGAAGGGAACGAACACTGGAACCCAGGACCCCTGGAATCCTTGAACCCCTTTTTTGAACCTTTTGGCGGCGGAAAACATCTAAAATATGGACATATCTGATCAAGTTCTGGTTGAAAAAGTCAAAGCGGGTGATTTTCAGGCCTTCGAAGCCCTGGTTAATCGCTACGAAGGGAAAGTCTATCGGTTGTCCATGCGCATGTTGCGGAATCAACAGGATGCCGAAGATGCTCTGCAGGAGACTTTTTTGCAGGTTCACCGGGGCCTGAAGAATTTTGAAGGCCGTTCTACTTTTTCCACATGGCTCTTTCGCCTGGCCACAAATGTTTGCCTGATGAAAATTCGCCATAGCCAAACCGAACCATCAAAGTTATTGTCTTTCGAGGATTATCTCCCTCAACATGAAGAAGGAGAACATCCCCAGCTTCAGGATTGGCCAGACCTACCCGATGAGACGCTTCTAAGTAAGGAATCCAGGGAAAAAATGCTGGAAGCTCTGGAAAAATTGCCGGCCGAATACCGGGCGATTTTCATCCTGCGCGACATCGAAGGCTTCTCCAATGCCGAAGCCGGGGAGACTCTGGGAATATCGGTGGCAGCAGTAAAGTCCAGGCTGCACCGGTCCCGGCTGGCCTTGCGGGGCATGCTTGCCGAATATTTCGAAAAAAAGAAGCAGAAAGAGATTTAAGGAAAAGGGCTATGAAATGTAGAGAGATCCTTGAAAAACTTTCAGAATATCTTGACGGTGAGCTTGATCCGAAACTCTGCCAGGACCTGGAAACCCACCTGGAAGACTGCCATCCCTGCCTGGTTTTTGTGAACACCCTGAAAAAAACCATTACTCTTTACAAATACTCTGGAAACGAGCCCTTGCCCAAGGAAGTCCATCTCCGCCTGCACGATTATCTGAAGAAAGAATGCCGGGGGTGTTAGGATTACTCTCCTTCCTTGCCCAACCCTCCGGATTATTCTTCCATCCATTCAACCCAATTTGGCATGTCTCGATAACCCCGATGGAAAATTTCTCGGCCTCCTTCTCTTCCTCATTTTTTAAGCGAGGTAAAGAAAGGGGAGTCCGCTCACTTTATAAAACTAAAAATCAGGATAGAAAGAAAGGCTCCGGTTAAGAGAATGTAAGCCAGGTCTACTTTCTTAATGAGGGCGATAAAGGCCCCGGCGGTGAAAATCACGCTGAGGATATCCACAAAGGCGGTCCGCGCGAAATTATAGAATACAAGCCCCAGCATGGCCACGAAGGAGGCCAGGATTCCCCGCTGCACCCTCCGGACACTGACCCACCCCCGCAGCCGGTCATACTGCGGAATCAGAAGAATCACAATGAAAAAAGAAGGAAAATAAATGGCCAGGGTGCCGACAACGGCGCCCCATAACCCGGCCAGCTTATAGCCCAGAAACGTGGCGGTGATGGAGATGGGCCCGGGGGTGACCTGGCCTATGGCGATCCCGTCCAGGAATTCCTTGGTGGTGACCCATTGAAAACGGTCGACCACTTCATACTGGATCAGAGGGATGATGGTGAAAGCCCCGCCGAAGGAGAGCGCACCGATCTTGGCCAGCGTGAGGAAGAACCCGGCGAGTTGGGGTTGAAAATAAAAGCAGGTCAGGTAAATCCCCCCCAAAAAAATAGCCAGGCCTCCCAGAAAAAGGGAATCTTCTCCTTTCCGCCGGGGAGATATCGCCACGGAAGAGGGATCCGTGGGATCGACTTTCGCAGTCCGTACCCGGAGGAGGAGGGCAAGACCGGCGGCCAGGATGAAAACCAGAAGGATGTTCCATCGCAGGAGAAACCCGAAAAAGGAAAGAACAGCGATCAGGATCATCTTCCCGACGGGGAGAATCGGTCTGCCGAAGCTGATGACCGCATGGAGAACGAGGGCCACGATGATCGCCCCCAAGCCTTTGAAAAGATTCTGGACGACCCCAATATTGCCCCACTGAAAATAGAAGATTGAAAGAAAAACAACCAGGAGAAAAGATGGGAAAATAAAGGCCGCGGCGCTCAAGAAAGCCCCCCATATTCCCCGGAGACGGTACCCGATATAGGCCGAGAGCATCAGAAAGAGAGGGCCTGGCAGTATCTGGCAGAAGGCCAGGGCCTGGAGAAAATCCGCCTCCTTCATCCAACCGTGCTCTTTCACCACGGCGTCTTTCATGTGTGCGGCAATGGCCGGACCGCCGTAAGCCGTGGCTCCGATTTTAAGAAATCTTTTGAAAAGCAGGGATAGGGGAAGCATTGATTCTATAGAGAAATCATTTGGGGAAATTAACAAGAAGGTTTTTTTACCCCAGGAATTATCAGACCTTCAATATCTTCTTTTTGATGGCGTAGTATAGAATGAGACCTGCGAGATAAGCAATCCCCATGTTCCACATAGCCAGTCCCGCGGTGACCAGCATGACATAGACATCTGGCTTCTGGTTGCCGATATCTCGGGCGATCGAGGCCAGCTCCAGGCCGGTAAAAAAGAGAATGACCCCCAAGATAGAAGGGGGGAAAACTTTCAGGATTGTGGAAATGGAGTCGCTGAAAAAGAGGCCCAGGAGGAGCACGATCACGCCCAGAATCACCAGGGCTCCGCCGGTCCGGGCCCCGAACCGGACATGACCGGCCATGCCCCCCGCTCCATGGCAGAGAGGAATCCCGCCTACGGCGGCGCTGAAGAGGTTCATAACGCCATGATTGACGGCAATGGTTTTGACCTCCACCGGACGGTCGGGGAAGAGCTCGTTATTTTCTTCGGCCGTGGCAATGATGGCGTTTCCCAGGGTGAGAGGGGCCTGGGGAAGGCCGAGGATTAAAACCCCGGCCAGCAAGTCCTGCCAGTCGATCCTGTTGAGGTGAATTTCAGGAAGCCGCAGGCCGGCAGAGATCCGGCTAAGTTCGGCAGATAGGGTTGGATTAAAGATTACCTCCGTCCCGATACCGAAGGCCAAAAGGATGAGCATAGCCGGGACCTTTTCAAAAGAAAGGAGAAAGAAGGTGAGGGCGCAAGCCGCGACTCCCATGAACGGCTGGGCCTTCATCATTCCCAGGCCGTCGAGCATGAAACCCAGGCCCAACCCCAGCATAATGCCCCGGACGATGGGCTTGGCCGTAATCTTTTGCAGCCAGGAAACTGCTCCGCTGATCCCCAGGACGAGCCAGAATACACCCGTGAAGATCCCCGACCCCCAGATCATTCCCTGAGTGATGGTTTCTGGATGGGCGATGGCCATTCCTCCGATGGCTTTCATGGGTTGGACGGGAAAGGGGGTCTTGAAGTACAGCCCGACGAAAATTTTAAAGATCCCGAAAGAGAGGAGAATACCCAGGGGGTCCATCTTGTTGAGGGTGATGTAGGCGGCGACAAAAGGAATGAAGGTGCCCAGGTCGCCGAAGGCTCCGGCCAATTCCATCCGATTATATTCATTGCCGAATACTCGCATTCTCTGGCTCCTCGAATTCCTTGCTGAAGTTCTTCTTTCAGAAAGAGAGGAATGGGTTCATGTTTGATCTCCGCCAATTCTTGGCGACCAAATTTATTTTTTGAACTTGGCCTTGAATTTTTTTTCTATCGATTCGTTGAGTCCTTCTCTGAAGGAGAAATATTGTTTTAAAAATTCTTGCCCTGGAGGAGTTAATTGAGCTCCTCCACCCTCTCTACCCCCCACCTGGGTCTCCACAAACTTTATTCCCGAGCGCTTTTCGATTTTCTGAATCATGCCCCAGGCATGCCGGTAGGACATTCCCAGATTATCAGCCGCTTTTTGGATTGAGCCCAGGTCTGCAATCATCTTTAAAAGACCAACTTTGCCGTTCCCAACCACCACTTCTCCGCCCTTTTCCAACCAAACCTTAAACCGAATATCCATTTTCCCCTCCACGCAAAATCAAGCGATATGTTTTTATAAGCGTAGCGCTGGAGGATGTCAAGGAAAAAAGAATATGGTTTGCCGGGCAAAATGCGGTATAGATTTTAGTGCAGGGCAGGGGCGCTGGGTAGAAGTCGGAACGTGATGAAATACCCGGGTTATAGAATCCCCACGGCCATGCCCAAGCCAACCATCGTTAGCAGCCCTCCGATGATGAATTGAACCGTGCGCAGGGTCGCCTTTTTCATCATCCGGGCCCCCAAGAAAGCGCCCAGGAAAGCTGCCAGAGTGGCCGCCAGGACCAGGCCGAACATCTCCGCAGGAATGGTTCCAAGCTTGGCGGCATAAAAGCTCACCCCGTATACCGCCAGCCGGACAATATCCACAATCACCGCCGAGACCGTTCCTGTACCGATGAAGACTTCCTTTTTAAGCCCGGCCTTGATCAAGAAGGCCGAACGCAGGGCGCCCTGGTGGCCCGAAAGGCCGCCAAAGAAACCGGAAAGGAGGCCCCCCCAAGGAAGGTACTTGCGGTCGAAAGCCAGGTTCTGAAAGCGGGGAAGCAGTTCAAAGAAGGCGAAAAAGATGATTAAAACCGCGATGACCAGCTTCAGGAGGGTCACTTCATAAATTCGACCTCCGACCTGGTAGGTGATTAAAGCAGGCCATTGCCCAAAGGCTGTAAGGAGAAAGGCTCCCAGAACGGCTGCCAAAGACGCAGGCAGGGCAAACCGTGCGACTACCGAAACATCCGCCCTGCGGCCCACTAAGAACACTTTGAAAAGGTTATTGGCCAGATGCACCACAGCCGTGGCCGCAACAGCGATTGGTATAGGAAAGAAGAGGGCAAAAGCCGGCATAAGGATCGTTCCCAGGCCAAAACCGGAAAATAGGGTGAGTCCAGAGAGGACCAAGGCCACCCCGCAGACTACAAGGTATTCCATCATTGCGCTATTTTCCCTCCATTTAAAAAAAACCTCTTTTCTCGAATTTTCTCGGGAAGATGCGCGCTGAGAATTCCGCATAAAATTACGAGGTGGAAAAGGAAAAATTCAAATTCCTTAAAGTACCAGGCGATAATCAGCAGGAGGACCTTTAGAGTGGTCAAGTATCCCTCGGTCACGATCAGCCATACCAATCCGTCCTTGTATAATTCCCTGACTGTAAGAAGGAGTCCGGAAATCGTGGTCACCGCAGGGAAAAGGGCTGGAACTTTCACCCCCATGGCGACCGCGCCATACCAGCCTGCGAAGCCAAGGAAATGGAAAAAGAGCAGAGCCATCTTGACGGGTTGATCGAGAAATATCTTCCTTTGTTTTTTTTCTTGTGCCTTTGCCATCTTTATAGATTCGCTCCTTTAAAGCGAAGATCAAAATCGTGAACCCTTATACCCTTCAAAAAGTTCCCCGAAAAGTTCCCTTACTTTTTCCTTGGCCCGGGTTAATGCCTTTTTCCCTTTTGGGGTAATCTTATAAATGCGACGAAAATGGCCGGAAACGTTGCGGGTCTCCGAGCGTAGATATCCTCTCTTTTCCATGCCATGAAGGAGGGGGTAGAGGGTCCCAGGAGAAAGCTGGTAGCCGTGGCGAGCCAACTCCTGGATTATTTCCAGGCCGAATATAGGCCCTTCTCCGGCATGGTAGAGGATATGCAGCCGGATCAGTCCTGAATATAGGTCTTTGTCTTGCATCCTAATTATCCAAGTTCGTTATCGATTTTCGATAATAACAAAAAAAGGCCAGCCTGTCAATACGGGGCGGGGATGGGTGCACGACAAATTTATGGGTAAATATTCAAACGGGGATTCCATCCTCCCAGAAATCTTCCCAGCGAATAACCAAGAAGGCAACATCGTGGAGCCATGATATTGTTTGCTCCCCTCTATGGATTGACCCTCACCTTAGGGGAAAATGTTTCGATCGGGACTGGTTCCCAGGACCTTTTGTACACCAAGCGCAGGCGCACCAAGCCCGAAGTGATAGCCTTGAAGTGGAACGTGTACGTTCCTCCCGCCCCGATCTCGTTCGAGCCAGGTTCATATGTGGAGTCCACAAATGGCAGGATAAAGCTTTCAGTCTCGGCAACCACCCACTGGTAGCCGGTTGTCGGATTGCCCGATAAAACAACATCTTAATCTACCCCATTCCTGACGGTCACAGTTTGACCATCATGCTCCCTGGTGACCACGACCGATTGATCACGGGAACTGCTCTCGCGGCCAGTCAGCGCAATCAGTATTCCGAATACTATCAACAAACCATAAAGTCCTCTCATCGCCGGTTCCCCTTGTTTTGATCTTTAATAGATATCAACCCACCGGTAAAGCTCATCCAAACGCGCCAGAAAATCTTCCCGGATTGGCAATTCAGCTCATGGCAATTTTGCTGATAGGGATAAAGAAAGCGATCAGCTATGAGCTAAAAGCCGCGAGCTAAGACGGACACGGCAAGGCGAGTCAAGGCAAGGCCCATTGACCGAAAGGAATCTCGGTCGTGGGAGTGGCGCGAAACGGGCTGGAGGCGCTTTTGGCAGCCGAACGGCTCAAGCCGCACATCCTTCTCCTGAATTTGAATTTATTCAGGGGGAAAGGAGACAACCTGCTCC
>VGSF01000045.1 GCA_016875165.1 Deltaproteobacteria bacterium
CTACGTTCTGCTGCGAGATTTTGCCCCGCAAGGCGGGGCTGCCGACCTCATTTTGGGGTCGGCTAAAATCTCTCCGCTTCTCTACCTCCCTATGGATAACTCCTATTTTTCATTAAAATTTACCCACACGATTTGGAGAAGACCCTAAAAAGTAATCCTGAACCTTTTGCCTGTACCCATCCTAAACACAGCATCGAGGAAAAATGGGGCAAAGAAACAGTCAAACGACTCTGGCCTTTTCCCAACGAAGTCAAAGAAAGGCCGTCTTTTTACAAAGAGCCGCTAAAGTATTGGGGATATAAATGGGAAAAAATAACAAGTAGAAGGATTAGAACTAAAAATGAAAATCAGTGGGTTCAGTTTTGGAAGAAACTTGATAGAGCTTGACTACCCCGTAGTGGAGTCGATCGCCTCTGTATTACCTTTAGTGGATGAATTTATCTTTAATGCGGGTAATTCTCAAGATGAAACCGCTGAATTAGTGAGCTCGATTAAAAACGATAAGTTGAAAATTATCCACTCCACCTGGGATGACTCTCTGAGGAAGAATGGTTTAGTCTTTTCCCATCAAGCTAATTTAGCCTTTCAACAGTGCACTGGCGAGTGGGCTATTTTTGTAAATGCCGACGAAGTCATACATGAAAAAGATTATGACCTTATAAGAAAGGCGATTAAGAAATATCATAACCAAAGAGAAATATTGGGCCTTATGTTCCGGTATAATCATTTCGACGGAGATTACTGGTCCGTGAATCCCTGGAGGTATCACAAAGAGATTCGAGTTGTTCGCAATGACGGTCGGGTGGAACCTTGTGGGGATATGAGCGGATTTCGCTGTGTTCAGGACAAACTTTATCTAAAAAGCGGCCCCAAAGATCGATGGGCGTTCTCCGGAGCATACATCTATCATTACGGTTGGGTGAGGAAAAATCCCCAAATTATGCTGGAGAGGAATAAACGCCTGGAATATTACTATCATAACGATTCCTATATTCAAAAGAATTATGGGGGTAGAGAAGAATACGATTATGAATATTACAAAGCCCTGAAAGAATTTCGGGGAGAACATCCAGCCGTTATGAAAAACCTCATCTCCCAGGCCGTCCGGCTCAGGAAAAGAAGAAACCGTTGGCTCAACCCACGCTTTTATAAGGAGGTCTTTAAGCATGGCTTCAAGGGATAAAATTTCTTTGGTGATGATAACGTATAACGAAGAAAGGAATATCCAAGAATGTCTGGAGACGGCGAAATGGATGGATGAAATCATTATAGTCGATTCTTTTAGCACAGATCGGACATTAGAAATCTGCCAGCAATATACGCAGCGCCTTTTTCAACGGCCCTTCTTTGGGTACGGGAAGCAAAAGAATTTTGCCATCGAACAGGCTGCAATGGATTGGGTTTTTGTGTTAGATGCCGATGAACGTATCCCCGGAGACCTTAGAAGAGAAATTGAGGAAATATTAAGGTCCGCTCCCCAAGAGATTACCGCTTATCGTCTGGCGCGTAAGAACCAATTTTATGGCTATTGGTTGAAGTGGGGGGGGCAATATCCGGATTGGCAGATTCGTCTTTTCCGCAGGGGGGCCGGCTGGAATGATGATTTTGAACCGCACCACAACTTTATCTTTAACGGTCAACTGGGAACCATGCGCAACCCGTTGATCCATTTCACTGAGCGGAACATTAGTGACCATTTTCCCAAGTTGAATCGATTTACCACCCTGGCTGCCGAACATCGCGTTAAAACCTGCCGGAAAGTCCATTGGTACGATCTGGCTTTTCGACCTCTGGTTACTTTTTTTCAAGTTTATTTGCGCAAGGGCGGCTATCGAGATGGGATTCCCGGATTTATCCAGGCGGTCTTCAAGAGTTTATACACCTTCGTAAAATATGCCAAAGTATGGGAAATCCATCAGCAGAAGGCGGTTAGGAACGATGCGCATAGGAATTGATGCCACTTCCATTTTCTTACGGAAAGGAGGGATCGGCTACTATACATATAACCTTTTGGAAAATCTTACGCGGATCGATATGGAGAATGAGTATGTCTTATTTACGACCACCCAGAATCAACCGGAAGCCCCCATTCCCTTTATCGCTCGCCCCAATGTAAGAGTCCTTTATACCCCTAAATGGCTCCAAAAATGGCGATGCGGCAAGGAGCGAATCGACCTATATCATGGAACAAATTTTCGTTTGCGGGGGAGGGGCCAGAAGGGAAATGTCGTGACCATCCACGATCTGGCCTTTAAGCATTACCCCCACTTTCTGAAAAAAAAATACGGACAATCGCTCTCCTCTTTGAAAACTAAATGGGGCGTCCAGCGAGCAGATCGGGTCATCGCCGTTTCGAAGCATACGGCCGGGGATGTGGTCGAGTTTTTTAAAATTGACAGAGGAAAAATTCGGGTGGTTTATCATGGGGTCGATGATTCTTTCCGCCCGGATGTGCCCCTGGAATCGATCATCGAAGTCAAAAAGAAATATGGAATTTTGTCCCCGAGATACATTTTATGGGTGGGTACAATCGAACCCAGGAAAAATCTCTCGACTTTAATCCAGGTCTATAGCCAGTTAGAGATGATCCATGCGGAGTACAGTCTGGTTTTTGGAGGGGGGTTGGGCTGGCAATATAAAAATGTCTTGAATTTAAACCGTTCCTTTGAAAATCGGATGCGCATTACGGGTTACCTTCCTCCGGGGGATCTCATTCCCCTTTATGCCGGGGCGTCTCTATTTGTTTATCCCTCGTTGTACGAAGGATTTGGAATGCCTCTATTGGAAGCCATGGCCTCCGGGGTTCCCATCATTGCAGCGAACACTTCTTCAATTCCCGAAGTCATCGGAGATGCGGGTATCCTGATTGACCCTTTAAACATCACAGAGATCAAAGAGGCCGTGGAGAGAGTATTGTTTGATAATTCTTTAAGTGAATTTCTGAAAGCAAAAGGAATTCAACGGGCTAAAAGCTTTACCTGGGAAAAGGCAGCCCAGGAGACTCTAACAATTTACCAGGAAGCTGTTGATCAGGCATGAGAGGATGGTCTTGAAGGTCCTCATCATTAAACTCCGCTATATTGGAGACACCTTAACCTTACTTCCCGTTCTTCGGGCCATAAAGCAGAACAAACCAGAGGCACGGGTATCGTTAATGATTTATAAAGGCACGGAAGGAATTCTGGCCTACCAGAAAGGAATCGCAGAGATTATTCTTCTTGATCGAAGAGAAATGAAGCAAAGGTCTCTGTTTAAAAGATTCAGCTATGACCTGAAGACCTTAAGAGAAGTATATAAAAAGAAGTTTGACTGGGTGATCGACCTCACCTCTTCTGACCGAAGCGGCTTTATTTCCTGGGCCACTCGCTCCCGACTGCGGATTGGGGCTCCCTTGGGCAATCCTTTAGAACGGTTCGCTTATCACAGACTGATCGAAGCCGATCCCCAGAAAACTCATATCCTTGATTACCAATTAGCCAGCTTAAAAGAATTCGGATTGGCAGTTCAAGAGCCGGACACAACTATTTTCATTCCTGAGGAGATTACAAAGAAAATTGACGAACAATGGATATTAACCAACAATTCTAAGCCGCTGGTAATCATTCACCCCGGGGCCCGAAAGCCACGGCGCCAATGGAGGGAGGAACACTTTGCCCAGATCGCAGATCGGTTGAAAGCAAAGTACAATGCCCGGATCTTCTTAATTGGGGGACCAGGCGAGGAGAGCATTTTAGATCGGGTCGAAGGCCAAATGGCTCAAAAACCCGAAGCCCAAACTACTTCCCTTCCCCTTATTGAAGTAGCCGCTTTATTGAACCGGGCTCAACTTTTTATTGGGAATGATACGGCCACGGGTCATATTGCTGCGGGCGTGGGAACTCCTCATATCATCTTATTTGGCCCGACTTTTCCCCATCTCTGGGCCCCCAAAGGAGCTAAAGGAATTTCTATTTTCAAATCTCCGGACTGCTGCGGATGTCGGCAGGCTTCCTGTTTGCAAAAAGATAACCCGTGCATGGACTGGATCGGTGTAGAAGATGTGTGGGAAGCAGTGGGAGAATTATTATGATCAGACTTCCATGGCTTGATGATTTCGTTTTTTATTCCCTTTTGATCACCGTCTTCGTAATCCCTTTTTCGATCACCCTCAACGAAATATTCATGGCCCTGACCATTTTATCCTGGAGTGTCAAGCTGATTGTTCGGAGGGAAAAGATTGATATTCCTCCTTTGGGGTGGTTTTTCTTGGTATTTCTTTTAACCTCTATCGTAAGTGCTCTGGCCTCGGATTATAAGAATCAAGCTTTAAAGGGCGTATGGGACATTAGCCGTTATACCATCACCTTTTTCATTGTGATCAATACCATTCACTCGGTAGATCAGGTAAAGAAAATATTCTGGACGCTCGTAGTCTCTACTGGCTTGTGGGTGATAGCGGGAATAATCCATCAATTCCTGATTGTCAAGAGAGTATTCTTTGACTTGCTACAATTTTTCTCTTTAGGGAATAAAAATGCCATCGGGCAATACCTTCAGATGACCCTGGCAATAATACTCGGGTTATTTTTGAACAATCTCTGGCGCCCCAAGGAAAAAACCATATTAATTGCGGTTATTCTGGTATCCTTATTGGGACTTTTTTTGAGCAGCTCCAAGACGATGTGGCTGGCCTTTATCATTACTCTGCTGGTTTTTGCTTTTTTGAAAAAGTCCCGCATAATAATCATAGGCATCGGAGCCCTTTTAGGAATTTTTTTTACCGCGGCGGCGATGATTCCCCAGGTGCAGATAATGGGCTCCCACATTCTAAAAGGACTCGAGGCGCCGAGCATGCAAGAACGTTTTGTGGGTTGGCAACAAAGCTATCGCATTTTTAACGAAAATTTAATCCTGGGTGTAGGTCCAAAATGTTATTTAGTGAGCAAGGATCGATATCAGATCATGCCGGCCTTTGGTCAGGCTCATAATATAATCCTGCACGCGGCCTGTGAAATGGGGACAGTCGGGGTGGTCGCTCTAATTTCCTGGATAGTTTTTTATCTTTATTTTATGGCCACTTATCGGAAGAAGGTTGCCAGCCCCATGTTTTTGGGTTTATGGTACGGCGGGGTGGGCTACATCGTTACCCTGGCGATAGGGGGAATCACGGAACCAACGATAGGGCAGGAACATTCGCAACTTTTTATGGTCTTGGTCGGATTACTTCATGTAGGATTAAAATCAAAAGGGGAAAATCAAAGAATAAAATCATAGAAGGAGCATTTATGATCCTGGTTACTGGAGGGGCAGGGTTTATCGGTTCTCACCTGGGTGAAACCTTACTTAAGGGTGGTTACACGGTTCGGATCCTGGATAACTTAAGCACGGGCAAGAAAGAGAACCTGGAGGAGGTAACCGGACAATCCTTGCCGGACCTCACTGGCCCTAAGAATGAACCTCGCGTTTTCCCTTTGGGAGAGCGAATAGAATTTATTTTCGGGGACATTGCGGACATTGATACCTGTCGTAAAGCCTGCCGGAGGATTTCTGATGTATTTCATCTGGCAGCTTTAGGTTCCGTCCAAAGATCAGTCGAAGATCCCATTACCTCACATTTAGCCAACGCCAACGGAACACTGAACATCCTTCAGGCAGCCAAAGAAGAAAAGGTGAAGCGGATCATTTATGCCTCCTCCTCTTCGGTTTATGGAAACATTTCATCCAATCCGGGGGAAAGGATACCCAAAAGTGAGAACCTTCCTCCTCATCCCCAATCACCTTATGCAGCCACGAAATTGATGGGTGAGCATTATTGCCGGATTTTTTCGGACATCTATGGTTTGGAAACCGTTTCCCTGCGCTACTTCAATGTTTTCGGCCCCCGCCAGGACCCCCAGTCCATCTACGCCGCGGTGATCCCCAAATTCATCGCGGCTTTAATACAAGGCGTTCCCCCGGTCATTTTCGGGGACGGGCAGCAATCCCGAGACTTCACTTATGTAGCCAATGTAGTGCAAGCCAATTTATTGGCCATGAATTCGCCGGGAATTTCCGGTCGGGTTTTCAACATTGCCTGCGGCCGGCAAATCACGATCAACAAGTTGCTTTCTTCCTTGCAGGAAATTTCGGGCCGCCAAATTGCTCCCCGATATGAGCCACCGCGAAGCGGAGAGGTGAAGCATTCCCTCGCTTCCATCGACCTGGCCAAGACCCATCTCGGATATGCAGCGAAGGTTGAGTTCGAAGAAGGCCTCAAAGAGACCTGGAAAAAGTTTCAGGAAAAAGGAAGAATGCCTATATAAAATGAACGCCCCGAATTCCTGCCTTGCTTTTTTCTCCTTCTTGCACTATAAAATTAATACAAACGCATTAATATTTTCGTAACACTTTAGCTTTTTGAAAAAAGGGGTGTTGTAAGGGCCAAGGGATTCCAGGGGCCGGGGGCCAGAGCGGAACGCTTGGAATCATAAGGTGCTTATATCTCCGCATATGGGGCGGGCAAGAACCCCCGCCTCCTCCGGAGGAAAAGATCTTCTGTCTTCGTGGCCAAGCAGAAACCCAACCGATGCTTCCGGCGCGTTCCGCTCTAACCCCCGGCCCTCAACAAAGGCTTTTATATCTTTTTTTCAAATCGCTAAACAGTTACATATTTTCTAACGTGCAATGACTACTTACGCATTTTTTTTAAACTCTGTGATCTCTGTGCCCTCTGTGGCTAATTTTAATTTAATTGAGCCTCTTGCAAAAGTATTTTTTTGTGGTTTGACAAGCTTGTCCTGAGCGAACCGTTCACCCTTCGAGAACCTCAGGGCGAACGGTGAGTCGAAGGGCTCACCACGAACGGAAAAACTTAATAATTTCAACCTAAGCCCGTTCACCCTGAGCCTGTCGAAGGGTAAATTACGGACTTTTGCAAGAAGCTCAAGTTTATAGGAATTTGCTTTTCTATCCCCCTCCCCCCAACCCCCTCCCGCCAGGGGAGGGGAGATACTGGGGGATCCAAAATTCCCTCCCCCTGCATGGGGGAGGGTTAGGGTGGGGGTGTTAATAACTTGATATTGAAACGGAGCGCGACATGAATATTTGCGTGGTTGGTACAGGATACGTAGGCTTAGTTACCGGGACCTGTTTTGCTGAATTCGGTCTTCATGTAACCTGCGTGGATAACGATGAGCAGAAGATCGCCTTGCTTCAGCAAGGCATATCCCCCATTTTTGAACCCGGGCTGGAAGAGATGGTCAAAAGAAACTTGCGGGAAGGGAGGTTGGTTTTCACCACGGAAATCGCTAAGGCCGTGGAAAAGTCCTTGGTTATTTTCATTGCCGTGGGAACTCCGCCCAAGAAAGACGGATCAGTGGATATGACCTATATTGATGAGGTGGCCAGGAAGATCGGGGAGAATTTAAACGGATACAAGGTCATTGCCACCAAAAGCACTGTTCCCGTGGGGACCGGCGAAAGAATCCGCAAGGTTATCGAACAATGCCGAGGGAAAAAAATTAACTTCGATATCGTATCCAACCCCGAGTTTTTACGGGAAGGTTCAGCCATCGAAGATTTCATGCGCCCCAACCGCGTAGTCATCGGCGCCTCCAGCGATCAGGCCGTAGCTATCCTGAAGGACTTATATAGCCCTCTCTACCTGATTGAAACCCCCTTTATTATCACCAACATCGAAACCGCCGAGATGATCAAGTATGCCTCCAATGCTTTTTTGGCCACCAAGGTTTCCTTTATCAACGAAATTGCCAATATTTGCGAAAAAGTAGGCGCGGATGTGAACGTTGTGGCCAAAGGTATGGGGCTTGACCAGAGGATCGGATCGAAATTCTTACACGCCGGGCCTGGATATGGCGGGTCGTGTTTTCCCAAAGATACTTTGGGCATAGCCAAAATCGCCGAAAAGCACGGATACCGATTTGAAATTGTTCATTCGGTGATGAAAGTTAATGAAAGGCAAAAAGAGCGAATGTTTGCCAAAGTGAAGGAGGCGCTGGGAAATTTGAAAGGGAAGAGCATTGCCGTCCTAGGGCTTTCCTTCAAGCCCAACACTGATGACATGCGGGAAGCGCCTTCTTTGAAAATAATCTCTTCCTTACAAAAAGAGGGGGCCAAAATTAAGGCTTACGACCCCAAAGCCATGGAAGCCGCGCAAAAAATATTCAGGAAAATCGAATACGGAAAAGATCCGTATGACGCGGCCAAAGGATCTGACGCTTTGTTGATTATCACGGAATGGAACCAGTTTCGCAATCTCGACCTGAAACGTTTGCGGAAATTAATGAAAAGCCCGGTGTTCTTGGATTT
Organism: Deltaproteobacteria bacterium; assembly: GCA_016875165.1. Classification (GTDB taxonomy): domain Bacteria; phylum Desulfobacterota; class SM23-61; order SM23-61; family SM23-61; genus JAHJQK01. Next base: position 8,287 of record VGSF01000045.1, read on the forward strand.
CCGCAATATATACGATCCAGTCAAGATGAGGGAAGCGGGCTTTAAATATATTGCGGTGGGGAGGTAGAATGAGGGCTTTAATCACCGGAGGCGCTGGGTTCCTGGGATCTCATCTTTGCGATCGGCTGTTGGCCGAGGGGCTGGAAGTCATTTGTATGGACAACCTGCTCACGGGATCAACGGATAATATTGCCCACTTGGCCGGTCAACGCCGGTTTCAATTTATTCAGTACGATGTGACGAACTATATTTTTGTTGAAGGACCTCTGGATTATGTTCTGCATTTTGCCTCTCCAGCCAGCCCCATTGACTATCTTCAACTGCCCATTCAGACCTTGAAAGTCGGGGCTCTGGGAACCCATAAAGTTCTGGGTCTGGCCATGGCTAAAAAAGCCTGTTTTCTCCTGGCCTCCACCTCGGAAGTCTATGGCGATCCGCTAGCTCATCCGCAAGCTGAAGATTACTGGGGAAACGTAAACCCCATAGGTCCCCGCGGAGTTTACGATGAAGCCAAACGATTTGCCGAGGCTTTGACCATGGCATACCATCGGTACCACGGGGTGGACACGCGCATTGCCAGAATTTTCAACACCTACGGCCCGCGCATGCGTTTGAAAGATGGCCGGGTCGTTCCAAATTTTATACTGCAGGCCCTGCAAGATGAAGATTTAACGGTTTATGGTGATGGTTCCCAGACTCGCAGTTTCTGCTATGTTGACGATCTGGTCGGGGGAATTATTAAACTCCTTTTTTCTAAGGAAACCGAACCGGTCAACTTAGGCAATCCGGAAGAATTTTCCATCGTAGATTTTGCCCGGGAAGTATTGGCGCTTACCGGCACTAAATCCAGAATTATCCATCAGCCGCTTCCAGTGGATGATCCCCGGGTCCGCCAACCGGATATCGCCAAAGCCCGGAATATTTTGAATTGGAACCCTAAGGTCGGGTTGCGGGAAGGCCTTAAAAAAACCATCCCCTATTTTAAGGAGAAAATAGCGAAATATTGAAAATAGCAAAATAAAATGGGAGAAAATAGTTGATGGCCTCGTAAAAAGTCGTCCCTAAGCCTGCCCCGGAATGTCGTAATCCGGGGGTGAAAACCGGAGTCCAGAATTTTAATAACTCCTTGAAATAACTGGATTGTATAGAAATTTGCTTTTTTATCCCCCTCCCCCCATCCCCCTCCCGCCAGGGGAGGGGTGATACTTGGGGGGCTCCCGAATTCCCTCCCCCTGGATGGGGGAGGGTTAGGGTGGGGGTGTTAATAACTTGATGATCTGGAAATGTTTGATATTATGCCAGCGCAAGATTTTAAGGGCCGTATTCTAATTCTCGATTATGGTTCCCAGACCACCCAGTTGATCGCCCGCCGCGTGCGCGAATGCCGGGTATATTGCGAAATTCACCCGTATCATGTGGCCCTGGAAGCCATTCGAGCTTTCGGGCCGAAAGGCATCATCCTATCCGGAGGGCCGGCCAGCGTATATGAAGCTGAATCCCCTCTGAGCCCGCCGGAATTATTCCGTATGGGCATTCCCACTCTGGGCATCTGCTACGGTATGCAGCTCATGACCCATGTCCTGGGAGGTGAAGTCGGTAAGTCGCGGAAGCGGGAGTTTGGGCGGAGCGAACTCATCATCGATGACACCGAGGACCTTTTTGCCGGGCTGCATCCAGGGGAGAACATCCAGGTTTGGATGAGTCACGGGGACCGGATTGAAGTCCCTCCGCCGGGATTCCGGGCTATCGCCCACTCCGACAATTCTCCTGTGGCGGCAATAAAGAATCAAGAACTTAAAGCATTTGGGGTGCAGTTTCATCCGGAAGTCGTCCATACTCCCCTGGGAAAAGAAATTCTGAAAAATTTTCTTTTCCGTATTTGCCGCTGCCCGGATGACTGGACCATGGAATCTTTCGCCACCCGCGCCGTTCGAGAGCTTAGGGAAGAGATCGGCGCAGAAAAGGTTCTATGCGCGCTTAGCGGCGGAGTGGATTCTTCGGTGGTGGCCGTTCTCTTGCACCGGGCTGTAGGCAATCAGTTGACCAGCATCTTCGTAGATAATGGATTGTTAAGGAAGAACGAAGCGAAAAATGTTCAGGAGCTCTTTGGCCAGCATCTGGGATTAAACCTGAAAATAGCGGAGGCCGGGGATTTGTTCCTCAAAAAACTGGCGGGAGTGGTGGACCCGGAGCAGAAGCGCAAGATCATCGGAAATGAGTTCATTTTCTTGTTTGAAAAAGAAGCCCGTAAAATAGGCGGGGCTGCTTTTTTAGCCCAGGGGACTCTTTATCCCGATGTCATCGAATCCATTTCATTCAGGGGACCTTCCGCCAAGATCAAAAGTCACCACAACGTGGGCGGTCTTCCAGAACGTATGCACCTCAAGCTGATAGAGCCTTTGAAGGAGCTTTTCAAGGACGAGGTGCGCGAAGTGGGAAGGGAAATTGGCTTACCCCCTCAAATTATCGAGCGGCAACCTTTCCCCGGTCCCGGTCTGGCCGTGCGTATCCTGGGGCCCGTAACCCGCGAAGATCTGGCCATTCTCCGGGAAGCGGATGCCATAGTCGAGGAGGAAATTAAGCGGTCCGGATGGTATATTAAAGTGTGGCAGTCTTTTGCCGTCCTTCTTCCCGTGCAGACCGTGGGGGTCATGGGGGATGAACGGACTTATGAACGGGTCATTGCCTTGAGAGTGGTCCAAAGTCTGGACGGCATGACCGCTGACTGGGCGCCTCTGCCTGCGGACCTTCTAAGAACCATTTCCAACCGGATCATCAATGAGGTAAAGGGAGTAAACCGGGTGGTTTACGATATATCCTCCAAACCCCCGAGCACGATTGAATGGGAATAAAAATAAAGAGCGCAAGGCGTGAGGCGTGAGGAGTAAGAGCCAAAAACTCCTCGTTTTGTATCAATTTAGCGTTTTGAAAAAGTGGTTTTACCACCTTTGTTGTGGTCCGGGGGTCTGGGTGGAACGCGCCGGAAGCATCGGCCGGGTTTCCGCTTTAGCACGAAGAACCCCGCTCGTTTCCGCCGGAGGAGGCGGGGGGCGTTTTCCCCGCCCCACCCGCGAAGAAATCAGCCCCTTATGATTCCAAGCGGGCCGCCCAGGCCCCCGGACCATGGATTCCCTTTGATCTTACGCCTCAACTCTTTTCAAAGGGCTAAAGTGTTACCTCATTTTAAACTTTAGTTAACTTTAGGCACTTCTAATGAAACACGCTGACTTTGTCCACCTTCATCTGCACACCCAGTTTAGCCTGCTGGATGGGGCCATTCGCCTGGAAGATCTTTTTGACCAGGCCAAAAGTTATCGCCTCCCTGCATTGGCCATAACCGACCACGGCTCCATGTTCGGGGCCATCGAATTCTACCAGGAGGCCCAGCGGCACGGAATCAAACCCATCATCGGCTGCGAAGTGTACGTGGCCCCTGGAAGCCGTTTCGAAAAAGCCACCAAAGGAATTTCTGAGGCATCTTTTCATTTGATCCTCCTGGCCAAGAACCACGCGGGTTACCGGAACCTGATGAAGCTGGTGTCGGCGGCTTATTTCGAGGGGTTCTATTACCGTCCGCGGGTGGACAAAGAGTTGCTGCGGAAGCACAACGAAGGATTGATTGCTTTAAGCGCCTGCCTTAAGGGAGAAATTCCTTTTTATTTGGCCGGCGGGGACAAAAAAAAGGCTTTGCTTACCGCGGAAGAGATGAAATCCATATTCCCGGACCGCCGTTTTTACCTGGAGATGCAGGAGAATAGGATTCCCGAGCAAAAAGTTGCCAATGCCGGCCTGATGGAAATAGCTCGGGACCTTTCAATTCCGCTGGTAGCCACGAACGACTGCCATTACCTGAAAAAAGAAGACGCCAGGGCCCACGAAATTCTCCTTTGCATTCAAACCGGAAAAACATTGCGGGACGTAGATCGCCTGAAGTTCTCTACGGACGAGTTCTATTTCCGGTCGGCGGAGGAGATGAAAGAGTTGTTTTCCTATTGTCCGGAGGCCATACAGAACACAGTAGAGATCGCCGAACGCTGTAACCTGGAACTGAAATTGAACGAGCTGCAATTTCCGCAATTTCAGGTTCCCGATGGCGAAACCCTGGACAGCTTTCTGGAGAAATCCGCTCGCAAAGGGTTGGAAGAACGCCTGACAGAGAGACCGGACCGGGCGTCCGTGACGGAATTTTACCAGAAGCGTCTGCATAATGAATTGCACATGATCCAGAAGATGGGATTTGCCGGATATTTCCTGATCGTTTCCGATTTCATCCGTTTTGCCAAACAGAAAAACATCCCCGTGGGACCGGGGAGGGGATCAGGCGCCGGATCCCTGGTGGCCTATAGCCTGGGAATTACCGAAATTGACCCCATCGCCAATGGATTGCTCTTTGAACGTTTCCTGAATCCGGAGCGGGTCAGCCCGCCGGACATCGACATTGATTTTTGTATTCAGGGACGAGAGGAGGTCATCCAGTACGTCAAGAACAAGTATGGCGCCGACCACGTGGCCCAGATCATCACTTTCGGTAAAATGCAGGCCCGGGCCGTGATCCGGGACGTCGGCCGGGCAATGGACATGCCCTACGGGGAAGTGGACCGCATCGCCAAGATGATTCCCAACACTCTGAACATCACCCTGCAGGATGCGCTCGAACAGGAATCCCGCTTAAAGGAATTAGTTAGGAGCAACTCCGAAGTTCAGAAGCTTTTGACTTTGGGTAAGGCCTTAGAAGGTCTGCCGCGCCATGCTTCCACTCATGCCGCGGGAGTGGTCATTTCCAGCGCCCCTCTGGTTGAGGTTGTGCCTCTTTACCGGGGGCAGCAGAATGAAACGGTCACCCAGTACCCGATGAAAGACGTAGAAAAAATCGGCTTGATCAAGTTTGATTTTTTAGGGTTAAAGACCCTGACCACGATCGCAGACGTAGTCAAACGCGTGCAGTTTTCCAGCGGAGAAAGATTGGACATGCGCAAAATTCCCCTGGACAATCGCCGAACTTATGAGCTGCTCGGCGCGGGGGACACCTCCGGGGTTTTCCAACTGGAAAGTTCCGGGATGAGAGATCTGGTTGTTCGCCTGCTTCCGGAACGTTTCGAAGATCTGGTTGCCCTTTTGGCCCTTTACCGCCCGGGACCCCTGAAGAGCGGGATGGTGGACGATTTTATCAAGCGCAAACAGGGGAAGGTTTCCATCGTTTACGAAGTGCCGGAGCTGAAAGAGATTCTCGAGGAGACCTACGGGGTCATCGTCTATCAGGAGCAGGTGATGAAAATCGCCACGGAGCTGGCCAACCTCAGCCTGGCGGATTCGGACATCCTGCGGCGAGCCATGGGCAAAAAGAAGCCAGATGAGATGGCCATGCAGAAGAAAAAATTCATCGCAGGAGCGCAGCAGAAAAAGATATCGGAGAAAAAAGCTGAAAAACTTTTTGACCTGATGGCCAAGTTTGCCGAATATGGATTCAACAAGTCGCACAGCGCCGCTTACGCCCTGATTGCCTACCAGACGGCTTACTTGAAAGCCCACTACCCGGTGGAGTTCATGGCGGCTTTGCTTAGCAGTGAAATGGGGAATCCCGATAAAATATTGCGTTACTTAAGCGAATGCCGGGAGAAGAAAATCGAGGTCCTCCCCCCGGACGTCAACGAAAGCCGGCAGGATTTTACTGTTGCGGGGGAGAAAGTTCGTTTCGGTTTGGCTGCGGTTAAGAACGTGGGCCTGGCCGCCATCCATTCCATCCTGACCGCCCGGGAAGAGAAAGGAAAATTTCTCTCTCTCCACGATTTCTGTTTTAAAGTGGATTTACGCAAAGTCAACAAAAGGGTCATCGAAAGCCTGATTAAGTGCGGGGCTTTTGACAGTATCGCGCCCTCCCGGGCGAAGCTTCTAAGCGGGCTGGAGGAAGCCATGGAATGGTCTCAGGGCTTGGAACGGGAGCAGAGCAACCCGCAGATTATCATGTTCGGGGGCATGCAGTCCATTAATAGCAAAGCAGAACCCCGTTACCCCGCCGTACCGGAGTGGCCCGAAAGCCAGCGACTGGCCTTCGAAAAAGAAACTCTGGGATTTTACCTGACTGGCCACCCCTTGAATCGTTATACCGAAGTCCTTAAGCGTTTAACCACTACCAACACCCGGCAAATTCGGGAAGTTGCCGACAAACAGGAGATAATCATCGGCGGGGTGGTCAATGCTTTAAAAGAAACTAACACCAAGAAAGGCGAGCGCATGGCCTTCGTGACCCTAGAGGATTTAAACGGGGTGGTGGAGGTGATCATTTTTGCGGAATTGTACAAAAACTCTTCTTTGCTGCTTAAGAGTGAAGACCCTGTTTTTATAAAGGGGAGGGTGGATGCCGGGGATGAAAACGTCAAGGTCATTGCCAGTGAAGTCCTCCCTTTCGAACAAGCTGTGGAGAAGTTAACAACCACCGTTCATTTGCGCGTCCGTTCTGAAGGTTTAAGCCAGGAAGACCTCGCGGCCATCAAAGAAATTTTTCAGGATTGCCGGGGAAATTGCCCGGCCTATTTACACCTGATTCTCCCGGAAGACCGTGAAGCCATCATTGTTCTGGGAGATGAATGGAAGTTGAGTTCGTCGAATCAACTGGTACAGCGGATGCGTGATTTGTTGGGCTATGAAGCCGTAAGTTTTCAAGCCTAAAAAAATAGGGTTCAAGGGGTCAAGGCTTCAAGGGGCCCAGTGAAATGGCCGGCGCGAAGGTTCCAATCATTCCGGAAGCCTAGAACCCTTGAATCCTGGGACCCTTCCTTTATTAGTCAGGCCATAATTGTATAAACACTGAAGATTAAATCCCTCTTGCCCTCCCTTTAAAAAAGGGAGGAATTCCCCTCTTGGGAAAAGAGGGGTGAGGGGAGATTTTGGGAAAATATGTCTGGTCAATTATGGACTCATTAGAGGTTCTTGCAAAAGTATTTTTTTTATGGTTCGACAAGCTCACCACGAACGGAAAAACTAAATAATTTCAACCTAAGCCCATTCACCCTGAGCCTGTCGAAGGGTAAATTACGGTCTTTTACAAGAGCCTCATTAGTATAATGGATTTTTAATGGCTATTTATTATTTAGATTTTGAAAAACCTATCGCCGAGATCGATAAAAAGCTGGAAGAGCTGCGGGCTTTCTCTTATCACCCTGACGGAAAAGCTATTGAGGAGATAGCTCATTTGGAAAAACGCCTTAAGAAAGTTCAGGCCAGGATATTTGACAACCTGACCCGCTGGCAAAAAACCCAGCTTTCCAGGCATTTCAACCGGCCTACTTTCCTGGATTACGTTGAGCGGCTTTTCCCTGACTTTATCGAACTCCATGGAGACCGAAAATTTGGCGATGATTCAGCCATCGTGGGCGGCCTGGGTACTTTTCGGGGTGAGGCGGTCGTGGTCATTGGGCATCAGAAGGGGCGAACGATAAAAGAGAAAGTGGCCCGGAATTTCGGGATGCCCCATCCCGAGGGCTACCGGAAGACTTTGAGGTTGATGAAACTGGCCGAACAATTCGCCAAGCCTTTGATTACCATGATCGACACGCCCGGGGCCTATCCTGGACAGGGGGCCGAAGAAAGAGGGCAGGCTGAGGCCATCGCCGAGAATCTGCAGGCCATGGCCATGTTAAAAGTTCCCATCATATCCGTAGTCATCGGGGAGGGGGGCAGCGGGGGAGCTTTGGCCCTGGGAGTGGGGGATCGTATCCTCATGCTGGAAAACGCCACTTATTCGGTTATCTCCCCGGAGGGATGCGCGGCTATTCTGTGGAAGAGCGAAACAGAGAAAGAGAGGGCTGCGGAGGCATTGAAGGGGACTGCTGTCGACCTTCAAGAATTGGGGGTGATTGACGAAATCATCCCTGAACCTTTAGGGGGAGCCCACCGGAACGTTGCCGGCATGACGGGGATTTTTGCGGAGTCCCTGACGCGCCATTTAAATGCCTTGCGCGAGATTCCCCTTAAGGAACTCTTAGAGCAAAGGTATGCCAAGTACCGCCGCATGGGGCAGATCGCCGGGGGGTAGAAAACCGGACCATGGATTTGAAGTCTGACATAGAAACCCCAGGGTATCAGGAGCGAAGTTACCGCAACCTTCTTCTGGATGAGGACCTGGTCTCTTTTCAGGTCAAAGTAAAAGAAACAGACCTTTACATCCGCACAACGCAAGACCTTAAGAAATCGGCCCGCCAGTCAGTGATCCGCTACCGTTATCAGCTCGAACAATATATGGCCCACCATCCAGATTTTTTCAGAAGCATGGTTCCATTGGCGGTTGATGAATTTGCTCCGCCCATCGTCAAGGAAATGATCCGGGCGGCCCAACTTGCCGGAGTAGGACCGATGGCGGCTGTTGCCGGGGCTATGGCTGAGTATGTAGGGCGAGAACTTTTGCAGGAATCGCCGCAAGTGATCGTGGAAAACGGCGGAGATATTTTTTTATTTTCCCCAAAAGAGATAAGGGTGGGTATTTTTGCGAACACTTCGCCATTGAATTTCCGGGTAGGCTTGAGAATTCCGGCAGCAGCCCAGGGGTGGGGGGTTTGCACCTCTTCGGGAACAGTCGGGCCTTCGATCAGCCTGGGCCGGGCCGATGCGGTCTGCGTTGTCTCGCCTTCGGCCGCATTAGCCGATGCCGCTGCTACGGCCGTGGGCAATGTTGTTTGCTCTTCATCTGACCTGTCCCGGGGGCTTTCGAAGGCTAAAACCATTCAGGGTCTCACGGGTGCGGTGATCATCATCGGAGATAAGCTGGGCGCCTGGGGGGATGTTGAGTTGATCAAGCTTTAAGGGAAAAGGGCTTGTATTGGGAAAGAGAAAAAATATATAACGTTGGGCAGGAAGGGTAGGGGAGAATATGAAAATCGGGGTCATCTCAGATACGCACCTGATAAAGGCCACCCGGATACTTGAAGATCTGATGACCGGGGCTTTTAAGGATGTGGAGATGATCGTTCATGCCGGGGATATTACCGAACTCACTGTCCTGGAAACCTTCGGGGGAAAGAAGGTCCTGGCGGTGTGTGGCAACATGGACTCCCCTGCTGTGCGGAGGCAATTGCCTGTTCAGCAGGTTTTTTACGCCGGGAATTTTAAAATTGGATTGGTCCATGGCTGGGGAGGACCGCAGGGTATAGAGGAGCGGATCAGCCGGGAGTTTTACCAGGTAGATTGTATCATCTATGGCCATACCCACATCCCTTCTCAAATTAAGCGGGAAAGGATTCTGTTCTTCAACCCGGGAGCCTTTGGGGGCAGTAATTACCCCCCAAAGAAAAGCGTCGGTCTCCTGGATATTGGGGAAACGATTTCCGGGCAGATTGTTTACCTGTGAATTTAAGAAAAAAAGAATCATCTCCAAATTAGTTGATTGAATATTTTATCAAAATTAGGTAAGGGATCGGAAGGAAAGGCAGATTGCGCCGCAAGCATCGGCGGGATATTCGCTTCCCTAACCACCCGGCTCGCATTCCGCCCAGCACAGCGGGGGCGGGAAAAGAAAGGTGCGGAGGATAGAAGAACACCCCCGCCCCAGCTTAAGAGGGATGCCTGCCTCATGATTGCCAGCAATATGACTTTCCTTCCGATCCCCTTCCCGTACAGGGCATTTTACCCATTCCGGCTCCCTGCGTCTTAACTAATTTGGAGATAATCCGGAAAAAAGGAGTCAGCGAATATGGAGCATCTTTGGGCCCCATGGCGCATGGATTATATTCTGGCCAACCGCAAAGGACGGAGATGCATTTTTTGTCCGGCGGGAAAACATGCGGATGAGAAAAGATTGATCGTCTATCGCACCCCTCTTTCTCTGGTCATGCTTAACCGTTATCCCTATTCCTACGCCCATCTTATGATTGCCCCTGTCCGGCACGTGCAAGATGTCAGTAAATTAAAACCGGAAGAGATGAAGGACATTTTCCATAATATAGGACAATCCATCAATGTGCTAAAGGAGGCTTTCCGTCCCAAGGGGTTCAACGTGGGTATGAACCTGGGGCAGGTTGGGGGAGCGGGTATTCTCCACCACTTACATTTTCATATCATTCCCCGCTGGAAGGGAGATATGAATTTTATGCCGATCCTGGCCGAAGTGCGCATCATTCCAGAACACCTGAAACAGACTTATGACAAGCTGCGTCTCTATTTTAAAAAGTTAGAAAACTGGTAACACTTTAGCCCTTTGAAAAAATGTGGGGCTTAAATTCAGAGGGAATCCATGGTCCGGGGGCCTGGGCGGCCCGCTTGGAATCATAAGGCGCTGATTTCTTCGCGAGTGGGGCGGGGAAAACGTCCCCCGCCTTCTCCGGCGGAAACGAGCGGGGTTCTTTGTGGCCAAGCGGAAACCCGGCCGATGCTTCCGGCGCGTTCCACCCAGACCCTCGGACCTCAACAAAGGTGGTAAAACCATTTTTTCAACCAACTAAATTGATACGAAAACTGAAGGAAAGGATCATGAGCCTATTCAAAGGAGTTTTTTGCCTCCTCCTCCTGGCCGCGGCCATCGGCTTTGCCATCCACAATGACCAGCCCGTTTCGCTGAAATATTATTTTGGATGGGAAAGCCTTCCTTTGCCCCTCTTCTTGTGGGCCTTCCTGACTTTTTTAATAGGCCTGATTATCTCCGGGGTGTTGGCTGCTCTGTCCAAGGTTGGCCTGCGTTCCCGCATCCGCAAGCAAAACAAGGCTATTGCTGAACTGGAACGGAAACGAATCGCCGCCAAGGGGATGTCTGGTTAAAAACCATTAAGCTGGTGATTGTCGGGACGGTAAGAATCGTGAGGGCGCAAGGCGGAAAGCGTAAGTGGAAAGTTCTCCCTCGTGCCCCCTCGCCTTGCAACTTAGGGGATTTCACCCCGGAAAACTATTTTTGTAACACTTTAGCCGTTTGAAAAGAGGTGAAGCGTAAGGGCCAAGGGAATCCGTGGCCCGGTAGCCTGGTCCCGCCATGGCGGGATTGGAATCATAAGGCGCTGATTTCCTCGCGAGTTGGGCGGGGAAAATACCCCCCGCCTCCTCCGGTGGAAACACGCGGGGTTCTTCGTAGTCAAGCGGAAACCCGGCCGATGCTTCCGGCGCGTTCCGCCCAGGCGCCCGGGCCTTAACAAAGGTGGTCAAACCACTTTTTCAAACCGCTAAATTGATACCTATTTTTCAATTTTGGCGTATTGAACGGAAAACCCCGCTGCTTCCAGCGCTTTTTTTATTGGCTCGAAGTAGAAGGTCTTGAGCTTAAAGACTATCACCCTTTTGCCTGGTTCGTCGGCGGCATCAGTAACCACGCTGATGATGTTTACGTTATGCTCCTTGATAATCCTGGTCATTTCGGCCAGGGCTCCGGGTTTATCCTCCACCAGAAGTTCCAAGCGGCTGCCTTTTTCTTTCATGCCCATAACTTCGATGAGTATTTCCATGACGTCATTTTCAGTGATAATGCCTACCAGATTGCCATCCTCAACCACAGGCAAACAGCCAATTTTATTGTCGTGAAGAAGAGTGGTGGCTTCCTCTACCGAGATGTCCGGAGAAATGGTTATCACATTGCGGGTCATGATTTCCCCCACCGTAAGCTTATCCAGGAGGTAGTGGAGTTCTCTCACCTCTAAAGACGTTGCCGGAGATGCTTCAGCCTTACGGATGTCCATATTGGTCACCAACCCGATTAATTTCTTTCCGTCAACGACCGGTAGATGACGAATGTTTTTTTCCTGGATAATTTTTTTGGCCGTCGTCATCCGGTCATCTTTGCCGATGGTGATAAGGTCCTTTTTCATTTTTTTTCTGACCAGCATATCATCCCCTCCTGTATAGAAATTTAAAAGCTATGGAAACTCGTGATTAGTTTAGGGGATGTGGGAAAAGGAGTCAAGGGATATTTCCCAGGGTTTTCCCGTCCGATGCTGCCCGCGTTCATCGCCCCCCACCCCGGGGCACGAATAATGATTCTGTAAAAGTGAAAGCTGGCAAGAAAGCCATCCTCTTGACATAACCCGGATATTTTTCTATATTACGCTAAATTTACCGGGCTGGCTTACGCTATGAACGGAAAGAAAACTTAAATCATCGTAACAGTTGTGCGATTTGAAAAAATGGTATTAAAGCCTTTGTTGAGGGCCGGGGGTTAGAGCGGAACGCGCCGGAAGCATCGGTTGGATTTCCGCTTGGCCACGGGGACAAAAGATCTTTTCCTCCGGAGGAGGCGGGGATTCTTGCCCGCCCATATGCGGAGATATAAGCGCCTTATGATTCCAAGCGTTCTGCTCTGGCCCCCGGCCCCTGGAATCCCTTGGCCTTTACAACACACCTTTTTTCAAAAAGATAAAGTGTTACAAATCATCTTGTATTAATGAGGGGACAGCTTTGATTATGACTCCCGCCCCAATTAGGTCTTCCCCCGCATAAGGAGGAAAAGGTATGGGAAAATGGATGGATGGCTATCTGGCCAAGCTGGGAAAAATTCAGCAGGAAAGCATTGAAGGAGGCGGACAGGAACGGATTCAGGTGCAACACGGCCTGGGTAAGCTTACTGCCAGAGAACGAATCGGCAAATTTGTCGATCCCGGGACTTTTGAAGAAATCGGCTCCCTGGTTAGAGATAATCGACAGCCGTTGGACGGAAAACAGAGACCAAGCCCTTACGATGGGGTTATAACCGGCTTTGCCCAAGTGAACAGCCGTTCTGTAGTTCTATATTCGGCGGATTTCACGGTCCTTTCCGGGTCGCTGGGCGATCAGGCCGCCTGGAAATTGGCCGATCTGGCCCGGATGGCCGGGCAGATGCAGTTACCCCTGATCGGCATCATCGATGCGGCTGGTGAAAGGCTTAGTTTTAAAGGGGGAGATATCGGCCTGAACGGGCTGGCCCAGTTTCTGCGAAACTATTCCTTGCTCTCTGGAATCGTTCCCCGCATTTCTCTCGTTTTGGGTCCCTGCGTGGGGGTGTCTGCCGTTCTTCCTGTTCTCTCGGATTTTTCGATCATTCATCGTAAAAGGGGGTTTCTGTGGCTGGGCGGCGATAAGCAATTCGCGGATGCCGGATCAGCCGAGTTCCACATGGAAAAAAGCGGCCAGTGCGACCTTATTGCCGAAAGCGACGAAGAAGCCATCGCTATGGCCAGGAAACTTCTTGGCTACCTGCCCCAGAACTGCTGGGATAAACCGCCGGTTGTGGAAATGGGAGACGATCCGGAGAGGAGAGAAGAAGACCTGCTTCAGATCATGCCCGATGACCCGAGGTTTACCTACGACATCCATGAAATTATTGAACGGATTGTGGATAAGGGGGAATTTTTTGAATTGAAGGAAGGTTTTGCCAATCACCTGGTGATTGGATTTTCCCGCCTGGGCAATCAGGTTTGCGGCCTGGTGGCCAATAATCCAGACGAACTGAGCGGGATACTGGAACCGGACTCTTCGGATAAATATGACCGGTTCATGAATTTTTTGGATGCCTTTAATATTCCCCAGATCAACCTGGTGGACACGACCGCTTTTCCCCCCGGGGATAAATGGGAAAGAATGGGCGTGATCCGCCATGGAGCAAAGCTGTTGCATTCCTACGCCAATCTCACCTGCCCGAAGGTGACGGTTGTCTTAAGACGCTCCTACGGGGGAGCGAATATCGTGATGGGGTGTTCGGCCATGTTTCCCGATTTTATTTATGGATGGCCGACAACCGAGTTTGCCCCCACCGGACCGGAAACCGTGGTTCACGCCGTTTTTCATAAAGAGCTGGCCAAAGCTAAAGAGGAGGGGAAATACGACCAGGTATATAATTTTTTATTGAACATTCTGAAGGAGCAGTTCAGCGTCCTGAACCTGGGCAAGTTCTGGACCACTTATTATACGGTCCACGAAGTCATCGAGCCGCGGGATACCCGGCCCAGAATTATAAAAGCCCTGCGGGCGCTTGCGGACAAGCGCGAAGCATTGCCTGACCGGAAGCGGTCGATCAAACCGGCCTGAGCGAAATTTTGCGAGGTGAAAAAAAGATGGGTGAGCGCATGAATGAAGCCATTCAAAAGCTTAAGGAGATTCAGCAAAAGAATCTATTAGGCGGCGGTCTGGAGCACATCGAAAGGCAGCATAGCCGGGGAAAGATGACCGCCCGCGAGAGGATCGATTGTCTCATCGATCCCGGAACGTTTCAGGAACTTGGATCCTGCGTGGGCACAACCGGGTCCCGGATTGACGGGAAAAAATCCGAAGCTCCCTGCGATGGGGCGATAATCGGAACAGCCAGGGTCGACGGCCGGATGGCGGCGGTTTATGCCAGCGACTTTACCGTATACGGCGGTTCCATCGGAACTCAGCATTTGCAGAAATGCGCTCAATTGATCAATCTGGCTGCCCGCTGGGGAATCCCCATGCTGTGGTTGCTGGATTCTTCCGGAGGCCGGTTGGGCTACCGGGATGTTCCGACTGGAGGGCTGGACTGGTATTTTGCCCTCGAATCCCGCTACTCGGGCTTGATTCCCCAGATCAATGTCCTGATGGGTCCCTGCATTGCCGGCCAGGCCTACGCCCCCGCCCTCTGCGATTTCCTGCTCATGAGCAGAGTGTCGGCCAACCTGTGGCTGGGAGGTCCCCGGATGACCGAGGCAGCCACTTCGGAAAAAATTGGACGAGAGGTGGGCGGGGCGGATTACCACATGACCTACAGCGGCACCTGTGACGTGGTGGGAGAAACCGACGAAGATACAATCAAAAAAGCCCGCCGGTTGTTGAGCTATCTCCCCTCGAATTACCGGGAAACCCCGCCCTATAAGCAGCCTGCCGATGATCCGGGAAGGGAAGTAAATGGGCTTCTTAATATCGTTCCCGATCAATACGATCTGACCTATGACATCCATGAGGTAATTAAACTTCTGGTTGATGATGGGGATTATTTTGAAATTAAGGAAACCTATGCCCCGAATCTTATCGCCTGTTTTTGTCGCTTTAACGGAGAAGCTGTCGGGCTGGTAGCCAATAATCCCAGAGAGCCCGGGAGTATCCTGGAGATTGATTCCTGTGACAAGTATTACCGTTTTCTCCAGGTATTGGATGCCTACAACATTCCCCTGGTCAACCTCGTGGATACCCCTCCTGTAGTCCCCGGAGAAGAGCAGGAAACCAAGGGCCTACTCCGGCATTTCGGAAAAATATTGGACACGTATGCCACAGCCACAATTCCGAAAATTAGCGTGATCCTGAGGGAAGCCTATGCCGATGCGGGCAGCATAATTATGGGCGGAGTGAAAGGAATGGGGGTTGATCTTTGCTATGCCTGGCCGATTGCCCGGTTTGCTGTTCAGGCCTCCCGGTTCGATATACGCCGGGCTTACAGCCAGGGTGTTGAAGAAGATGCCCATGAGGGTTACCTGAACCGCTCCCGGGAAAAAGTGGATGTTTTTGAAGCGGCCAAGAGCTGGACTGCCCAGATAGTCGATGAAGTTATCGAACCAAAAGAAACCCGAAAAAGAATCATCGAGGCCCTGCAGATTACCCGCAACAAAAGAGAAAAGTTGCCGCAAAGGGCCAAATATCACGGAACACCGCCGACTTAATTTAATTCTATAGGAATTTTCTTCTTGGACACGGATGAACACAGATTATCAGGATAAACTTAAAAAAAAGTAACACTTTAGCCCTTTGAAAAGAGGTGGGGCCTAAGGTCCAGAGGGAATCCATGGTCCGGGGGCCAGAGCGGAACGCTTGGAATCATAAGGCGCTTATTTCTCCGCATATGGGGCGGGCAAGAACCCCCGCCTCCTCCGGAGGAAAAGATATTCTGTCTTCGTGGCCAAGCGGAAACCCAGCCGATGCTTCCGGCGCGTTCCGCTCTAACCCCCGGCCCTCAACAAAGGCTTTAATACCATTTTTTCAAATCGCTAAACTGTTACAAAGAAAATAATTATCTGTGGTTATCTGCGAAAATCTGTGTCCCCATTAATTTAATTGTATAGGAATTTGCTTTTTTATCCCCCTCCCCCCAACCCCCTCCCGCCAGGGGAGGGGGGATACTTGGGGGGCTCCCTAATTCCCTCCCCCTGGATGGGGGAGGGTTAGGGTGGGGGTGTTAATAACTTGATTGTATAGGAATTTGCTTTTTTATCCCCCTCCCCCCATCCCCCTCCCGCCAGGGGAGGGGAGATACTGGGGGATCCAAAATTCCCTCCCCCTGGATGGGGGAGGGTTAGGGTGGGGGTGTTAATAACTTGAAATGGTCAATGGTCAATTATCAATGTTCAATGATTATTGCTAATTTAATAGGGGAGGGGAAATGAGCGAAAATAAAAAAGCCGTCATTACCTGCGCATTAACCGGAGTGCTGACCGATCCGCTGGTTCACCATGTCCCGGTAACGCCCCAGGAGATGGCCGAACATGCCGAACAGGCTTTTAATGCCGGGGCAACCGTTGTTCACTGCCATTTCCGCAATCAAACGCCGGGGAAAGGGCACCTGCCATCGTGGGATATTGAATCGGTGGGTTCAATCCTTGCGGCCATCAAATCGCGGGTGCCGGAGATCATGATCAACATGAGCACGGGGGTGCCCGGCCCGGACATTTCCGGGCCGTTGGCCTGCCTGGAAAAGTTTAAGCCAGAGATGGCCGCCTGCAATGCCGGATCGCTAAATTACCTGAAGACGCGCAGAGATGGACAATGGGCCTGGCCTCCCATGCTTTTCGATAACCCGGTGGAAAAAGTCCAGAAGTTTCTTCAGGTAATGATGGACAAGAGCATAGTTCCAGAATTCGAGTGTTTCGATACCGGAATCGTCCGCAGCGTGGGCCTTTACAAAGAGAACGGCATGTTCAAAGGCCCGGCGCATATCTCTCTGGTGATGGGAGTCGCCAGCGGAATGGCGGCCAAGCCGGGATGGCTGCCGTTGCTTCTGGAAGAAATGCCTCCTGACAGCCACTGGCAGGTGATCTCCGTTGGCCGGGAAGAAATATGGCCGCTGCATCGTCGCTGCCTGGAGCTTGGGGGAAATGCCCGGACCGGCCTGGAAGACACCTTCTATTTGCCCGATGGAAATAAAGCCACCAGTAATGGACAGCTTGTGGAAATCCTGGTCAAGATGGCCCGGGAAGCTGGCCGGGAGATTGCCAGCCCGTCTGAGGCGCGGGAGATCCTGGGAATTCGCCCCCGCTGAAGACCCTAACCTGGCATAAACAGAACCAGGCGGGTAAAGATTGGAAAAAGGAAGGAGAAGACAATGGACAACCCCGATGAGGTTCTCTACGAGGTCAAGGATCGTGTGGCCACGATCACCATCAACCGTCCCCAGGCCCGCAATTCCCTGAATGCCGGCGTCATCGCCGGTTTGAGCTCCATGCTTGACCGGGCAATGGCGGAAAGCGAGGTGGGATCCATAGTAATTACCGGAGCCGGCGGAAAAGCCTTCTGCGCCGGAGCTGATCTGGCCGGAAGTTTTTCGCGGGATAAATCTTTCCTCGGTCAGCACGAAGAAAGAGGCCATTTTGCCCGACTTCTTTTTAAAATGAACCGGTGCAAGAAACCGATCCTGGCCGCCGTAGAGGGATACTGTCTGGCTGGCGGCCTGGGACTCTGCCTTTCAGCCGATCTGGTCGTGGCCAGTGATGATTCCCAGTTCGGCCTGCCGGAGATTCAACGCGGGCTCTGGCCCTATATCGTCACGGCCGTGCTCATCCGCAACGTTGGCCGAAAAAAAGCCCTGGAGCTTTGCATGATTGGCGAGCGCATCTCCGCAGCCGAGGCCGAAAGAATCGGGATGATCAATTCCTGCGTACCCAAAGCCGCATTCAAGGAAAGGGTGGAAGGGATGGCCAGGAAACTTGCATCCTTCAGCCCGGCTGTGATGGGACTCGGCAAGGAATCTTTCTATGCCATAGCTGACATAGAGTTTGCTGCGGCCATCGAATACCTCAAGTCCCAGCTCACCCTGAATACGCAATGTGAAGATTTAAAGGAAGGGATTAAGGCCTTTTTGGAAAAAAGAGAACCGAAATGGCAGGGGAGATAAATTCTTTCTTTGTGCGGAACCCCAGTCAATCTATTCCTTCAAGGTTTTCTCCCGGACGATGCTGCTGCGCCTAAGGCGGACTCAGCCCCCTAGCCTCCATCCACGATATAAGCCGATTGAGCGATTTACGGTTTCTTAATAAAATAGGAATGATTTTACGATATACGGAGGAGCCATATGGATTCCAAAGAGTTACGAGTAAACGGGGAGCGTCTGAAAATTACATTGGAAAAAATGGCTGAAATCGGGACTACTCCCGCAGGCGGAGTACACCGCCTGGCCCTTTCGGATGAAGATAAGCAAGCAAGGGATCTGTTTGTCAAATGGCTCAGGGAAATCGATCTACGGGTTACAGTGGATGAAATGGGTAATATCTTTGGCTGGCGCCCTGGAAAAGATAACGACCTTCCTCCGGTCATGAGCGGTTCACATATAGATTCGCAACCCAAAGGAGGTCGGTTTGACGGAATTTTGGGGGTCATGGGAGCGCTGGAGGCATTTCGGACGATCCGGGAAAACCAGGTTGAAACCCAAAGACCGCTTGTTATCGTTGATTGGACGAATGAAGAGGGATCGAGGTTTCCACCGGCCATGGTTGGTTCGGGGGTTTGGGCGGGCAAAATGGATAAAGACTTCGCATATAGTCGGACGGATTTTCACGGAAAGAAATTCGGGGAGGAACTGGAGAGAATCGGATATAAGGGGACGCAACCGGCGAAAAAATGGCCCCTCCATGCCTATTGGGAATTGCATATAGAGCAGGGGCCGATTTTGGAAAAAATGGGCAAAAAGATAGGAGTTCCCGAGGGAATCGTTGGCATCGGGTGGTATGATGTTCAAGTGGATGGGAAAGCCAACCAGGTCGGCCCAACGCCTATGAAGGGTAGGAATGATGCGCTGTGCGCCGCTGCGGAAATGATCCTAAAGGTGGAAGAAATGCCCGGCAAAATGGGTGGAAATATGGTGGCAACCGTAGGAGAAATCCACAACTTTCCCAACTCCCGAAACATCATTCCCGGGCAGGTCAAATTCACCGTTGATGTTCGTTCGTGGGATGACCAGATGGTCGCCATGGCCCGGGAGGAATTGCGGAATGACTTTGAACGGGTTGCTGAAAAAAGAGGCTGTTCGATGCGCTTCCAAGAGATTTGGAAGGTAGAGCACGCCCCTTTTGATCAATCTTTGATGAAGAAAATTCTGGAAATTGCCGGACAGATGGGCTATGCCAGCCATTCCCTGGTCAGCGGAGCCGGTCATGATGCCAGCTACATGAGTAAGGTTGCCCCCACAGCCATGATATTCGTTCCGAGCATCGGCGGGCGGAGTCATGTAGAAGTGGAAAATACGGGATGGGAAGATTGTGAAGCAGGGGCAAACGTTTTACTTCACTGCATTCTGCAATCGGCTCTATAAAATGGGTTAAGGAGAGAGGTGTTTAAAGGACTCAACATAATTTAATAAGTCACTTTATGTTAATTTTTAAACTATTCGATATTTACAGTAAAATTAAATATCGATTTGGCCTTGGTCATTTCTTCATGAAAAATATTTTCAACCGACTGAAGGTCTGCAGGAATCCATTCTTCAGGGTGAGACATTCCTTCCTTGTTGAACGCTTCGAGCAATCCGGGAAAATCGAGGGAGCCGGAAACGAAACGGTCGGCATAATGAAGTATCATTCCGAGTTTGGGATTCAGCTTCCACCTGGCATCATGGTGGTGCGCAACTGCTTCCACCAGAGCTTCCGGAAAAACCCATTGAGTGGAAATTCTCCCCCCAATTTCGGCGTGGGTAACGCCCAGTATTTCTTTTTCAGCTTGCAAAGGTTTTATTCCTTCTTCTTCCTTTTTTTTGATCTGCTGGTATTGATCCGGGAAGTATTGCTGGATAATGAGTTTCCCGATGTCATGGATCAACCCTGATAAATAGGCTTCATCAATCTCCGGATAGCGGTAAATCCATGCCAGACGCTTGGCAATTACCGCGCACTCCAGGGAATGCTGCCAGAGCGGCTGCAGGGTTTGCATCTCCTTGGTGTCTTTTAAAGTATGGAATAACGATGTGAGCAAAATAATTTCTTTTACTGCATCAAACCCGATAATTATAATCGCCCGTTGAACCGTGTTAGCATTACGCGATCCCATCCCATAGTATGCGGAATTGGCCAGTTTTAGAACCTTGGCTGAAAGCGATTGGTCCAGGGACTTGGATAACTCCCGGGTGCTGATATCGGCCGATTCAGTCATCTCCAGGACCTTCATCACCACCTGCGGGAGGGTCGGGAGATGTTCAATCTGCTTGATTACTTTATCGACAAAACCATTTCCGGCATTATTCATAGTTTCTATAATAATCTCCATTATCCTTTTCGGAATTATTCCAGAAAACTTGAATCCTCTTCCTGGCCATAGTTAACCAAATGCGGAAGAGTTGACATGGCATGGGGTAGGTGGTAAAAAAAAACATGGGGCATAAAAAACTTTACCTGAAAACCTTCGGCTGCCAGATGAATGTTTATGATTCGGAACGTATTTCCCACGTTCTGGCCGCAAGAAATTATCGCCTGGTTGTAAATCCTTCCGAAGCGGATTTGATTTTTTTGAATACCTGCAGCGTCCGGGAAAAACCGGAACAAAAAGTTTACAGCGCCCTGGGTCGATATCGGGCGTTTAAAAAAAAGAACTCCAAGCTGATCATTGGGGTCGGGGGATGCCTGGCCCAGCAGGAAGGAGAGGGTTTCCTTAAACGATTTCCCCATGTGGACTTTGTGATAGGGACAAAAGAATTTAAGCGCATCGATGAAATCCTGGATGACCTGGAAGATTCCGGAAAACGAAGCGCGGCAACACACCTCAATGGCCGGGTTGATCCTTATGCTTCTCTTCCCTTTTCCCCCTCGCCGTCAAAGGTGGCGGCCTTTGTATCCATCATGCAGGGCTGTGATAATTTCTGCTCTTATTGTATCGTTCCCTTTGTCCGCGGCAGGGAAGTAAGTAGACCGAGTCAGGAGGTCTTAGAGGAAATCCGGGTCCTTGCCGCTAAGGGAGTCAAAGAGGTGACTTTACTCGGTCAAAATGTGAATTCCTACGGGAAAACAAAGCCGGGTGAATTGGATTTTGCAGGAATGTTGAAGGCTGTCCAGGAAATTGCCGGAATCGAGCGCATACGATTTACCACCTCGCACCCCAAGGACCTTTCCCGCCCGTTGATCGAGGCCTTCGGCAGATTACCCAAACTTTGCGAGCACATTCATCTGCCCGTGCAGTCCGGATCGGACCGCATACTTAAACGAATGAACCGGGGCTACTCTGGAGAAGAATATCTAAAAAAAATTTCGCGGCTGCGCCAATCCTGCCCCAGGATCAGGATCACAACAGATATGATCGTGGGATTTCCAGCTGAAGAGGAGGAGGATTTTCGGGCCAGCCTGGAAATGATCGAAGAGATCCAGTTCGACGATCTTTTTTCTTTTAAATATTCGGATCGACCGGGCACTCAGGCAACTCACTTTCCGGAAAAAGTAATGGAGGAGGTCAGCCAGCGAAGGCTTACGGAGCTACAGACCCTGCAAAGGAAAATCACTTTGAAGCGGAACAAAGCCTGGGAGAGGGAAAAGGTTGAGGTGCTGGTGGAAGGACGGAGCAAGGCAAGGGCTGAGGATAACATGGGGAGAACCCGGGCCAACCACATTGTCAATTTTCCCGGTAAGCCGTTTGCCGCCGGATCCCTGGTGACGGTCAAAATCCAAAAGGCCTATGCCCATAGCCTTCGGGGAGAATCTCCTCAGGACAGCCTTCCGGAGGATGGTAATATAGTGAAGAGGGGGAAAAGTGTTTCCCGGGGAAAGGAAAATTTATGATTGACTTACACACGCACAGTCTATTCAGCGATGGGGAACTTTTGCCCTCAGAGCTGGTCCGCCGGGCAGAGGCAATCGGCTATCAAGCAGTGGCTATAACCGACCATGCGGACTCTTCAAATCTCGACTGGGTCATCCCCAGATTAGTTCAGGTTTGCCGGGATTTGAACATCCACTGGAAGGTACGGGCTGTTCCTGGCGTTGAGCTCACCCATCTTCCCACGGATCTCATCGCCCCTTTGACGGTTCGGGCAAGAGCAATGGGGGCTCAGATCGTTCTTGCGCATGGAGAAACAGTAGTTGAACCGGTGCCACCGGGGACCAATCAAAAGGCCATTTACGCTGGAGTTGATATTCTGGCTCACCCCGGGTTGATCTTTGAGGAAGAGGCGATCCTGGCCCGGGAAAAAGGGGTCTTTCTGGAGATTACCTCGCGCAAGGGACATAGTTTGACCAACGGGCACGTAGCCCGTTTAGCTAAGAAGGTAGGAGCCCACCTGGTTTTAAACACAGACACCCACTCGCCGGAAGATCTGATCTCTCGTGATAACGCCATGAAAGTGGCCTTTGGAGCGGGTTTGAAATTAGCAGACTTCGAGCAAATGATAGAAAATTCCTGGAAAATACTATCCCGGCTGCGATGATTACAAATGCGCTTTTTCGCGGGTCGGACCTGGGAAAGTGGTTGAATATGCTCGATAATGTGCCTTTTTAAGCCATATTTTAAGCCTTAAACGAGCATTTTGGGCTATCAAAAGCTGATGAAATCGTAAAAAGTCCGAAAGCCCCTTTTCCCGTCATTCCGGCGAACCCCGGATCGTGTCCGGGGCAGGCGCCGGAATCCAGTTATTTCAAGGAGTTATCAAACCTCTGGACTCCGGTTTTCACCGGAGTGACGACTTTTTACGATACCATCAAAACCCGCCTCTTTTAAATTTCTGGTAGCGCTGTTTTAGATAAATCCCCCCTAAAATAACCGCCCCAATAATGCTGGAAGACGTTTCATGCCACCAAAGAAGTAACAGAGCCACCACGAGAATGAGGCGTTCGACTTTCGTTAAGCGATCGCCAAAATAGCCGATGATAATGGCCCCCAGGGCGATGATCCCCAGAAGGATTGTTGCCAGGATGAAGAAAAATTCCATGTAAGGGAAGGGCCCCGGGGCTTTCTGCAGAATATACGGCATGAATACCAAGATCGGACTAAAAACGAAGGCAAAGGGAACGTACATGCCCGACCAGGCGAGGGTAAACGCCCGCAGTCCTGTTTTGAATGGATCTCCCTGGGAGATTCCCGAGGCGGCGTAGGCGGCTACGGCAACCGGCGGGGTAAGATCTGCCAGGATTCCAAAGTAGAATACAAATAAATGGCTCACCAGAGGAGCCACGCCAAACTTGAGGAGCGCCGGGGCGGCGATTATGGAAACGACGATGTAGTTTGGTGTGGTGGGCAGTCCCATCCCCAGAATCAAACTGGCGGCGCCGGTATAGGCCAGGAGGAAGAAGAGGGTAGTGTGGTCCGGCATGAGGATATTGAAGAAATCCAGTTTATCAACAATGGCCGCGGTGGCGCTGGCCAATTCGATTGTGGCCGAGGCGAATTTAAGTCCCAGCCCGGTTAAAGTGGTGGTCCCCACGATGAACCCCACGGCAGCGCAGGCAGCCCCGATGGCCAGGGCGTTCTTCGTTCCCCATTCCAAGCAATCAATGACCTGCTCGATCTTCATGCGACCGTCTTTCAAGAAGAGGCCGACGACTATGACAAAGAAATTACACCAGAAGGCAGCGAGTCCGGGTTGGGTTCCCCTCTGCAGGAGGTAGAGCAAAAGGGCAATGGCCATAACTCCCCATATCCAGTAGAAAAACACCATTCCCCGCCATGTCCAGATGAGGCCGCCGAGAATTAAGGCCAACCAGACAACCGTCCAAATCGTCGGGCCGGCAAAAGGATTCCACAAAAAAAGGATAATGGGAGTCGCGGCAGCCACGGCGATAAAGAAGCTTTTTGTCCGGGGTCCGGTCTGCGCAAAGGCGACCGAGCTGATGATTCCCCAAAAAGCAGCCAAGAAGGGCGTAAATCCGGAAATGAGAAGC
This sequence comes from Deltaproteobacteria bacterium, assembly GCA_016875165.1. Classification (GTDB taxonomy): domain Bacteria; phylum Desulfobacterota; class SM23-61; order SM23-61; family SM23-61; genus JAHJQK01. The sequence goes on from VGSF01000045.1 coordinate 32,235, forward strand.
CAGATGATGATAATAAGAGGAATCACCAGAGTTCCGTTTTCCCTGATGAGTTTGGGCACGCTGGGCAGTTGATCCCGGGGAATTCCCTTCATATTGTTCTTTTTGGCTTCAAAGTGCACCATGACTCCCACGGCGAAGAAATGGCAGAAGGCGGGTATGATGGCACAGGTCGCAATGGTGAGATAAGAGATCCCCAGAAACTCGGCCATGATGAAAGCGGCGGCGCCCATGATGGGTGGCATGAACTGACCGCCGGTGGAGGCCGAAGCTTCCACCGCGCCGGAAAATTCTTTCGTATACCCCATCTTCTTCATCATGGGGATGGTGAAAGCCCCGGTGGTGACCGTATTGGCGACCGATGAGCCAGAGATGCAACCCAGCAGGCCGGAAGCCAGGATGGAAACTTTCGCGGGACCTCCTGCGGACCAGCCGGCCAAGGCCGTGGCCAGATCAATGAATAATTTCCCCAGCCCAGTTTTCATGGTGAAAATACCGAAGAGAACGAAATGGAAGACAAAAGTGGCCACCACCCCCAGGGGGATTCCGTAAATCCCTTCGGTCCCCAGGTATATCTGGTCGATGATGCGAGTAGGGGAGAATCCCCGGTGGGAGAGTACGGAGAGGCCGGGAATATTGGCCAGGTAAGGCCCTACGTAACAGTAGGTCAAGGAGAAGAGTCCCAGGATGGCCAGGGGAACTCCGATGCTCCGGCGGGTTCCTTCCAGGATGAGAAGGATGGCAAAGTTTCCCAGGATGAAATCCCTGGTGTTGGGATAGCCGGCGCGATAGATAAACTGATCAAAGTCGAATATGATGTAGCTCGAAAAAGCAAAGGCTAAAACTGCCAGGGTAATTTCAAAATAGGGTATCTTTTGGGGGTCTAGCTTAAATTTTTTCTTTCCGGAGATTGACTGCAAGGAATCCCAGAGCATGAAAAGAAGAGGAATCCCCAGAGCGGCCAGAATGCAGAAAGACCAGATGGCGAAAGTCGTACCGGATTCTCCCAGAAATTCGTTCCAATTTTTCAGAACGGCGAAAAAACCATAGGCATAGAATCCCAACCCGACGATCGAGGCTGCCAAATCCAAATAAGGGACCGTTGAGGAGCGAAAAAGATCCCGCGTTTTCATGGCGACGGCCAAAAAAAACCCGAGGGCGAAGATCAGGCCGGTGGCGGCCGCACCGAGTTTCAGGATACCCTGAAATCCCAGGGCCAGGAATGATCCGGCTACGAAGGAAAAAATCAATTCGTAGGTCCAGGTCAACCAGCGGTTCTTGATTTTGACCTTCCGGGTGGGATAAACAAGAAAGATGAGGGCCAGGACAAAGGCGAGGTGAAAGCAGCGGTGTTTCCATTCCTGGAGCACGCCAAAACCCGCAGTGTGTATGTGGAATATGGAAAGAATGAGGCACATGATCAGGGCGGCCTTGGCAGCCAGGCCCTTTAATTTGCGGAAGCGCAACTCTGGATCAAAGGTTTCGACCAATTCCTTGACTTTTTCTTCTTCAACTTTATAAACGATCTTTTCCCCTTCTGGCGGGTTCGTTTCTTTGGTCATAATTATTTACCTTGGTTCTTGAAAATTGGTGGCTTCGTAAAAAGTCGGCAGAAGAGTCATTGCGAGCGAAAGCGAAGCAATCTCGTTTTTATAAGTCCTTGAAAATACGGGATTGCTTCGTCGTCCCGCATTGGCGGAACTCCTCGCAATGACGAAAACGGGACTTTTTACGAGATCATCAAAATTGATCAAAAGAATTTACCCCGGAGGCGCATTCCCATCCACGAAAAAAGGCTCATTTTCCGGGCCTGAATATGAATCAACCCATTTTCCATTAGGGCGGAAAGGTTTATCTCCGGATCCTCCTTAAAGCGGAATCGATTATGCCATTGTGATTGAACTCTTAGGAAAAAAAAAGGAATAACCCGCTTAATCCCGCTGATGCGGAACCAATCTCCATCCCGGTGAAGCTTTTCTCCTTCCGCTACGTTATAGGGAAGTCCGGTTCCCTGTCCCTGAAATCTGGTTTCAACAAGGACGATCCGGTATTGCGCATCGATAACAAAAAACTCCCGAACATCGCTCAGGGCTACCGAATGGAGGTAGGCCAGTTGAAAGGTATCTCCGGGTTTGACAATTCTCGAAAAAAGAATCTGGCCGCCGTCTGGGGAGAGAGTTAATACGCCTACTGAAAATAAAAGCAGAAACAGCCCCAAGGCCAAAACCGCAAAGAAGAGAACGAGTCCCTTTCGCATGCTTTCAAAATAAGCCCCGCATAAAGCGCTTCCGGTCTTCATGCGGGGCTTTGAACGGCGTCATAATAGATTCGCGGAGAATTCTCTTTCAGGTTCCGTGTGAATTATTTGGCTTCGGGCGGAATCAGCGCCGCCGGCACCTGGATTCCTTTCTCTTTATAATACTTGTAGGCCCCTTTGTGCAGGGGGACCGTCACGCCGAGGAGGGCATTTTCCAGCTTCACATTTTTCCCCTGCTCATGGGCGGCGGCCATCATGTCCGATCCACTGACTTCTTCTTTCTTTTCCCGATAGATTTGCGGAGTTTTTTCATATAAGTGATAGGTGACGTCGTAGATCGTTTTCTCATCCATATCCGCGCGGGTCACCCAAAGAGAGATAATGGCGACCGTTTTTACCGGATTCGGCTGCTTGGGGTAGGCTTTCGCTGGCATCGTTACAGGTGCATAGTACGGGAAGCGGCTATGCAGTTTGCTGATGACATCGTCGGGGAAGGGCAAAAAGACCACATCCTTGGTGGTGGCGATTTCAATGATACTTGAGATGGGAACTCCCGCCGTCCAGAATAGGGCATCGGCCTGCTCATCCTGCATACGCTGCACGGCAGCGGCGTAATAAACGAAGATGGGTTGAATATCGCTATAAGATAACCCAATGGCCTCGAGGAATCTCCGGGAATCCATTTCCGTTCCACTCCCTTTGTCTCCCACGATGATGCGTTTGCCTTTGAAATCATAGACGGATTTGATCCCGGTCTTGGCCCCAGCCACCATATGGACCGTTTCAGGAAAGAGGGCAGAGATGGTGCGCAGGCCCTTGACCTGCGGGGTCTTCCAAGCTTCCTTATCTCCCGTATAGGCCGCCAGGGCTACGTTATTCTGGGCGATTCCGGATTCGACCTCGCCCCTGCCGAGCAGGTTGACATTGGCAACCGAGGCGTTTCCGGTATGGGCTGTTACCACCATGTCGGGAATCTTGTTCGTGAGAGCCTGTGCTAAAGCACCCCCAACCGGATAGTAAACGCCGCCTACTCCACCCGTAGCAATGCCAAAAAAGCGCTTCTTTTGGGCCATGGCTGGCCCAGAAAAAGCAAGGGCCAGGACTACTACAATACTGATAATAAAAAATATTCTTTTACTCATCTGCAACCTCCTTTTTTTGTGAGACAGAGCATCTGGCCTGCCTCCGTTTAAAATAGATCACCGATCCGATTCCTTTTAATAAAATATTTAAAAACTTTTGTCAAGTAACATATTTGATGATCTCGTAAAAAATCGTCACTCCGGTGAAAACCGGAGTCCAGAGTATTTATAAGCATTTAAATCCCGCTCCGAGCGGGACTGGATTCCGGCTTCCGCCGGAATGACATAATGAAGGGAATTCTGACTTTTTACGATTTCATCATATTTTGTTTTTTTAAATTTTTTATTGACTACCATTCTTCAATTTTGTACAGTCTTTTAAAAGTTTGCAAATAATCAAACTTAATTTTCAATTACAAAAGGGAAGTTTTTAAGGAGGGGATAATGGGAAAAATTGAAAAAATCGTCAAATCGGAGATCATGCGTCTGGCCAAACGAGAAGTCCGGGCGGCCTTTTTCCCTCTCAGGCGGGAAGTACACAGGATGAGGCTTAATCTATCGCGTCTATCCAAGAATTTTACCTTATTAGATCGTTTGGCTAAAGAAAGGATCCGCCAGGATGATAGCAAAAAATTGAAAATGGAAACTAACCTGGAAGAAGCAAAAGCCGCCCGCTTTACACCGGAAAGAATTCGCCTTCTTCGAAATAAGCTGGGTATATCGCAAAAAGGCCTATCTGTTCTCGCAGGAGTGAGCATGGGAGCCGTGGCTTCTTGGGAAAAAGGGAAATTTCACCCGAAACTTGAGAAAAAAGCGGCCCTGGTGGCCATACGGAAGCTCAGAAAGAGAGATGTGAAAAAAATACTAACCTCCAGAAGCGAAGAAGCAAAAAAGAAAAAGCCC
>VGSF01000046.1 GCA_016875165.1 Deltaproteobacteria bacterium
AACCGGAGTCCAGGGTATTTATAAGCATTTGAATCCCGCTCTGAGCGGGACTGGATTCCGGCTGGAGTTTACCCCGTACTTGATACGGGGCCGGAATGACGGAAAAGGGCATTTTCAGACTTTTTACGAGTTCATCAATTCTGACTCCTGGCTCCTGAGTTCTTGTTATTTCGTAACACTTTAGCTCTTTGAAAAAAGGTGGGTTGTAAGGGCCAAGGGATTCCAGAGACCGGGGGCCTGGGCGGAACGCGCCGGAAGCATCGGCCGGGTGTCCGCTTGACCACGAAGAACCCCGCGCGTTTCCGCCGTAGAAGGCGGGGAGCATTTTCCCCGCCCCATTTCCGAAGGAATTAGCGCCTTATGATTCCAAGCGGTCCGTCCAGGCCCCCGGGCCAACGGATTCCCTCGGCCCTTACAACCCACCTCTTTTCAAAGGTCTAAAGTGTAACGTTATTTCAAAAATTCTCCAAAATCAACTCATGCACTTTTTCCGCCAGGAGATGGGATATCTGGCGGACGGCCTCTTTTTTGTTGTTCTCCGTGATGGCCAGATCCGCCACTACCGGATAGTTCCACCATTCACTCATCTCTCCCTTAAACAATACCCTGCCGTCCTTCTGCCTTTTGAACGTGATTTCCACGGTTAGGGTCGCCCGGTATCCGGTGGTGATCTGAGTGTCCCCGGTCACGGCCACGGAGGTCGTTACAAAGGATTTGACAATTCCGGTCAGCAGGGCATCGGCTGAATTCTGTTCAACCACATTAAGGCGCCTGGCCGAAATAAATTTTTCCGCCAGGGCCCTGGTTACTTCGCTTTCAATCCCGGTGTGGAAGGTGCGATTGGCAAAAATGGGAACGGCTACTGAGCGAATCTCCGGGGGGAGGTTCGTTCCCCTTCCCTGAAATTGGTACCCGCAACCCCCGAGGAAAATGATCATAAATAAGATGAAGCATGATTTTATGTGAAAGATATTTTTGATGATCTCGTAAAAAGTCAAAATTTGGATGGCAATGTAAAAAGCTCTCCGCCTCAGGCGGACAAGGCACGCAAATACTGAGGAGTGAGGCGTACTTACAAGGTACGCCGCAACGACGAAGGCGAAGCGCAACGCCGCAGATGGACTTTTTACGAAGCCATCATTTTTCAATCGATTACGATCATGACCTTGCATTCTTCCAGGAAGGTCCCTTTCTGGGCAAACGGGGCAATTCGTTTAGCCTCTTCCGGCGACAGGATGATGTCCGACGGGCTGTTGGGGTTTACTTTGAATCCCTTGACGGTCAACGGATTTTTACCCACGCGAGGATTCACCTGGGCTGCGGTCAAATCCCTGGAATAGAAGGCCAGGCCATTCTGGGCTGCTTTTTCGCGGGGAACGTACATTCCCTGGTAAAGCTCCAGTCCTTTCTCGTCTATGACTTTGGGGATCAGCGCCGGCCGCATGTTGATTCCCCTGGTATCAACCACCAGGCCGGTAAATGGGGGAAGGTCGGCAAGGGATGGCAGGGGTTGCGGTTTTATGGGTTCAGGCTTAACCGGCTCAGGTTTTATAGCAGGCTTTTCTTCCACCATGACTTTCGGTTGGGGAGGAGGAGGCTCCGTTTTCTTTTCAGGAATGGTGGGTTTGACCAGCGGAATTAGTCTGTCCGGCTCCGGCGGTTTAGGTGCGGGCAAGTCCTTGGGCAGGCTCATCATCAAGGCCATGAAATCCCCGCTCAGGTTCATGGCCACGGTCACTTCAATGGCCCCATCGGATAAATACCTCCTCAATTTTCTTACCTCGGCGGAGCCCTGGATAAACCCTTCAGCCTGCAATCTTATCTGATCGCTTTTCACTATGAAATTTTCTACAAGAGTCTCTGAATCAATCCGCACCCCCTTGAGTACTTCCAGGAGGTTGCGCCGGGCATCGGCCAGAGCGGCCCGTTCGGCCATCAATCGCGCCTGAGCGATGTTCTTGGCTTCTTTTGAGGGAGCCCCGCTTCCTTTGGCCGTAATGATTCCTTTGGACCAGTTAATCTCTCCGCTTCCAACTAACTCGATCACCTCCGCCTGGCTGGCCCAGGTTGCTCCCGTCCATAGAACCAGCCATAAGAAACAAAAGCCGGCGGTTATACGTTTCATGGCTTCCTCCCCTGAAAAGCTCCTGCTTCAGGAGCCTCTAGCCAGGATTTATAATTAATTTCGCCCAGGAAAAGCGACTCTCGGGGCGGGCTCGATCCCCACCAGTTTTCCCGGGCATCCAGGTAGATTGAAGAAAAACTTTGCACGGCAAAAGGATTATCCAGGAAATTATTGCGGTTGATCTTTGGCCGGGAGGTTCCCAGGGCCACGATCGCTCCTGTTCCCAGGTTTTTCATGAAAGTGCTGTAAAAGATCTTGGGCTCGGCATCGTTAGCCACTTTGAGGCCCGCCTGCGAGTGGTTGGCAATGTAGCAACGGTCGATGTCCGGCGCTCCGTAAGCTATATCCAGGCCGGTCTCGGCATATTCTAAGATACAATAACGAAAGAAGCTGGCCTGCCTGGAGCGCTGCTCGAATCTTACGACCGAAGGATAATTCCCCGGCGAAGGCGTCGAGCTGTTGGAAGTAAAAGTTATCAGCCGGTCAGCCGTGCCCCGGGCATCGATCCCGCCCTCTTTGACGATGATCGAAGTCCCCGGATTGTATTTCAGGGTAACTCCAGGCTCAATGAAGAGAACGGCCCCTTTCTCCACGCTTACGTCTTTTTCCAGCACGTACGGGCTATGGGCCACGGTCAGGAAAGAATCCCGTTCCACTGTTCCACCCAGGGAGCTTTTCAGGATGGGAAGTTCTACGGGCCTGCCCTGCGGGTAGGGAGCGTCGAGCACCCGCTGATAGTCCACCCTTCCAAAAATTTTACCGATGATTTTCAAGCCTTCCTGGGTGCCCCACCAATTATCTCTGGCTTCTACTTGAACGTCTTTTTCAGGAGAGTTATAAATTTCATACTTCCCGTTGTCATAAATGTTATTGTTCAGCAGATGAGAGGAGGAAGAAAAGAGGCGAACTCCGGCTTCCCCGTTGTTGAGGATGCGGTTTTTAACGAGGAGCGGCCGGGCCTCCCGGATCAACACTCCATCCTTAAGATTCCCGCGAATTTCATTATCCTCAATGGCGGGAGCGGCCGCTGCCGAAACATCCACCCCGGAAATAACATTTGCGGAAATGACGTTCCTAAAAATTTTGGGTTTGGAGAAAGATTCGCTTATCTGAATGCCCACCTGATTGTTGGAAATTTCATTATGGCGGATTTGCGGAGAAGATGAAAGACAGGCAATTCCGGTCAGGGCTCCGTTGATGCGGGTAAACTCGACGATGTTTTCCTCATCTTTCGTGCCCTTAAAAATAATTCCCTTCCAGTTCAGGCCGGGGGAGGCTGTTTCAAAGGCGATCAAGCTGGTCTGGTCTCCTTTAGCGATCATTTTTCCCATGACCGATATTCCCTCGCCTTTGGAGCGGATGATTGTCCCAGGTTCGATGGTCAGGGTGGCTTTTTGTCCCACCAGGACTTCACCTTCCAGAATATAAGGGCTGGCCCCCGCATGCCAAACCACGTCCCCCAAAATCATCCCTTTTACTGCTGTCGGTCCCGGGGTCACCGGCGTTGCTTTGGATAGGTCGGATTGCTTGCTTTCGTTTCCGGCCAGGTCCAAAGCAGCAACTTTATAATAATAATTCGTTTCATTCTTGAGGTTTTTATCCTGAAAGGTGTTAAGTTCGGTCGTTCCCACTTCCTGGTATCCGGTAAGCGGGGTGGCGCTGCGGTAAATTTTATATCTGGCGATATCTTTTTCCACGTTCTTCGACCAGCTCAAGTCCGCGATTTTATCCCGCCCTATGGCTTTTATCTCTTTGGGCGCTTCCGGGGGAGTGGTGTCAATAGTTACTGGTCCCAAAACATCTACCCATTCTGTGGCGTTGCCGGCGTCATTGACCAGAGTCCCGATTATGAGAGCTTCTTCGACGTTATCCCCGGGCAGAATTTTGTAGCTCCCTGTATATATGCCTGGTTCTTCTTCTTTAAGGGGAATGTCTTTCTTATATTCCGCGATCCGGAAGGAGGCCTTCATCCGCGGATCTCCTTCCATGGCAACCTTGATGACGTCTCCTACCCTGTGGGCAAATTTGTCCGAACGTATCATGCCGTCGTGGGCTAAGATCGTAATCGTCGGGGGCCTTAAGGCCTGGGCTATAGTTGGTTGAGGAATGGTTTTGACCATATCGCGGAATAGATCATCAGAAGAACGCAGGAGCTCGATCTCCCGCAAATTTAAAGCAGTGGTTACGGCAACAAGAATTAACCCCACGGGGGAGGTGGATATTCCTGCCTCATGTTTTCGGGAAACATCTTTGGCTGACCACAGCTCTTTGCCGGTTTTTCCATCCATCATCCAAACTTGCGCCCCCACCGCCACCTGGGAGTAAACTCCAACGTAAAGGCGGTCGTAATGAGTTACCTCTCCCTGAATAATGGCGTCAACCCTGAGAATTTCTCCCAGCTTGGGAAGAGGAGTCTGAGCAATTTTCTCGGGTGTATCCAATCCGGCCTGGCGGAGAGAATCATCCACCTTAAATAAGGGCATGGTTGTGTAATTTAACTTACTGAAATGCCCGTGAAAAGATTTGCGCACAATGTCGAAAGCTTCTTTTTTCTCGGTGCGGTTTAAAAAGGGGAGTACAGCTACGGTTTGGGGGGGGCGTTCGCTTAAGGATGGAGCCACCCTTAACTCCCCTTTGAATTTAGTCACTATGGGAGGGGCTATCTTTGTTTGCTCCGTGTAAACACATCCCGCTCCCCAGATTATCAGACTGAAGGCCACCAGTCCCCAAAGGGCTCGATTCCACCGACGCATGGTTTCCTCCTTCCTGGACAATCTCGTAATACCCAAATCTACCCGCAGAAAAAACTGCGGGGTTGTATCAATTTAGCGTTTTTAAAAAGTGGTTTGACCACCTTCGTTATGGCCCGGGGGCCTGGGCGGAACGCGCCGGAAGCATCGGCTTGGTCTCCGCTTGACCACGAAGAACCTCTTGCGTTTCCGCCGAAGGAGGCGGGGGGGATTTTCCCCGCCCCACTTTCGAAGAAATCAGCGCCTTATGACTCCAAGCGGGCCGTCCAGGCCCCCGGGCCGCGGATTCCCTCGCCCCTTACGCCCCACCTCTTTTCAAAGGGCTAAAGTGTTACAAGGGGTTAGACAACAAGGTTGACCAATTTTTTGGGAACCAGAACGATTTTTTTCACTATCTGGCCTTGCAAGAATTCCTGGATGCGCTGGTTGGCCAGAACCGCTTCTTTAACTTCTTCTTCGGAAGCGTATGCCTCTATCATGATCCGCCCGCGCAGTTTTCCGTTTACCTGGATGACCATAAGAACTTCTTCATCCTTGATGATTTCGGTGTCATACTCTGGCCAGGAAACTCTGGAGACGCTATCGCTATGGCCCAGCATCTCCCACATCTCCTCGCAGATGTGCGGGATGATGGGAGAGAGAAGGATGACCGCGGATTCCACCGCTTCCCGCATAACTCCCCGGGCAAAAGGATCGCCATCTTTTGTCTTTTCTTCAACCTGGTAAAGAAGGTTAACCAGCTCCATCACGGCGCTTATGGCCGTATTAAAATGAAAGCGGTTGTCAATATCTTCAGTGACCTTCCTGATGGTCATATGCGTTTTGCGCCTCAGGGCCCGCAGGTTTTCAGAAAGGTCCCACTCCGGACAGGGCCATTCCGCTTCCCGGGATATTCCCGCCCGTTCATCCACCAGGCGCCAGATTCGATTCAAAAACCGCGCCGCCCCTTCTACCCCCTGTTCGTTCCATTCCAGGTCTTTTTCCGGCGGCGAGGCAAAAAGACAGAACAGCCGGACCGTATCCGCTCCGTATTTTTGCACCAGGGCGTCGGGCTCAACCACGTTTTTTTTGGACTTACTCATCTTCTCCGTGCGGCCAACCTGAATTGGGCCGCCGCATTTTCGGCATACCCCGTTATCGCCTACTTCCTCCGGAAAAAGGAAACCATCCCGGACACAGAACTGGGTTTCTTTGACAACCATCCCCTGGGTCAAAAGGTTGGTAAAAGGTTCGGCAAAATCCACCAGGCCGAAGTCCCGCAGCACCCGGGTGTAAAAACGGGAATAAAGAAGGTGTAAAATAGCATGCTCGATCCCGCCGATGTATTGATCCACGGGCATCCAGTATTTAACTTTCTCCCGGTCAAACATCCCCTGGTTTTCGTTCGGGCTGCAGAACCGGTCAAAGTACCAGGAGGACTCCACGAAAGTATCCATAGTGTCCGTCTCCCTTTTGGCCGGCTTTCCGCAAAGAGGACAGAGCGTGTTCACGAACGCCGGAACATCAGCCAGGGGAGATGTGCCCATGCCGGTTAGTTTGACATCGTGGGGAAGAACCACCGGAAGGTCCTTTTCGGGAACCGGGACCGTCCCGCATTTCTCACAGTAAACGATGGGAATCGGAGCCCCCCAGTAACGCTGCCGGGAAATCCCCCAATCTCTCAGGCGATAATTTATAGCTTTTTTCCCAAGGTTTTTCTCCTCCAGATAGGCGGCGATGGCCTCCCTGGCAGGCATGCTGGACATTCCATTGAAAAGCCTGGAGTTGACTAATATCCCTTCCCCCGTGTAAGCTTCTGCCATAGTCTCGGCCGACAATTCCGGCTGACCTTCCGGCTGGATGACCACAACCAGGGGAAGATCAAATTTTTTGGCAAAATAAAAATCCCTCTGATCATGGGTGGGAACAGCCATCACGGCCCCCGTGCCATATTCCATCAGCACGAAATTTCCGGCAAAGATGGGCATTTTCATTCCGGTGAGGGGATTCCGGCAATAGGCCCCGATAAAAAGGCCTTCTTTCTCATAATCTTCGGCGGTGCGTTTGGCCCGGTCTTGCTTTTTTATTCGCTCCACAAATTCCTTAACGTCTCTTTCCTGGGGTTTCCCCCGGGAGAGCTCCAGAGTAAGCGGATGCTCAGGGGCCAGGGTCATGAAAGTGGCCCCGAACACTGTATCCTGCCTGGTGGTGAAGACCGGAATAAAACCATCTTTTTCCCATAAAGGAAAATGGATGATGGCCCCCAGCGATCGGCCGATCCAATTCTTCTGCATGGTGACCACCCGTTCCGGCCAGCCATGAAGTTTATCACAGTAATCCAGCAGTTCTTCAGTGTAGGCTGTAATCTTAAAAAACCAGCCTTCCATCTCCTTCTGAATCACTTCTTCGCTGCACCGCCAGCAGCGCCCGGCTTCCACCTGCTCGTTGGCCAGGACGGTCTGGCATTTTTCGCACCAGTTGACCGAAGAAGTTTTTTTATAGGCCAACCCTTTCTCGTACATCTTTAAAAAAAGCCACTGCTCCCACCTATAATACGAAGGGTCGCAGGTAGATAGCTCCCTCTCCCAATCATAGCTGAATCCCAGTCGCCCTAATTGGTTTTTCATGGCGGCAATGTTATCGGTTGTCCATTTCGCCGGATGGACTCTATGCTGGATAGCCGCATTCTCAGCCGGCATGCCGAAGGCATCCCAGCCCATGGGATGGATGACATTGAATCCCCGCATCCGCTTATAGCGAGCCACCACATCGCCGATGGAATAATTCCGCACATGCCCCATATGAATCTTCCCTGAAGGATAGGGAAACATTTCTAAGACATAATACTTTTGTTTTTGCGGTTCTTCTGTTGTTTGGAAAAGTTTTTTGTCATCCCAGATTTTTTGCCATTTATTTTCAATGATCTGGGGATCGTAACGCCGGGTCATTTATCCTCCCAAATTGCTTGATGAACTCGTAAAAAATCAAAAAAGCCGTCACTCCTGCGAAAGCAGGAGTCCAGAACTGCTTGAATTAACTGGATTCCCGCTTTCGTGGGAATGACGAAAATGGTGCAAAAAGGGCTTTTTACGAGATCATCTTACTTGATGGCTTCGTAAAAAGTCGTCACTCCGGTGAAAACCGGAGTCCAGAAAACTTATAACGCTTTGAAAAGACTGGATTCCGGCTTTCGCCGGAATGACAGAAAAACGTATTTTCAGACTTTTTACGAGACCATCTTACTTAGATAAAAAAAATACCACAATCATTCTTTGGCTGCAAGAATAAATAAAATAAGTTATGCGATCGGAGATCGGAATTCGGAGTAATTATATAACCGATCCCTCGTCTACGAACTCCGAACTATAGTGAACGGCTTAAGTAAGTTGACCTTCAATGGGCTGTCATTGGAATCCCGCCAGGGCGGGATGAAGCAATCTCATGGGATTGCCACGTCGCTGCGCTCCTCGCAATGACAACTTTCTTTTGCCGCCCCTATAAATACTGCCCAGAAGGCAAAAAAAAGGCACCCTTTAGGGTGCCCTTTTAATTCGTATGTGAATACTTTTTAGGATCCGGCTTTCGCTGCCATAAGCGTGGGAGTGATAAAAATCAGGAGCTCTTTCTTGGTGCTGAGGACTTCTTGGTTCTTGAAAAGCCAGCCCAGAACGGGAATTTTCATCAGCCAGGGAATCCCTTGCTGAGTCTCGGAGTTCTCCGATTCGTAGATTCCCCCGATGACCACTGTCTCTCCATCTTTTACCAGAACTTCCGTTTTCGCCTCGCGAACGTCCTTGCTGGGCACTTGAGTAATCGCGCTGCGGAAAGTTCCGCGGGCGTCCCTGTTAACTTGCACCTCCATCATTATGGTTCCATCGCCCGTCACTCGGGGAGTCACTTTCAATTGGAGAACGGCATCTTCCCACTGTATCTGCGTACCAGCCTGGGAAGTTGTCTCATAAGGGATCCTTTCTCCCTGCTTGATAAGTGCTTCCCGGTTCGTCAACGTGGCTAATTTAGGCCGAGCGATTACTTTGGTCTGGCCGTCGGTTTCTCCTAATTGAAGGCGCAAATCCAAGTTCACCAAATCTCCAGTTATTTTGCCGAAGGAAATACCCATCCCTCCCACCGGGGTATTGGCGCTGGAGGCTGGAAAGTTTACCACGAAATTAGACGGCATAATCAAATTCGTGCTGGCCCCCGTTGCGCTGGGAGTAAATCCCCAGCCTGCTGCTGCACTGGGATTATTTCCAGTTAATCCCCAGGCAGTAGAACCTGTCTGGTTGTAACTACCCCCCCATTGAACACCCAACGAGCGCGCGAAAGTCGTAACGGCCTGGACAATTCGGGCCTCTATGAGCACCTGGGGCGTTGGGGTGTCTAATTTTTTAACAAGATTCTGGATTTCCTCAATCTGCGCCCGGGAATCCTGGATGATCAAGGTGTTCGTCCTTTCATCGGCTTTTACGGAACCACGTGGTCCTAAGAAGCCTTTTCCTTTATCATCCTTTTCCCGAATAAGTTTTTGCAGGTCAGTGGCTTTGGCATAATTAACCACTATGGTTTCGGTGTGCAAAGTTTCTAATTTTTCCTTACTTTCCCGGGATTTAATCAAAATATCTTCTTCTTTTTGCTTTTCTTCCCGGTCCTTGCGAACGTTCTCCATGGTGGTGATGCGTAGGACGTTCCCTTCTTCAATTTTAATTAAATTTTTAGTGGAAAGAATAACTTCCAGAGCCTGGTCCCAGGGAACATTTACCATCCTTATGGTAATCTTGCCCTTGACGTCATCGGTGGTGATGATGTTCAGGTTGCTCACTTCCGCAATCAGCCGGAAGATGTTGTGCAGGTCCGCATCCTTAAAATCCAACGAAAGTCTCGCTCCCCTGAACTGGGCTGCCTGGCTTCTTTCCGCTTCTGGATCTGGTTTAGTTTCGGCAGGAGGCTCCCTTTCCTGGACCGGCGGTTTTTCCGCAGGAGGAGGCGCTGCAGTTTCCGCTACTTTTTTCGGTTCCGCCTCAGCGACCCGGGTCGGTTTGGCAGGTAAAGCAGGCGGAGGGGGTTCTTTCCGTACCGTCTCATCTTTCTCGCCTCCCAGCAGAACCTTCAGATCCTGGCCTTCTTTAGTTACTTTATACCGAGGTAATTTATTCCCCGGAAAGGTTAAGACCACCCGCAATTTTTCAGGAGTCTGGCCCAGTCGGATGTTTTGTAACAACTGGCTGCCCACGTCGATATTTTTCTTGGTTGAAACATTGACCATCTTTGGCAGGTCAATGACCAAACGGGGGGGTCTGGCCAGTTGGTAACTTCGGTAATCCGGCATCGGGCCATCCCCTTTGATTTCCACTTCAACTATATTTGGCTTGGTTGAAATGGCCACATCCGTTACGGAACTGCTTCTGGGCAATGGTTTTTCTTTCTGGGGCTCTTCTTTTTTAACTTCTTGTTCTTTTTTGATCTCCTTGGCCAAAAGCACCGGCGGCTTGCCAAAATCGATATAAAGATAATTCCCCTCGGAGGTTGCGTTATACTCAACGAGTCGATCAAGTCCAATCTCGATCCGCGCCCTCGGATTCTTGGGGTCATCAATTTGTTTATTCTGAATTACATTTACCGCGCCGCTTTGGACCTTAATTGGTCCAACCAGCTTGCCTAATTTTGCCTGGGGCAAATCTACGACCACCCGCAGGGGGTTAACCGACTTGAAAACCTTATATTCAAATGGTTTGGAACCCTCAATAGAAACCCTGGAGCCTTCCGCCGATTCGGTCACTTCGATTTTTTTGATGGAGAGGGTTTCAGTTTTCTCTGCCGGCCCTTGAGAGAAGGAGGGGGAAACAAGAAAAAGAATGATCAGGGCCCCCCCAAAAAAGCGGCGGCAAAATCTTCTATAAAAATTTTCTTCCATGTTTCCTCCTTCACTAATCAGCATAAAGCTTGAGGGTAACCTCCCGGGTGCTGAATTTACCGGCTGCGGTTTCATATTTTTCGCTGACGACGACACCCGCGGGGGTGATCTGGGTGACTTTCCCTTTGTTCTTTCCGATGGGCGTTCCGTTCATGATGATATATCCTTTGCCTGCCCCATCTTCCACCATGGCCCGCGGCTCCCGGACACCCCAGATGAGGGCCACTAATTTGATCTGGCTCAACTCCAATCTCTCCAGAGGGGTGCCTGGTTCAGGTGCCGCCTCGGCGACCTTTTTTAAGGTTAAGGGGGTTTCTGGTTTTTCAACAACTAATGGTTTAAACGGATCCGGCTTTCCTTTCGGATTATACGTATAAGTCACAACCGGCGGCGGCTCTACCTTAACTACCCGAGCAGGAATAGCTGCTGCCTTGGCCGGAGCGACCTTCGGTTTGGCAGCCGGGGGCACAGTACCTTTAGTCGTTTTGGGCGGATCTCCCCCGCAACCCCCGAGTATCAGAGTAATGCCCAGAAAAAATACGGCCCCCAGTCCTTTCATGGGATAAAGCTCCTTACTTCTTAGCAGGCGGGACTCCTTTTTTCTCACCTGTAACCGCTTTGTCTTTGGCAGGCTCTACGGCTTCCCTCTCGATGAATTTGAAAGTGGTGGCTGTACAGGAAGTCGTTATTTCCCACCGTCCAAAAACCTCTTTCGCCCCCTCCATGGTAACCCCGGAAATATTTACGATCCGGGGCATCTTACCAACTTTATCGAAGAATATGGCCACTTCGTTATACGTCCCTTTAACCTTAATTTCTACAGGAATTTCGGCGTAAAAATCACGGGTTAACTCTGGAGAAGGACGGAAGAGGAGGAATTCCAGCCCGGCTTCTTTACCTAAATTAGAAACATTCGCCAAGAGGGAAGGAATCTCTTTGCTTGTGGGAAGTTGAGCGATAGCCAGATTCAACTCTTCCCTGAGTTTGGCGGCTTCTGCCTGAAAGCGTTTGATGTTGGCCACGATGGTACGCAGTTCTCGAATCTGCGTTTCCAGCTTGCCCATTTCCGCTGTCTTCTTTTCGAGCTCCTGGGATTTAGGCAGATATACCAAATAAAAATAAAGCCCCAGAATGACGGCCAGAATTAAAACAAAAAACAAAATCTTGCGGGAGGTGGGCAGCTTGACGATAGTATCAACGGTAATGGCCACGGCTTATCTCCCTTATGAGGCGGGCCCGCTGGGCGGTAACCCGAATTCAACAATACAGGTTAAGGTGAACTCTTTTAGTTTTATGTCTTTCCGCTCCAGTTGCTGGGAGACGATCAGTTCCACGTTCTTGATGCCCCCGGCTTTCTCCAGGCGGGTCATGAATTGGGCGATTGTGGGGTTGTCCAAGGCTATACCCTTCATCTCCATCTTTCCGTCTTTTTCTTTTAAGGAGGTCAACCAGAGCCGGCCGGGAAGGGAGGTGGCCAATTCATCCAGCACGCGCACAGGCCCTGTCTTGGCCCGCTGCAGGGTGTAAATAATGTTCAACCGCCGCTGCAGGTCTTCTTTTTCGGCTTTAAATTTATCTACGTCTTTAGTGTCGATTTTCAGCTTTTTGATTTCTTCGTTATAGACCGCGATCTGGGCCTCGACCTTGCCAAGTCGGCTGGAAAGGGAAAGATGGAAAAAAATAATGATTAAAACCACACCGCCCAGGGATAGAGACAGGATGGACAGCATCTGCCGGGTGGTCTCTTTCTTCTTTAACACCCTAACTGGCAGTAAATTGATGCGAATCATTTTAAGCCCTCTCTCCTCAAGGCCAGTCCCACTCCGACAACGGCTAAGGGAGCGATCTGCAGGATGTATTCGGGGTCGAACATTTCCGGGTGGCAATCAATCTTGGCAAAGGGGTTAAAAACTTCCACCGGCGTTCCGATGCGTTCCTCAATCAATCCCGGGAGCATCTGAATTCTGGCGCATCCCCCGCTTATGATAACTTTTTTGATATCCCCTCCCGAAGTGGAAGCTGCAAAAAATTCCAGAGACCTCCTAACTTCGGTGGCCAATTGTTCGGCCGTCCCCTGGATGATCTTTTCTACTTCAGCGCTCTGGAAACCGGCATCCTTTTCCTTAACCTTCAGGGCTTCGGCTTCATCATAGGTCAGCTTCAGACGTTTCTGGATTTCTTCGGTAATCTGGCGCCCGCCGACGGATATGTCGCGGGTGAAGGCCGAAGTGCCCCCTTTCAGAATATTAATGTTCATGACTCCTGCCCCGATGTTGACCAGAGCCACGACTTCATCTTCGGTCCATTCGTAGTTCAAGTTGTAGGCGTTCTCGATGGCAAAAGAATCCACATCCACAACGATCGGACGAAGACCGGCTTCTTCTATAACCGCAGTGTAGTCATTAATCATATCTTTTTTGGCCGCCACTAAAAGCACGGCCATCTGATCCGGGCCGGCCGGTTCATCCAGAATTTGGAAGTCTAAGTTTACATCCTCGATGTCAAAAGGAATATATTGCTCCGCTTCCCATTTAATGGACTCTTCCAACTGGACTTCGGACATGGAGGCAACATTAATTTTCTTGATGATCACCGAATGCCCGGATATGGAAACGGCGACATTCTTGGTTTTTACCTTTAAACCTTCCACCAAGCTGCGGATCGATTCCACTATACTGGCCGAATCCATAAAGGCCCCGTCCACAATGGCTTCTGGAGGAAGGGGAATCAAACCGAAATGTTTCAGTTTCGGATTTTTCTTGCTCCATTCTAACTCCACAGCTTTGATGGAACTCGACCCTATGTCCAAGCCGATTATATCACTTTTGGTAAAGAGCCCCATTTTCTCCTACCGGTTGGGCAAAACTTCCATCCCTTTGCCCAAAATTTGAAATACATTGATCCGCGGGTACTGTTTGGTCCGGATCCGTTCTTTTTCACTGGGAACGTAGATAGATAAAACCACCAATGTCGTTGTCCCGGGAAAAACTTGAACTTCTGTCATTTCGGAATAGGTTTCATTGTTCTTTAAGTCCAAAAAGCTGGTTACGAGGCGGTAATCCTGGGCAGGAACCCTTTCATCAAAATAAACGCTGTTAGTGGAACACTTGCCGTGCAGGAAAGAATATTCCATCTGCCTCAGGGAATCCTTTACCATGCTCAACGGCGCCAGAAGAAGTTCTCCCAATCCAATCCTGATCTGTTCGGGTACGGTTGCTTCTTCCTTCCCCGCCACAAAGACAAAAGGAACTTTCGCCCAGGGGAAAGGCCGGTCTTTATTGAATTGTTTCGCATATTCCGTTTCCAGCAAAGCACTTCCCCGGTTGTTGGTCAGAATCACCAGCCGGCCTTCTTCCATGGTGCGGATTTCCCCCCGAAGGGCGATGCCTGTGGCCTCCTGCAGGGCTTGTTCAGTCGGCATGGGGATTTCCGCTTTCAGAGTAAGGACATCCACAATGTTTTTTTCCAGTTCATTGGCCCCAACCTTAAACTGAAAATTGACTATGGAAGCAGAAACCCGCAGGCTTCGCCCGACCCCCTTTTGCACTTCTCCCGTAATGAAGGCGTGAATCCCGTTGTCCGGGTCCATCGTGTTGATCCGCCGTTGTAAACGGTGCAGGTCCTGGGTATTCAGCTTTCCCAGAACACTGAGGCCGTTCCATCTTAAATAGCGGTTAATTTTCTCCTGGCTTACAATGTCGAATTGGTTCTGGGGATAAAGCCGCCTGGTTATTTTATCGGCCAACTCCCTCCCGGACTTAACTACATTCCCGGCCCCGTCCGTAAAATCGAAGACAGCCACCCGGACAACCGGCCGATTGCGGTAATTGAAGAACTTCTTGGCCAGAGCAGTTTCCAGGCTGGAGAAGAATTTTTCTGTGGCAATTTCTTGCTCGGTGTATGTCCGTCCTGGTGTTCTTTCCTCCATTGCCCGGACTTCCTGGGAGGTGATAGGTGCGGATGCTACCATAATAAGGATGAACAGAAAAATGAAGTGCATGGGGATATTTTCCCTTTTACTGAAGGATACAGGTAAAATTCGGGGGAGAAATTTCATTTTTCATCCCAGAAAATTTTTTCTCGTTCAGAGAGCTTTAGTCCAAGAGCAAAAATGATCTTTCGTTTCGTCTCCAGACGGCAATTTTTCCCTTTTTCCACTCTGTCAAGTGTCAAGGTGGAAATTCCCGCTTTCCGCGCTAATTCGGCCTTGCTCAGTAAAAGTTCTTCGCGATATTGTTTGAGGGAATTCATGTCAATATTCAGCGCCGCGTAGGCTAATTTTTAAAACGGTTTACAGCACAACCCCGAGTCTAAGGCTTTGCAGTGCAAAATGAATTCCCGAAAATATGAAATTAGGCAATTTTTTAAAATTTAAATTAATTTAAGCTTAATTATATATAATTTATATCCCCTAAATCACCATTATCTCTTTAATTTATTTAAATTTATTTTAAATATTGATTAAAATTAGATTAAGGAGTTTTTGTAACTTAATTTTAAACCGGTTGGCTTTTAAAAATCTTTCCCAAATGGCATCTATGTTCATTTTTGGCATTTATACAACATTTTTTCAACCAGTTCTGAGTTAATTTCACTACAGATTTGCAAAAAAACGGGGGTAATCAGGTCTGGAAGGTTATGCAGTCAGCGCTCGGCAAAACGACCGCAGATTATCCCTTACTAATCGAATTTATATATAATCTCTCCTTTCTTAACAAGCCCTAATTCCTCGCGGGCGATTTTTTCAACTTCTTCTTTTTTGTTGTTTTTCATCCTTTCAACTTGGTGGGCCAGCTTTTGGTTTTCCTCGTCCAAGCGGGCATTGGCCACCTTGATTTTTTCCCGCTCTTCTTTTAGATGGTAAATTTGCATCAGACCCCGCCCGCCGAAGATGGCCAAAAAAAGCATGGCCGAAACAAAAATGCCCAGGAATAAAAGATATTGTTTGCGAACAGTTCCGAAGAAGCGCATAAGGGAAAATGCATTATTTTTATGATTATTTGAAATAATAAACTTTTCCCCAAAAATTGTAAAGAATTTTTTTATGCCTTTTTCACATAAACTTCCCGGGCGATTTCTTCATCGAGGGCCAGGGCTGTCTCCCCAATCTCTAACACAAAAGATGGGCGTTTTTGGGCCAAGCGCACCACTGATCCGGGAATTAACCCCAGGGAACTCAGCCGCTCCAAACGGGATCGCGAACGGGGAGTAATGAAAACGATGCGCCCCTCCTCTCCTAATCTCAAGTCGGCGAGAGGGCGGACCAGGGGTTCTACCTCCCTTTTGAATCGGGCACAACAGGGGCCCCTGGGAATAGGTTTACCATGGGGGCAAATCGGCGGATGCCCCAGGAAAGCACACACACTGTCCAGCACCTGGGGGCTAAGAACATGTTCGAACTGGCAGGCGCTTGATTCCATATATTTCTCATCCAGCGCAAAAACCTCGGAAAGCAGCCTCTCAGCCAGGCGATGTCGGCGGATGATCTCTTCGGCCCGCCGTTCTCCTTCTTCCAAAAAAGCCACCTGTCCTTCGCGAAGGGAAATCCATCCATCGCCTTCCATTTTTGCCAATATTAGTTCCGCGTCTTCTTCTTCGGTCATCCGCAGAAATTCCTCCACATTGAACAGCCCCCTTTCACGCATTGTCCATATAAGCTCTAAGATTTCTTCCCGCCGATGAGCTTCGCTCTTTTTCTCAGCATCATTCCCTCCCCTGCCAAACCTTTTCCGGCCCGGGGCAGCCGCTCCCCCTCTGGCTTGATTCATCGGCCTACCTCCTTTTCATCCTTTTTCTTCCCCAAAAATCTCTTCAAAAAATTTACCGTACCGGATTCTTCTACGAAGCGATAACGGCAACGGGGGCAACAAATCAGGCCGCAGTACTTCCCCAGCGGACAACTTCCGGAACATACGCCCTCCTCCTGGTGAAAATGATGCCCGCAAAGTGGACAGTGGAAGGTTTGACCTCTTTCTTCATTCATAACCTAACCCCCAGAGTTCGGAGCAAAAAGTTCAGTCCACCGCCGACCAGCAGGGCAAACGGAAAAATGAATACAGCCATGGCCAAGGCCTGCCGCAGTCCCCGTTCTTTTATGATCATGAAAAAATTAGCCACGCATGGGATAAAAAGCGTGATGGTAACCAAACTTACCACGATCTGAATCGAATCCAGTTCACCGGCTTTAGCCATGACAAATAATCCGGCTGCTCCATAATCCCTGCGCAGGAATCCTAAGAGCAAAGCTTGAGTTGCCTTGGCCGGTAAACCCAGAAATCCGACCACGATCGGCTCGGCCATATTCTGCAGGGCCATTAGCAGGCTCAGCCGGTCCAAAACAAATAAAAAAAAGGTGCCCAACAGAAACAGCGGAACAGCTTCTTTTAAGAACCACTCCAGGCGCGCCAAAGTCTTTATGAGGATATTATTAAGCGTAGGAATGCGTAAAGGCGGCACTTCCATAATAAAGTCGGCCCTCTCTCCGGGAATGAGCTTTGAGGCTAAAAAACCCACGCCTATCATAGTTCCCGCAACCACAAAAGCCCAAAGGGCGATGGCCTTAAACGACAATCCCGCGAACATGCCAACCATCACCCCTATTTGGGCCGAACATGGGACTCCTAAAGCCAGAAGCAATGTTACTATAATCCGTTCCTTTTTTGTCTCCAGTACCCGGGCAGTAAGGGTGGCCATGGTATCACAGCCCAGGCCTAAAACCATGGGCAGGACCGCTTTGCCACTTAGTCCCATAGCCCGGAAAACCCGGTTGACCATCACTGCCAGACGCGGCAGGTATCCTGAATCTTCCAGCAATCCAAAAGCAAAGAAAAAGGTTCCTACGATGGGCAGGACAATAGCAATCGCGTAAGTAAGCCCCATGGTCACTAATCCATATGGACCAACAAAAAAATCCTGAAAAAATGGCCAGGGGAAAAGGTATTCCACAACCCGGGTAGCCGCCGGGTTGACGGCCTTTCCAAATACTTCGTTCAATAAAAAATCTACCCCTATGCCCGCTCCGAAATCCCCGACCAATTTATACATGGCGTAAAGCGCCAGGAGAAGAATTGGGATTCCTCCAACGGCGTGGGTTGTTAAGTTACTTAAGGCGCTGGCCGCTATTCCCCGGCTACGCTTTTCTTTTCGGAAAACTTCCTCTAAAATTCGGTCCGCCGCCTTCAAGCGCTTCTGGTTGATCAAAAATCCCAGAGGCTCTTGATGCTGACTTTGCAATATACGGCAAATCTCTTCGATCTTCTGGATAACCTTTTCGCTTAGTCGGCAGTGCAGCCAATCTTTCAAGCTTTCGTCTCCAGCAATAAGCATTAAAGCCAGCGCCCGCTTTCCTTTTTGCTTCTCTGGGAGGAGATTCTCAATTGCTTTAACCCCTTCTTCAATTTCTGGATTATAGACCGGGCGAATTTGCGGGATATAACCTGCTTCCAAACCTTTCCCCAACCCATCCAGGCCTTTCCGGCGGGTGGCTATTGTTGATAATACTGGAATCTTCAATAATTGGGCTAAATCATCATGGTCAATCGTAATACCGCGTTCCTTAGCCTCATCTGCCATATTCAAGACTAATACTACGGATTTTTCCATCTCAGCAAGCTGCATAGTAATCAATAAACCACGGCGCAGGTTCTTGGCGTCGCAGACCTGGATGACTTTTAAATCTTCATCATTAAGAAGGATATCGCGGGTTACCCGTTCGTCTTCGGACATGGGGATGAGATTATTGATTCCGGGTGTATCTACAATAACCTGCCTCCGCCCTCCAACTTTGGAATTCCCCTGGACAATCTCAACTGTGGTTCCCGGATAATTGGAAACAGTTACATATTGCCCGGTCAACCACCCGAAAATCACGCTCTTGCCCACATTGGGGTTTCCCACCAGGGCGACTCTGGGAAAGGCTTCGCTCGTTGCGGTTTTTTTCCTTAAGGACTTATTCATGTGCGGCTTTTTCCTTAACTTTTTTTCCGGTCATCTCCTTTTTGGCCAGGCAATCCGCACAATGACCGTAAAGCTCCAGTTTATGGTCAAAGATGCGGAAGCCCTTTTTTTGGGCAATGCGCGACTGCAATTCCTCGATGCGCTCGCTGGCGAATTCCACGATTTTGCCGCAGATCAGGCAGATCAAATGATCATGGTGCTCGCCTTCGGTGCGCTGTTCAAAGCGGGCGGTGCGCTGGCCAAACTGGCGCGAAGAAGCCCATCCGCTCTGGGCCAGCAGCTTGAGGGTCCGGTAAACCGTGGCATACCCAATGCCCGGATTTTTCTGACGCACCCGCTGGCACAGCTCATCGACGCTCAGATGGTCCGCGGATTCCATAAACACCCGGGCGATCTCGTCGCGCTGGCGGGTGGACTTTAGCCCCCGTTCTTTTAAAAGCTGTTGAAAAGGCAATCCGGAAGTTTTTTCCATGGTCTTTGAGCCTCTTGCAAAAGTATTCTTTTGTGGTTCGACAAGCTCACCACGAACGGAAAAACTAAATAAATTCAACCTAAGCCCGGTCACCCTAAGCCTGTCGAAGGGTAAATTATGGACTTTTGCAAGAAGCTCCTTTTAAAATGATTTTGAAATTCATTATCAAAATATCACGCCCGGAATACCCTGTCAAGAAAATAATAGAAAATTCGTAACACTTTAGCTCTTTGAAGAAAGGGGTGTCCCCAGGGGCCAAGGGATTCCAGGGCCCGGGGGCCAGACCGGCCCTCAACAAAGGCTTTAATACCATTTTTTCAAATCGCTAAACTGTTACGAAAATTCAATTGCGGATTGGTGATCGACGTTCAGGTCTCAATTGGAGGTAAATAAAAAACCTGCTGGCAGCAGCCGATTAAAATTTCCATCTGTTGGCGTTCCCGCCGGCTGAAAGCGCTATCGCCGAAGAAACGGCCGTAGTAACCGTTCATGAGTAGAGTGGGAATCCTCTCGGCGTAAGAAATAAGTTTTTCAGCATTTCCCTCATGCAAGTAAAGGGAAACGTCGTTAATGGCCAGGCACGCCGGATCTTTTTCCTTAAGCGCCCGCAGGGATTCCTTGATTCTTTGGTAATTTCCCCGAGCCAGCGCCCTAATTTCTTCCTCTGTTTTGCCAGTAAGCCGGGGGGGCACAATCCGCGGAGAAAAATAGAATACCTGCTTTTTCTCTTCAAGAGATAGGGGAATCTTCCCTCCTACTCCCTGAACTTTTTGCGGCGCCAGATCGAGGATCGCTATGGGGCCTGTACAGCAGTTCATCAGGTTCCGCAGGATCTTCAGGGTTCGTTCTGTCTTCCCGGAGCGAACATCGCCGACGATAAGGGTTTTACGATTCAGGTATTCTTGGCAGCTCAAGGACCTTGGTCTTTCTTAAGGTTTTCAAGAGAAAATAGCCTATGATGGAGCCCGGGATGCTCGAAGCCATGAAGGCCGTAAAGAAGAAAACAAAAGCAAACTCTTTACCCATCAAAGGGCTAAGGATGAGGACCACCAGCAAAACTCCGATTACCCCCGTGCCCAGGGGCTCCGTCAAAGCCACCCAATCCTTGCGCATCCACCGGTACATTAAGCCGACCACGATCGCTCCGGGAATTCCGCCGGGGAAGGCGAAGATCGTCCCGGTCCCGATGGCATTCCGGATAATTCCGGCTATAAGGGCGGAAAGGGCGCCGTACCAGGGCCCGATTATGACCCCGGCCAGGGCATTGACCATGTGTTGAAAGGGAAACACTTTGGTTGGCCCGACGGGAAAATGAATTCCCGAAAGTAAAACGGCCAGAGCTGCAAAAAGAGCCGTGAGCACTAATTTTCTTACTTCAGTCATTTTTTCCATACGTTTTTTCAGTCCTTTGCGCTTTTGCCGCCTAAATCTCTCAAGACCTCATTCATCGCCCCGGTCCGGTATCCTTGCAGGTCCAGGGTGACGTAAGTGAAGCCGGCCTCTTTGAGCAAACGGATGGCCTTTTCGCGGAGATTGCTGTCGAGAAATTGATCGATCTCTTTAGCTTCCACTTCCACCCGGGCCAAATCCCCGTGGTAGCGAACCCTAAGTTGCCGGAACCCCAGGCTGCGCAAGCGTTCTTCGCCCTTTTTTACCTGTTCCAGGCGCTGGGGAGTAATTTCTGTTCCGTAGGGAAAACGGGAGGACAGACAGGCCAGGGATGGTTTGTCCCAGGTGGGCAGGCTGAGGGCCCGGCTTAGCTCCCGAACATCGGCTTTCGTCAGACCTGCTTCCATAAGCGGGCTGCGCACCCCGAATTCCCGGGCCGCTTCCATTCCCGGACGATAGTCCCCGGTGTCGTCCAGGTTGGAGCCATCTACTACCTGTTTCAGCCCTAAAGCTGCCGCTTTCTCCCGGCAGAGTCCAAAAAGTTCCTTTTTACAGTAATAGCAACGACGTGGTGTGTTGCCAGTGAAGTCGGGCATGGAAAGCTCGTTGGAAAAAACTTCCACCCAGCGAACACCCATTCCCTCTGCAACCCTTTTGGCCTGGAGGATCTCACTCTCCGGATAGGTGGGAGAAGAAGCCAGCAGGGCAACCGTTCCATCTCCTAACTCTCCGTGGGCAAGGCGCAAAAGCAACGTGCTGTCCACTCCCCCGGAGTAAGCCACCAGAACAGAGCCCATCTCCCGCAGGATCTTTCTGGCCTCTTTAAGCTTCTTCTTTAACGGCCCTGCCAAAAAATCGGTTATTCCCCGGTCGATTGTCCAATTTTTTTCGGTGGTCTCCATTTTCCCTTATTCCCGTCTATCCCACGGCTCCGAACAAACCCGTGCTTAAGTATCTTTCTCCCGTATCTGGAAGTACGACCACCACTACCTTCCCCCTACCCAGATCCCTGGCCACCTGGAGGGCCCCGCAGGCCGCTGCCCCGGAAGAAATTCCTACCAGCATTCCTTCTTCCTGAGCGATGCGCCTGGCTGTTTCCGCGGCTTCTTCATCCTGGACAGTGATAATCTGGTCAATTACCCCCCTGTTTAACACATCAGGAACGAATCCGGCGCCGATTCCCTGGATTTTGTGAGGTCCGGGATTACCCCCGGATAGAACCGGGGAACGGGTCGGTTCCACAGCTACAATTTTTACCCGGGTTAGTTTTTTCTTGAGCACTTCCCCTACCCCGGTGATCGTGCCGCCTGTCCCCACACCTGCCACGAAAGCATCGATCTTGCCGTCAAGCTGAGAAAGGATTTCCTGGGCCGTGGTTTCCCGGTGGATTTGGGGGTTTTCCGGATTTTTAAACTGCTGGGGCATAAAAAAATCTTCGTTATTCTGAACCAGCTCTTCGGCCCGCCTGATGGCTCCGCGCATTCCTTCGTTGCCGGGGGTTAATACAAACTCCGCTCCATAGGCCGCTAAAAGGATCCGCCGTTCTATGCTCATCGTTTCCGGCATGGTCAGGATGAGCCTGTAACCTTTTACCGCGCACACCATGGCCAGCCCAATTCCAGTATTGCCGCTGGTCGGCTCCACGATCGTAGTCCCTTTACGAACTTTCCCTTCCTTCTCCGCAGCCTCGATCATGGCCAGACAAATACGGTCTTTTACCGAACCGCCAGGATTATAGCACTCCAGTTTAGCCCAAACTGCGGCATCTTGCTTCTGCGGCAACCGCCTGAGCTGCAGTATCGGCGTTGAGCCAATCAAATTAAGGGCGCTCTCGGCTCTGCGCATGCTTTCCCCCATTCCTTTTATTGGATACCCGAAATTATACTGATTCAGTAAGGTTTTGTCAAAAATATATTCCAGCATAACGGTTTGCATAACTTTTTCCCTTATAGCTGAGCCTCTTGCAAAAGTATTTTTTGTGGTTCGACAAGCTCACCACGAACGGAAAAACTAAATAATTTCAATCTAAGCCCGTTCACCCTGAGCCTGTCGAAGGGTAAATTACGGACTTTTGCAAGAAGCTCAGCTTACTTATTTTCTATACTTTGGAAGGAGAGAAAATCCTTGACTTTCCGGCTGGCCTTCCTCTATGAATAATATGAGAAAATATCTACCTGCGCATACGGCAAAACGTTCCCCGGGCAGAGCTAAACAAGGATCAAAGATTGAAACTGAAACAGACGGCGGTCAAGATCTTAGACATCCTGGAAAGAGAATACCCGGACGCCCGGGTTACCCTCAATTTCCAAAACCCCCTGCAACTGCTCCTGGCCACCATCTTAGCCGCCCAATGCACGGATGAGCGGGTGAATCTGGTAACCAAGGATCTTTTCAAAAAATACCAGGACGTCGCAGATTTCGCCCGGGCCGGTCTTAACACCCTCGAAGCAGAAATCCGTCCCACGGGCTTCTACCATAACAAAGCCAAAAGCATTATCCGGTCTTGCCAAATGATCATCCAGAAGTTCAACGGAAAGATTCCCCGCACAATGGAAGAGCTTATATCCCTTCCTGGCGTGGGGCGTAAAACTGCCAATATCATCCTGGGCAACGCTTATGATCAACAGGCCATCGCCGTGGACACCCATGTGAAACGAGTCACCCACCGTCTGGGCTGGGCCAAGTCGGATAACCCCGATAAAATCGAATTGGAGTTAATGGGGGTTATCCCCCATCAACGCTGGACCATGGCCTGTCATCAGCTTGTCTTCCACGGCCGAAAGATTTGTATGGCCAGGAAGCCTCAATGCAGCGCTTGCCCCATCGCTCAACTTTGCCTCAAGGTGGGGATTGCTAGAAAAGAATAGGGGGAGAAAAAATGTTCCTGAAGCAAATGGAAGTGGGAAGGTTTTCAGTGTTTGCCTACCTTCTCGGCAATGAAGCCGCTGGAGCGGGTCTGGTCATTGATCCTGCCGACGATGTGGATCAGATCCTGGCCATCGCTAACCAGCAGAAGATCACCATCCAATACATCCTGAACACCCATGCCCATGTGGATCATATCATGGGCAATGAGGAGATGAAAAAAAGGACGGGAGCCAAAATCATTATCCACGAAGAAGATGCTCCCCTGCTCACCCGGACTCCTCGCAGCATACTCTCCATGTTCGGCGGCCGATCCTCTCCCCCGGCCGACCAGACAGTAAAGGATGGAGATTTGATTCGGGTGGGAGGCCTGGCCCTAAAAGTTCTCCACACCCCTGGCCATTCGCCGGGGGGAATGTGCCTACTGTGGGATCAGTCTGTTTTTACCGGAGATACTCTCTTCGTGGGGGGCGTGGGCAGGACAGACCTGCCGGGAAGTTCCTGGGCGCTCATGGCGCAATCGATCAAAACGAAACTTTTCACCCTTCCCGATGAGACGATCGTTTATCCCGGCCACAATTACGGGGCAGCCCCTACTTCCACGATAAAAAACGAGCGTCTTCATAACCCCTTTTTGAAATAAGTTCGGAATGCGGAGTGCAGAATGCGGAATTTAATTTTCAACCATTCCGCACTCTGCATTTAGTTTCCTCTCCTGATCCCGAATTTTTTCCTCATTTTATTTCCCCTCCCCATCTCCCTATCTCCCCATCCCGTATTTCATCCTTCATTCCACCTTCGTATCAATTTAGCGGTTTGAAAAAGTGGTTTTACCACCTTTGTTAAGGCCCGGGGGCCTGGGCGGAACGCGCCGGAAGCATCGGCCGGGTTTACGCTTGATCACGAAGAACCCCGCGTGTTTCCGCCGGAGGAGGCGGGGGGCATTTCCCCCGCCCCACTCGCGAAGAAATCAGCGCCTTATGATTCCAAGCGGGCCGTCCAGGCCTCCGGGCCACGGACTCCCTCGGTCCTTACGCCCCACCTCTTTTCAAAGGGCTAAATTGTTACCCACATTCTTATTACCCTACCCAGCGGACGACTGTTTCCAGCGGCTCCCGCTCGCTGCGGAAGTGATTGACCGGCGCATCCAAATCCGGATATCCAATGGCCATGCCTATGATAATCTGGTCGGATTCAGGAATTCCCGTGTGTTGCCGGACAACGTCCGCAAACCGGACGGACACGCCCAGGAAGCAGGTGCCCAGGCCCTTTTCAACAGCCAGCAAGGCGATGTTCTGGGCTAGCAGGCCAACATCGAAGATTGAATAGAGACCCAGCGTTCCATCGATATGCATATAGATGGCCTGAGGAGCTCCAAAAAATTTGAACATCTTCAGCATGTGTTCAGCTCTTGCGTTCTTATCACCTCGACCAATGCCCAATAATTCAAATAACTGTTTTCCATTTTCTTTATAACGCCGGGACAATACTTCTGGCCATTCGTTAGGAATGGCCACGTCCGTCCGAGGATCTTCTCCAGCCGCTGCTTTTCCCACACATTCTTTGATCATGCCCTGAAGGACCTTTCCCCCCACAACTGTAACCTTCCAGGGTTGGGTGTTGCCCCAGGAAGACGCCCGCAGAGCGGACTGTAAAACCCCTTTTAGGATTTCTTGAGGGACGGGTTTGGCCAGGAAAGCCCGGATACTCTTTCTTTTCTCAACGGCCTCAGTAACATTCATCATCTTATCCCCTTTTATCAGTAGTTTCCAAGGGTGCGAGATTACTTCGCATCTTCCTTGAGTCTTTTTTCCACTTATTGTAAAATATAACATAAAATTTCTGGAGGCCCCATCATGAAGTTCAAAGGCAAGGAGCAATGCTGGGAACGCATGAAATGCGGCAAGGATAAAGACGGCAGCTGTCCGGCCTATCCCAACTACGGCCGGTTATGTTGGCCTATTGCCGGGACGAAATGCCGGGGCCAGGTTCAGGGGATTCATGCCCAGACCATCCCCGACTGCGAGGCCTGTGATTTTTTTCAATCCGTAGTTTGGGATGGAATCTTATAAGCAGCTTTGTAGGGCCCTATGCCTGCCAATCTTCCCCCTCAATACAAAGAAGCTGAAGAACGTTACCGCCGGGCCAAGACCGGCGCGGAAAAAATTCTGGCCCTGGAGGAGATGCTGGCCGTCATTCCCCATCATAAGGGGACAGACAAACTCATTGGCCAGCTTCGCAAACGCCTTTCCCAGCATAAAGACGAGTCCAAACGCCGACCCTCCACCTCAAGGCAAATCGACCCTTTTGCCGTAAAAAAAGAAGGAGCGGCCCAGGTCGCGCTTGTGGGGCTGCCCAATTGCGGCAAATCCCAGATATTGGCTTCATTAACCAACGCCCTTCCGCTGATTGCCGATTACCCTTTTACCACCCGCCTTCCCCTGCCGGGAATGATGAAATTCGAAAATATTCAAATTCAAATGCTGGATTCTCCCCCTTTAATGGATGAATACGCCGAATCCGGGCTATTCAACCTCATCCGTAACGCTGATGCCTTGATGGTTGTCCTGGATTTGACCGAAGATTGCCCGGCCCAGATCGACCTGGTTCTGGAAGAACTCGACCGCCGCCGGATCAGAGTCTTAAAAAAAGGAGAAGAAAAAAGGAAAGAATTTGGCATCTCCTATAAACGAGCTGTTTTTGTCGGCAATAAGGCCGACCTGCAGGAAGCTAAGGAGCACTGCCGGAATTTTCTGAAATATTTTTCAGACGTGTACCCCGTCCTTTGTATCTCCGCTAAGGAAAATCTTAACCTGGAGGAGTTAAAGAAGGAGGTCTTTGGCGTCCTGGATACGGTCCGGGCCTACACCAAAGCTCCGGGAAAAGCTGCTGACCTGAACGACCCGGTGATCCTGCCCAAAGGATCCACGGTCCTTGATTTTGCCTCCCAGATTCATAAAGATTTCGTCCAGAAACTAAAGTTCGCGCGCATCTGGGGCGGGGAAAAGTACGATGGACAGATGGTTCAGCGTGATTATATCCTAAAAGACGGAGACATCATTGAACTGCACACATGAAGACCGTAAGACGTAAGTTGTGAGTCGTGAAATAGTAACGCCTCCCGCCTTACGCCTTACGCCTTGCGCCTTGCGCCTTACGCATTAAATTTTACTCTGGCTCACCGAAGGAAGCAATTGCTGGGGCTCTCCTAACAGAAATTCCCTTTTCTGGATCCAATCTTTCAAAATCTCCGAAATCTTCTTGGCCTTCGAATAACTGGACAGCGGAGTGGTGGGAATCTCTTTCCCGTTGAATTTAATCTTCCCGCTCTTGAGCTGCTTGTAGTTCACCTCACCCAGACTCTGGATGGGCCCCCCTTCCGGGTAGTCCTTGCTGTAATCCACAATCTGGGTGAAGATGTCCTCATCCTTCACGGCCGTGTACTGAGCGATTTCTTCATTCAGAAGAGGAATGGGCACTCCCACGCCCACGTTTAAGGTTGTACCATACCCTTGAAAACTAACTCCTACCAGCCATTCCGGGTTCATTAGCTTCATATCTCCCAGTACGGATAGCGTTCCCGCTGGCGTGCGGGGGACCTGGTTCGACCCTCTCTTCACGTTAGGATTATGCTGCGTCCCCCTCCAGACGATGAACCCCTGTCCGCCGCCTAAAAAGATCCTTGTTCCGATACCGACCGTTTTGTAAAGGGGGTCGTTCATCAGAGGGCTTAACTGGCCGGCACAACAATAGTTCGCATTACCGGCGTTGGGGCGCAAAAC
The DNA here is from genome assembly GCA_016875165.1 of Deltaproteobacteria bacterium. Taxonomy (GTDB): domain Bacteria; phylum Desulfobacterota; class SM23-61; order SM23-61; family SM23-61; genus JAHJQK01. The sequence continues at coordinate 27,230 of VGSF01000046.1, forward strand.
TCCCATGTAGGTATAAATCGTTTTGTCCGAAAGGTTGATGGCACAGTTATAGTTCTGGTAGGCATTGCGGGGATTGAAAAGGAAGATCTCGGGAATGGTCTTCAGGTTGATTTCTTTCTCCAGTTTCTTCCTTGGATAACAATCTGTCCCGTATGCTTCGGCGCGGAGGGTCACTGTTTTTCCGGCCACGAGATCCTGGATAACATGCCCCCCTCCATATTTAAATTCTCCCGGGAAAACCTTATTCAGGGGATCATCTTCGGCAGGTTCGGTTACGCCGATGTAAACATCCACTGCCGCCAGCCCAGCAAAAACCGACACATCATTCAGCCAGGCCTTGGCCGCTTTTATTCTCGGCTGGGAATGGCCGAAGTTCATGAAAGCCCCTGAAGAACACATCGGACCGAAAGTTCCGGTAGTCACAACGTCCACCTCCAGGGCCGCCTTGACCGGGCCTTTCTCTTCGACGATGTCGATGATTTCCTCGGCCGTAACTACGACAGCTTTGCCCTTGCGTATTTTTTCGTTGATCTCGGCAATGGTTTTATTCACTTTGTACAAACTCATTTCTTCCTTCTCCTTTCTTTTCCTCCCCTCCCATTATGGTTTTTTTGGAAAGCCTCCCTAAGCCTTGTCTTGGCAGGTTGATTCCTTAATAACAGACCTTATGAGAGAAGGATGGATTTTGACGGTTGTTTTTTTTCTGCACATCACCATATCCTCATCGCCCATGTCGCTTTCCCGATCCATCGTCCCCACCTCCTCTCTTTGGGAATAAAAAAAGCCCCCTCTTGGTTGATAAGAAGGGGCTTAATTCACTCCTATCCTATCTTATCTTCCAAGGTATCGCTACCCTGCTGGAGTTAGCACCAGCATCCCGCCTCAGGCGGGACCGGTTGCTGTGGCTTCTTCGGGCCAGTCCCTCCACCACTCTGGATAAGATGACTGTCGTTACTCTATATTAACTTGATAATCCTTGTCAAGATAAATTTTAAAAATTTTGAAAAATCCCCTCGGCGTCATTGTGAATAAAGCCGGGCGGATTGAAGCAATTTCTTTTTCCGTATCAGTTTAGAGTTTTGAAAAAATGGCGGCAACGCCTCTGTTTGGGCCCGGGGGCCAGGCCGGAACGCGCCGGAAGCATCGGTTGGGTTTCCCCTTGTCTTCGAGGATAAAAGCCCGTTTCCTCCGGAGGAGGCGGGGGTATCTTCCCCGCCCCATCCACGGAGAAATCAGCGCCTTATGATTCCAAGCGGGCCGGTCTGGCCCCCGGGCCCTGGAATCCCTTGGCCTTGGTGACACACCTTTCTTCAAAGAGCTAAAGTGTTACCTTTTTCCCAATTCAAATAAAATACATGAAGCGATGATCCAGTTGCTTCTCTACCCCCAGATCCTTAGCCATTTTGCACATTCTCTCAACTGAAATCGAATCCAAATACTCGGTAAGACGCTGTCCCGCTTCCCGCCAGATCACTTGGGCCACGCACCTCGATTCCTTCCGGCATTTTTTCCTCCCTTTGGAGGGCCGGATGCAGAATACCGGGTCTATCGATTCATCTACGGCCCGGATCACATCGCTGACCGCGATCTTCTCGGGTTTACGGGCTAAGTAATAACCTCCCTTGGGGCCGCGGATGCTTTTCACAATCCCCGCGCGTTTTAGCTTCTGAAAAATCTGTTCCAGATACCGGGGGGTAATTTCCTGCCTTTTAGAGATCTCCTTGATCTGGGTGGGCAATCCCCCCGAATGATAGGCAATGTCAAAAATAGCCCGAACTCCATACCGGCTCTTCGTTGACAGTCTCATGATTTCCTCCCGTCAATATGGAGCCTTTATATAAAACCTTATTAAAAATGTCAAGATCGAAAAATATTCGGATCATCTCCAAATTAGTTGATCGAATATTTCATCAAAATTAGGTAAGGGCTCGGAAGGAAAGGCAGATTGCGCCGCAAGCATCGGCGGGATATTCGCTTCCCTACTCCACCTGGCTCGCCTTCCGCAAAGCGAAGCGGGGGCGGGAAAAGAAAGGTGCGGAGGATAGAAGAACACCCCCGCCCAAGCTTAAGAGGGATACGTGCCTCATGATTGCCAGCAATATGACTTTCCTTCCGAGCCCCTGAAAGTACAGGGCATTTTACCCATCCCGGCTCTCTGCGCCTCAACTAATTTGGAGATGATCCAAATATTATTCGACAACCTTATACCCGGCATCCTCGATAGTCTTGCGGATGTTTTCCAGGGAAATATTTTGCGTGTTCTCGAAGGTAGCCTCCCCCTTCACTAAATTTACCCGTATGTCCTTAAGACCGGCAATTGTGGTCAATGCTTTAGTCACTGACATAACGCAATGCTGGCAAGTCATTCCTTGGATCTTTATTTTTTCCATTGCCTTCCTCCCTCCTCATAAAATTTCTAAACACGGCCGGAGAAACTGCGGATATACCTAAGATAGCAGTTCAGGCCTCATCTTGTCGAATTCATCCTTGATGGTCTCGTAAAAAGTCGGAATTCCCTTCATTATGTCATTCCGGCGAAAGCCGGAATCCAGTCTTTTCAAATAGTTATAAGTTCTCTGGACTCCGGTTTTCACCTGTCTGCCAGGCACAGGCAGGCCGGAGTGACGACTTTTTACGAAGCCATCAATCTTTAATAATATCCCTAAAATCTCCCCTCCCCTGGTGGGGACAAGGGGGAGGGGATCGGATGAAAATTTCAAATATCTTTGGCTAAGACTTTAAGCAATTTCCCCTTCCCGTCCCCTTCCTTGTAAGAGCATGATCCACACGCTACTCAGGTACGTTGTTTATGCTTATGTTGTCATCCTGGTAGCCCACGATCCGGCCGGGATTTCCCACCACAACGGCGTTATCCGGGATATCTTTCGAGATAACCGCGTTAGCCCCTATGGAAGCGTTATTACCGATCGTGATTTTTCCAAAGATTTTAGCTCCAGGCGCGATGTATACGTAGTCTCCTATGCTGGGGAGGCCCTGCCGGAGTGTACCCAGCCTCCCCTCGCCGATGGTCACCTGCTGTGAGATATTGCAGTAGTCTCCGATAACCACGGGTCCGATGAAAATCCCTCCGTAATGGCCGATATACAATCCCTTTCCGATCCTGGCCCCGATATCGATATGAATACCCAGAATAACGGAGCAAAACCGATACAGGATCCAGACGAAGATCAATTTCAATGTTGTCCGCAGGATCGGGTTTTTGATTTGGCCGATGGCCTGACAGATTCTGAAGAGAACTCCGAAGAGAAGACCTTCCGCGAAATAGCATGCCTTGATGACCTCCCAAAAGCTGAAAACACGGGAGCCTATATAACGTTTGACGTCTTCCTTGATTAGCATCCTCAAGGAGATTTCTTCCTTCATGGCTCAAGCTCCGCGTTTAAGTTGCAGGCGTTTCATTCCATACGTTCCGCAAGAAAGATCAGGAGTTGCTCGGCGGCAATCCTGCGGCCCTGGGCGTTCAAATGGCCGCCGTCGTCAGTGTATTCCGGGGCCAAACAGTCGTATTGCTTTCCATCTTTTGCATATGATGCCCGTGACCCATCGGGACGCGTAGATTCAATCTTCGCCAGGTCGAAGATTGGCTCTTTGCCCCTGTACGTGCTTCTGAGGAGGTCATTGAATTCGCCCCGCTTTATATTATCCTTGTGGCCGCCCAGAGGCTTGCCGAGGAGTTTTTTGATCCACGCCTTTATTCCGGTCTGCACCGTTGTCAGAGGAACCGTGATATTCAAGAACATCACATCCGGCCGGGCTGCTTTCAACCGGGACAGATGCTCCCGGTAATTCCTGAAAAGCTTTTGCACGTCCGTGTCGGCCGTTATATCCAGATAACATAATTTGAAAAAGGCGATGTCCGTTTTCTCCCCGAGTCCACCGAGAACCAGCGCACTGAAAGCGTCTATTTTACTTTGAGGTTTTGTATTCGAGCCGATCTTCGCATGGAGAAACGCCGGATTATTGAAAACCTCCGGCGCTGTGCCTTCGACGATTCTCAAATGAATATACCCATATTCCCCCGCAAGATCCCCCAAACCTGCGATGATGTTGGCGCCCACCGACTGATGGCCAAAGAAAATCCTTTTGCCTGCAAGCTTTTTCCAGGAAGATGTGTTGACATCCGTCAGTGCAGGAAAGGCAGAACCTTTTTCTTTCATATCTCCTCCGGGGCAACCGATTATTCCCAGCAGGCCGACCAGGATAAACAGGGCCACTCCCCACCGCGCTAACGTGCAATGCGCTCTCCTGGTCATCGTCTACCCACCCTCGCCCGAGGGATCGATCCCGGTTACACAGTTCCGACTGAGTTTGCTTTTGTCAATTTTCCCGTGGGCGGATTTGGGCAGCGCAGGCAGGAACTCCACGTATTTGGGCACCATAAAGGGCTCGAGATGATTCCGGCAATGTTTCAGTATCTCCTTTTCCGCCAACCGGACACTTTTCATGGGAATAATGAAGGCTTTGATGGCCTGGCCAGCAACCTCATCCGGCACACCAATGACAGCCGCCTCCGATACTTCGGGCATTTTACACAACACGTTTTCGATCTCCTTGGGGCTTACCCGTTCACCCATGGTTTTGATAAGGTCATCTTTTCGTCCCACGAAGTACAGAAAACCTTCTTCGTCCTTCCGGAACAGATCTCCCGAATAGAGCAGTATTTCCCCGGGCTTCTTTCCCGGCCGAAAGGTGCGCGCGGTATCCTCGGGGGCATTCCAGTAACCCTGCATCACATTTGGTCCCCTTATGACGAGCTCGCCAACCTTGCCCGGACCCAATTCTTGGCCCTCTCCATCGACGATGAAAACTTCTGTATTGGGCATGGGTATGCCCACGGATTCGGGCCTCCGATCCAGCTGATCGGGAGGCAGGTAGGAAACGCGCTTGCATTCCGTCAAACCGAACATGGAGTATATTTTTGCATGGGGGAACAGCGTCCTGAGCTTGCGGATATGCTCGACGGGTAAGGCAGCGGCTGTATTTGTCACATAGCGGAGGAAACTGAAATCGGATCGGTTGAGGTTCTCCATCCGGAGTAGAATCGCAGCCATGCTGGGCACGATAGGGAAACCCGTTACCCGCTCTTCAACCAGCCGTTCGACAGTGCGGAACGGGTAGGCGAACGATTTCTCGAGAATCACGGTCCCGCCGAAGTAAAACGCCATCAACACCTGGTAGAGGCCATAGTCGAAGGAGAGAGGCAGCACATCGAGGACGATATCCTCTTCAACGTTTTCAAGATACGTGGTGATGCTTTCCACCGCTGCAACCACATTGTGATGGGCGGACATCACCCCTTTGGGTTCTCCGGTCGATCCTGAGGTATAGATGAGAGCGGCGAGGTCGGAGTCGGTGTCCGCTGCCGGCAGAACCGTCGGGCTGCCGTGCTCGAGCAGGGAGGACCAGGAAACAACAGCCCTCGATTGTGTTTGAGGTATGGCCATGAAACGGCGCTGGTCTTCGTGTTCTTCATAGCACAGAATTATATGTTCGAGTTCAGGGAGTTCGGGCAATGCCTCTTTTAATATGCGAGCCTTGTTGGTCTGAGTGATCACCGCCCGGGCACCCGAATCCCTGAGAATGAGATTGAGCTTCCCGGCTTTCAATGTCGGGTTGAGTACCATGAAAACGGCGCCGGCCTTCATGGCGCCGAAGATTGAAACCACGGATTCAAACGAATTGTCGAGAAAGATGGCCACCCGGTCCTGCCGTTTCACGTTCATCTCCACCAGCGACGCGGCCAGCCCGTCTGCGGCGTTGTTGATTTCTTCGTAGGTCCAGCGCTGCTCGCCGCATACCAGCGCTACTTTTCGGGGCAAACGCTCAGAGGACCTTTCCAGGAAATGATTGACCCGCATGATCACCTCACCAGTTCATTGATTCTACGGAGCTTGCCCTTCGGGGGCTTGCAGATAGAATTCAGGCTTCCAGGGTCGGCGGCGTACTCCGGAGGTGCCAGGTTGCTTGTTCCTTGGCCCTGAAGTCCTTGAATACTCTTTCGATCTCCTCTTTCTTTAAACATAACTCCCTAACAATCTGATCCACGGGCACAGCATGTTCGTACCCGTAGAGGAGAAGATCCAACAGATTGTAATCGAGACAGAAATAGAATTCCTTGTCCGTGACCGGCAGGCTGTAGGTGTCCGGACTGGGTGCGCGGTGAATGATCTCTTCGATGACGCCCAGAGAATTCGCCAATTGATATACCTGCGTTTTATAAAGATGGGCCAACGGCTCGATGTCCACCCCGCCGTCGCCGAATTTTACGAAAAAGCCCTGTGCGGTCTCCGACCTGTTCGTCGTGCCGGCTACGAGGTATTTTTCCCTTTCTGCATAGTGATAGAGAAGCACCATTCTCACTCTCTGTTTCACGTTCTGGCAGGCGGAGACCTGCTGCCACCGGGAGCTTGAGATCCTTTTTTTCTGTCTTTTTCCTGCCGGGTCTTCCATGGTGATGGAGTAGTAATTCAAGCGATCTTGTTCCAGGAGATTCTGGGGCAGGGTGACATGAAACCTGCATGCATCATTGAATTCGGGGAAGATCTCTTTAATAACTGCATTCCGGCGCTCGTAAATGCCAAAGGAACCCAGGTAAGCTGTAATGTCTTCTTTGATCGTCCTGATGCCGAGCCGCTCTGCCTCCTTACGGCCGTACTCCAGGCTGATGGGATTCGATTCCTTCTCCGGAAGAAGCACCCCAAGCACCCTGTCCTTTCCCAGGGCGCGGACACATAATGCGGCCGTAACAGCGGAATCTATACCTCCACTCAAACCGACCACGGCTCCTCTCCTTTTGAAGCTTCCGTGTGTCATGCGGTGTATGAATTCGGTAATCCTGAAAATTTCCCGTGCAGGATCGATGTTTAGCACTGTCGTGGAAAAAGTCATATCAGTTTTCCTGTTTTTTCTCGATGTACCGCGCAATCCGGGCGATGGAGTCCAGGTTTTCGGGGACGAGATCCTCGTCCTCGACCACAATGCCGAACGTTTCTTCGATAAAGGAAACGAGCTCGAGAACACCTGTGGAATCCATGACGCCGCTCTCGAGAAATGAAGTATCTTCCTTAAGATTGCCAGTATCCTCGAAGAGGAAGTTTTCGATGATGAACTTTCGGATCACAGTGGCGATGTTCATTTCCCTGCTCCTTTACAAAAGGATCGCGATTCGGCTCCAGCTTCCAGTTTTTTCTTTATGTAATCGAGATGAGCGGCATCAGGCCGGGATGAGAGACGCTCCAGGCCTTCTGATCTGGTCATACATCCTTCTCGTACCAGACCCGCGATCTCAAAGGCGTAGGGATGGAACCTATGTTGTTTTATGTGCATTTCGATGGCGAAGTCGTTTAAAAGACAGTTGGATGAATTCGACCCCGTATCCTCGGGAGGGATCCAGCCCAGCGTGCCGACAGCATCGAGGATGGTTTCCTCGCTATAGTCCAGAAACGCAAGGGGGTGAATGATGTAGGGGAAACGGTCGCTTTCCCGCGACGGATCGGTTTTGAAATGGTGATCTTTTAGAAGATACGCAGAAAGACGGTCTCCGATTAATTTTTCGAACGAAACGCTTACAGCTTCTTGCATTTTTCGGAGCATCGCCGCGTTCGTTTTGAAAACGGAGGATCGCAGAGGGGCCTGACCGGGAGACCAACCGTAAAAGATCATCGGCACCCGCATCTCGATGGAAATTTTTATGAGCAGGGATTTGACCAGATTCATGCAGGAATTACAGATGGCGCTGGCCCGTTCCAATGCCTTGATGGGATAGACATCCATGACCATCGATCTGGAAAAGAGCGTGCGCAGGGTGTCCGTGCCGGGGCGAAAGGCGCAATGGTCTATATCGAGTCGGCCCGTGACGTTCTGGATGTTTTTCACAGCTTTCGGGGAAACGAATCCGTGATCGACGGTGATGGCAAGGAGCTTTAGGCCGTAGGTTTCCTTCAGCAGCTTCAGGGTGTACGTCGAGTCCTTTCCCCCACTGTATGCCAGGAGCGCGTCATACGGGTCTTTTCCTTTTAACCGCTGCAGTATCTCCTGGAATTTGGCGTAAAATCTGTCCCGCTGGTTATCGCGCTTCTCCGTTTTGTCATGCTTTGAGCAATAGGAGCAACGACCCTGATCATCAAATGTGATGCCGGGAAACGTCTCGGGAAGGACACAGGTTGTGCAGATTTTCATGTGTGCCTAAAGATAATGAGATTCCGTTCAATGCTGACAGGAGCGACAATCGAAGGAACGACTGGATCCATACGAGCTGATGCCCAGTTGTCTTTCACCAGGGTGATATTGACTATAGTCCTTTTTTAGGGAAAAAGTAATCATGACTAATCCGAATGGATAACCTTTTGGGGCTTTTTTAGCTGGGCGATGATATTCGTTCGGAGCATTCTCAATCTCCTTCCCATTAATATCCTGATCCATATGAGTTCGATTAGAACAAGAGGTGGAATCATCGCAAATTCCGCACTGCTGAGAATCATCCTAATTTTTTCGACTCTAAATCCACCTTTTTGTGCCAACTTCTCGATTCTTGATTTTGAATTCATTTTATAATATGTCGGAAAGACATCCTCCTTTTTACGGTTCTCTAATAAATAAGCTAATCGGGCCTTTATGACATTGGGCATCAACCTTGCTATGATGGTGGTATAACCAAAGATATTGGGTGTATGAAATATCAATCTTCCTCTTGGTTTAAGGACTCGATATATTTCAGCCAATTGAATTTCTGGATATTGCAGATGTTCAAAAACCATATTCGCTGTAATAACATCAAAGGAATCGTTGGCAAAAGGAATGACACATATATCACCTCTGATGCGATTTTTAATCGTCCGGTGATTTCGAAGAGAATTCAAATCCGCATCCAACCCTGCGACCACCTTACATTTTTGCATTAATTTTTTCTCTTCTCGATAACGCCAGGGGGGTAACAACTGGTGTCCACAGCCGAGGTCCAACCATGTATCACTCTCGATGCAGTAAGATTTAATTATATCTTCATAACACTACTGTCCAAATAAAAATTTTAACATAACATAAAACGCTATGACTTCATTGGATAATTGCAATATTTTGTACGGGAACGATTTGAATTTTGAAAAAGGCTATACTCCCCTAAAAAAGGAGGTGGCCAATGAATCGAGGTCGTACAATCTTCGCACAAGCCATGC
>VGSF01000047.1 GCA_016875165.1 Deltaproteobacteria bacterium
ATCCGATCGGCTGGGAATAGCCCTTTTAAACTTTCTCTCCTAAAGCTTATCAAAATAACTCAATCTGCTTTTCCATTTGAATCATGTTGTTGTTAAACACAGCTTATATCGTGGCCCCCGAGCCTGAGAAAGCCACAGGTAACGATAACTCTCAAACAAACCGATTCCCAAACAATAGGTTAACATGAGTCAAATGGAAAAAGCCTAAAACTCAATTTATTTCTGTCCGAAACGGTTCACCTATGCCTTTAAAGTTCTAAGAATGAAGGACTCGTATAAAGTCAAAATTTGGATGGGAATGTAAAAGGTTCTCCGCCACAGGCGGACAAGGCGCGCAAATTCTGAGGAGTGAGGCCTACTTACAGGTACGCCGCAACGACGAAGGATTTAGCGCAATCCACCTAATGCGGACCCGCTTTGGCGGGGACTTTTTACCAAGCTATCAAGAATGAACCAAAGGATGGGTTGCCATGGAAGATGAAGCCAGAATGGAGTTAAAAAAGCTTTCCGGCGAACATTCCCGTTTATTATGGGAAATCGCCAAAACGGGTGATCTAAAGACGCTGTCCCCGGAAAATAAAAAGTTGGCTGAAATCATGCTGGAGCATGCAGAATATCACAATCAATTTGAGATTGCTGATCTTTTAAGCGAACACGAGTATGATGTCGATAATGAAACCAATCCTTTTCTTCATGTTACCATCCATGCCATAGCAGAGACCCAACTGGAAAACATGGACCCCATCGAAGTTTACCAGTTTTATAACGCCATGAGAAAAAGGAAAGCTTCCCATCATGAGGCTGTGCATCTCATATGCGCGGTACTCGCCCCCTTTATTTTTACAACGCTCCAGGATAAACAGATGTTTGATTTAGAAGAATACCGATCCCGGCTCAAATATTATAAGCATATGAAACCGGAAAAAATATTCAGTTCGCTGGAAAAACAAGAAGAAGATTCCGCAGACGATTGAGAAGTCCCTACAGATACCTGAAAGGCCATTGCGTAAGGCCTTGTAGTTTACCCCCTCATCCCTACGTTAAAGAGGATTTTTACCCAATACATTCAAGGATAAAGATTTGAGCCTCAAGAACGTAAATCAATAGTAGACGTTCCTCCCGACCACAGGCGGTAATAAATAAAGGAAAATGATTTTACCCAGTTAATGGCGAGGCCTAATCGGAAAGTGGGAGTTGAGAGTGGCGGTCGTGATGAACGTGCTCGCGTCTGAGGCGCAGCGTGTTCTACGCCTGCGGCGGGCGAATCCCGCTTAGCGGGACTGGAGCAGACGGGCCTTCGGCCCGCAGCTCAGCCGCGAGCCTGTTCGATGACATACAAAAAAGGGGTAAGTGTATATAGAAGGTATGAATCGACATAAAGTCATAATCGCCGATTCAAGATCTATGCAGGAGGTGCTAGGTCCCCATTTTTCGTAGAGAGAAAAACTGGGATGAATCTAAGTTGTCTTGATTTAGATCATTCTCCGTGTAAGACGACCCGTTGAATAATAATATGGGTTCCTGCCCGCAAAAGCTGGCCTTGTGTCGACTAGGGCTGGCTAGTCGGTTGGCGATCCGGAAAAGTGTAGAATCCAGAAAGGGAGGTTATGAGATGGTGAAAGTAAAGGAATACAATCACGTGGGGATCGTGGTTCGGGATCTGGAGAGGTGCAAGTGGTTCTACGGTAAGGTACTGGGTCTGCAAACCATTCCTCGGCCGCCGTTCGATTTTCCAGGCCACTGGTACCAGGTTGGACCTACATGTCAGCTTCACCTCATGGTCTATGAAGAAACCATCCCGAATTCCATGCGCCATATTGCCTTGGAAGTGGCAAACTTCGAGGAAGCCATCCATGAACTCAAGGCAAAGAGGATAGAGATTGTTGAGGGCCCGGGCCAGCGTCCCGATGGATCAGATTATCTTTTTTGCAAGGACCCCGACGGTAACCGAGTCGAGATCACCCGCCACTAAAACGTAAGTAATCCCTCTCGCCTCGATTTTAGGACTATCGCTCGTATGTACTGGTTATGGATGCCTGGCTAAGAAGGGTAGTTTGGGATGTTGACCTCCGGCCAGAGGTAGAGCATGACCTGTCAAGAGAAAGCAATTTCGGCTGGTAGGAGAAAAGGATTGGCATCATTTTAAATATTTGGTAACATGAAATTATGAGGAAAATGAATATCTCTCTTCTATTTATCAAATCTCTTTTTTTCCTTCCCATCTTCCTCTTTTTTTCTGCCCAGCTCGGCTGGCCCATTTCCCCCCAAGAAATCCAGAAAATCCAGATCCAGCTCAAAGATCAGCCGGCGGGAAAGAAGATTGCCTTCTGGGCCGAAAAGTTTGTGGGCCGGCCTTATGACGAAGATCCCAAAGGGATATACGTCATAAGGTCCGTGATTGTGGCCGACGAAAAAGTTGACTGCATGTATCTAACTTTTCGGGCCGTCGAACTCGCCTTAAGCCAAACCCCGGAGGAGGCCCTGCAAATCGCCCTGGATAAACGCTTTCATTCCAAGGGCCTTATCAGGAATGGCCAGGTAATCAACTATGAAGACCGGTTTGAGTATGGAGAGGACATGATCCAGAGCGGCAAGTGGGGAAAAGAAATTACTTCCAATATCGGACGGACCAGCCGGATCAAAGGATCCCGGGGCAAGGATAACTGGGAGATACTCCCGCCCGAAGAGCTGGCCGGCAACGCCGAAAAACTGAAAAGCGGGGACCTGGTCTTTTTCATGAAGGCGCCGGAGAAGCGGATAGTGGGCGAAGGAGTTGGACACATAGGGATCATAAAAGCAGTAAAACGATCCGCGAGCCAGGAGATTTATTTAATCCATGCCGGCGGAACGAAAAACCAGGGCGGGGTAGTGAAAAAAGTTCCGCTGAAAGATTACCTTTCTAAAATGCCTTTCATCGGTGTAAAGATAACAAGGTTCGAGTAAAGCAACCTACCCGTTTCTCATCCTTAAATTAAGTGAACTAAAGTGCCGAAAGTTAAAAAAGTAAATTCCTATACAATCAAGTTAGTAAATCAAATAACCTGCAAAGAAAGGGGAAAATTAGGGAAGATGAACCTGGACGAACTCTGCATCAATACTATTCGTATGCTATCCGTTGATATGGTCCAGGAGGCCAACTCCGGCCACCCTGGAATGCCCATGGGCGCCGCTCCCATGGCTTATGTTCTCTGGACAGACTTCCTCAAGCATAACCCCCAAAACCCGGCCTGGCCTGACCGGGACCGTTTCGTGCTCTCAGCCGGACATGGAAACAAAGAATGGATGCAAAACTCCCCGCAGGGTGGGACCGCGATATTCCTTCTTTCCCCCCTGACCCCAAGGGGATGGCCACCCGTTTAGCGGGGGGTAAGGTCATGAACGCCATCGCCCCCCATCTTCCCTGGCTCATCGGCGGCTCTGCTGATTTAAATCCCTCCACGAATACTGCTCTTAAAGGCCTGGGTAATTTTCAATCTCCCTCCTCTCCTGAGACAACCATCCAGGGTTCCGAATCAGGCCCTTTAAGCTACGCTGGCGCGAATGTCCATTTCGGCGTGCGGGAACATGGCATGGGATCCATCATCAACGGAATGGCCTTGCACGGAGGGATACTTCCCTTTGGGAGCACCTTTTTGGTATTCTCTGACTACATGCGTCCTGCGATCCGCATGGCCGCTCTCATGAAACTTCACCTCGTATATGTATTCACCCATGATTCCATCGCCCTGGGTGAAGACGGACCAACCCATCAGCCGGTGGAACATCTTTCAAGCTTACGGGCCATTCCAGGATTGACGGTCATCAGGCCGGCAGACGCCAATGAAGCAGCCGAAGCATGGAGAACGGCAATCCTGCATAAAGAAGGGCCGGTCGCTCTAATCATGACCAGGCAGGCTCTACCCGTAATCGACCGAACCCGGTTTGCCGCGGCAGAGGAACTGAGGCGAGGCGCCTACATCCTGGATGACTCTTCACCGGATAAGCCTGAAGTCCTTCTGATGGCCACCGGCTCTGAAGTTCATCTGGCCCTAATAGCATACGCCAAGCTCCGCGCTGAAGGGGTTCGCCCGCGGGTTGTCAGCATGCCTTCCTGGGAACTCTTTGAAAAGCAACCGGTGGAGTACCGGGCACAAATCCTTCCAACGGATATACCCGTTAGGATTTCCATTGAAGCCGGAACAACTCATGGCTGGCACAAATACGTGGGCTCATCCGGAGCAGCCATAGGGATCGACCATTTCGGGGCTTCGGCCCCGGGAAAAGTATTGCTTGAAAATTTTGGCTTTACGGCTGAGAATATAGTAAAGAAGGTGAAGGAGCTTTTAAACAAAAAATCGGTTTAGGACGCAGCTCTTCGCAGAAAAAAATAGAATACAGAAGTCAGAAGTCAGAATTTAGAATATAGGGGGGCGAGAGGGGATTTCTGGGATCGCGCGTGGCCTTACGCAAAACGTATTTGAGGAGTCGATAATGAATGACAACCCTTTAAGGAAACTTCGGGAAATCGGGCAGAGTATCTGGCTGGACAACCTGAGCCGGGATTTGATTAACTCCGGTGAGCTAAAGCGTTTGATTGAGGAAGGCGTGACCGGAATCACCTCCAATCCAACGATCTTCCAGAAAGCAATATCCGGCAGTAAAGATTATGATGCCTCCCTGAAAAACTTGCTTAGCCAGGGGATCAGGGATGAAAAGGAATTGTTCCTCGATATGGCCCTGGAAGACATCTCCAGGGCGGCAGATCTGTTATGGCCCGTATATCAGTCCAGCAACGGCCTGGATGGGTATGTCAGCATCGAAGTATCTCCCGACCTGGCTTATGACACGGAGAAGACTGTCGCCGAAGCCAGGCGCCTGTTTTCAACCATCGGCAAAAAAAACATCCTGGTGAAAGTTCCGGCAACTCCACAGGGCCTTCCGGCAATCGAACAACTCATAACCCAGGGAGTAAATGTAAATGTCACCCTCCTCTTCTCCATAAAACGGTACCAAGAAATTTCCGAGGCATACCTCCACGGCCTGGAAGCGCGAGTGCGCCAGGGACAAGCCATCCAGGAAATAGCTTCCGTAGCCAGCTTCTTCGTCAGCCGGGTGGATACGGTAGTTGATAAACTTTTACAGAACCGAATTTCCTCGGAAGCCTCAGAGCCGGAAAAGCAGAAGATCCATGCTCTTTTCGGAAAGGCGGCTGTGGCCAACGCCAGGATCGCTTATAAAAAATATAAAGATATTTTTACCGGAACACGCTTCCAGAATTTGCCGGGAGCCCGTATCCAAAGGATATTGTGGGGCAGCACGGGAACCAAGAACCCGAATTACAGCGACGTGAAGTATGTCCAAGAGTTGATCGGGCCGGATTCCATCAACACTATCCCGGAGACAACCTTGCAGGCTTTTATGGATCATGGGCGGGCCCAAATCACCATCGGCGATTCTCTGGAAGAGGCCCAAATGCTTTTTAACGACCTTAATTCGCTTGGTGTGGACATCGACCAGGTCACTTCCCAACTGGAACAAGAGGGAGTGAAACTGTTCGCCGACTCGTACTTTTTACTTTTAAAGGAAATTGCTGAAAAGAGAGATTCATTTCTCTCTCCAAAACACTGATTTCAATTTAATGGGATACAGATCTTCGCCGATACAGAAACTGATTCTCGAATTCAGAGGAAGGAGCCTGGATTCTGAATTCTATCTTCTGCATTCTATTTTGTGGTCAATGGGTCAATAGTAAAATGGGATCAAGTCTGCTCTTGAAGGGGCCGAATGGATCATAGGGTCATTACAAATGTTCACGGCGGCCTGTTCAGAGGTCGGAGTTCACGAACCGGAAATATGAGATCAGAAGTCATAGGACAGAGATCAGGGGGCGAATAAACTGGGAGGTGGTAAGATGAAAAAGGAATTGACAAACTTTTTATGGGGTGGGAAGATGTAAAGAAACAATCAGCATTCAGCAGAAAAAATTTTAGCTGAAAGCTGATCGCGGACCGCTTTTTTTAAGGAGGGCACAAGAAACTTTTTGACATAAACACAAGCCGGGAAGGGAAGGTGGTGTAAATCCACTGCTGCCCCGCAACTGTGATCGGAACGAAACCCACAAGAAAGAACAGCTCAAAGGTAAGAGGTGAAAGGTAATAGGTAAAAAAATTTCTATAACCTATCACCTATGGCCCATTATTCATAACCTATTACCTGTTTTTTCAGCCACTGGAAAAAGTCCGGGAAGGCGTGGGGAGTCCGCCATAAGACAGACGGACAAGTAGGAAGCTGTAAGCCAGGAAACCTGCCCGACGTGATTTATATTCTCGACCCTTCCGAGGGGAAGGCGGGCAGAGTGCGCATGATTCAACCCCAACTTTCTCCTTTGAAGGTTGGGGTTTTTTTATTTTTGCCACAGAGGGCGCAGAGACCACAGATCTATAACTAAATTTTTAGAACAAAAAAACTTCAAACACAGATGAACCTAAATAAATCCTTATAAAATTCTTTTTAAAAAATCTTAACAGAATTTTCAGAGTTTGAACATTCAGTAGTACAGAGGCTACAGAGAAAGATAAAGAATTTTAAAAAATCGGGTTAAAAGCTTTTTGCAGGCCATAAAATATTCCTTATCTGGTTTTTTATTTTTAACTCTGTGAACTCTGTGTTCTCTGTGGCAAAAAATTTTTTATGGATAAAAAGATCATTTTTATTACAGGCGGGGCGCGGAGCGGGAAAAGTCAATTCGCCCAGGAACTGGCCCTGAAATTCCCCGGGCCCAAAGCCTACTTGGCCACGGCCCAGCCCCTGGATGAAGAGATGGCGGCAAGGATTCTCCGGCACAAAAAAAACCGGCCCGGAGACTGGCAGACCATTGAAGAACCGGTGCAGGCGACTGAGGCGATTATAAAAAACGGAGATCGTTTCAACCTTATCCTTCTCGATTGTCTTACCCTATTAATCTCCAACCTTATGATGGCAGAGTGGAATGAAGAAAATATCCTCGCGGAAGCTGAGCGATTGCTTAAGGCCTGCCAGGCTGCGAAGTGTTCCCTGGTCATCGTTGGCAATGAGGTGGGGATGGGCATCGTTCCCGATAACCCCCAAGCCAGAATTTTTCGCGACCTTAGCGGGTTGATCCAGCAGAGATTTGCCCGGGGAGCGAATGAGATTTATTTCATGGTTAGTGGAATTCCTCAGAAATTGAAAGGGGCATAAGAAATCGTGGAAGAAGAATTAAGAGAGAAATTATCAAGGATCCGTCCATTAGAAGAAAAATTTCTCTCCCAGGCTCAGGCCAGATTGGACAGGCTGACCAAACCACAGGGCAGCCTGGGGCAACTCGAAGAGATTGCCAGGCAGTACGCGGCTATCGTGGAAAACCCGAATCCGCAGGTTGACAAAAAGATAATTTATGTTTTTGCCGGCGACCACGGCGTTGTTTCCGAGGGCGTCAGCGCCTACCCCAAAGAAGTAACCCCTCAGATGGTTTACAACTTCCTTCGCGGAGGGGCAGGTATTAACGTTATGTCCCGCCACGTGGGAGCAGAGGTGGTTATCGTGGATATAGGCGTGGATCATGAGTTTGAACCTATGGAAGGGCTGATGATCCGGAAGGTGGGCCGGGGGACGGGAAACATCCTTGTCGGCCCGGCAATGTCCAGGGACCAAGCTGTGCAGGCGTTATCCGTTGGCCTGGAAATGGCTGATCACGCCCGGAAACAAAATGCCGACCTGGTGGGCACTGGCGACATGGGCATCGGCAACACCACCCCGAGCAGCGCTATCCTGACTTCCCTCACAGGCCTTCCGGTGAATAAGGCCACCCACCGGGGGACGGGTATTGACGATGTTGCCCTGGCCCGGAAAATCCAGATCATCGAGAGGGCCATTTCCTTTAACAAGCCCAACCCGCAAGATCCGCTGGATGTTCTGGCCAAATTAGGAGGGTTTGAGATCGCCGGAATCGCCGGACTGATCATCGGGTGTGCCTTTCACAGAATACCTGTCGTAGTCGATGGATTCATCTCCACCGCGGGAGCGATGGTGGCAGTAGGGCTGAATCCTGACATTGAAGGATATCTATTTGCTTCCCATCAGTCGGCCGAGGTGGGCCACCGGTTCATGTGGGAGCATATAGGAAAGAAACCCATCTTAAACTTATCCCTCCGGCTGGGCGAGGGAACCGGAGCGGCCCTGGCCATGTCCATAATCGAAGCGGCCCTGAAAGTGATGAACGAGATGGCCACTTTTTCCGAAGCAGGAGTGTCAGAAGCAAAAGAATGAACAGCTTCTTTCTGGCCTGGCAATTTTTGACCATCCTTCCCTGGAGGAAGAGCGGTCGAGAGATGAACCCTCAGTTCCTGGGTAGGTCCATGGCTTTTTACCCGGTTGTCGGACTTCTTCTTGGCCTGATTCTCTTAGCAGCCCACTTCGCCTTTTCCATAGCTTTTCCCCGAACCGTCTCGGATGGACTGATCGTCATGCTTCTGGCGCTCCTCACCGGAGCTTTTCACCTGGACGGGCTGGCCGATACTTGCGATGGACTGGCCTCCGGAAAAACACCCGATGAAAGACTTATGATCATGAAAGATCATCGGGTGGGGACTTTTGGGGTGGTTGGTTTAATTTTAATTCTGGGAATGAAATTTTTAGCCCTCAATTCCTTACCCGACAACATTGTGGGAAGGACGTTATTGCTGGCCTTGATTTTAAGCCGCTGGTCCATGGTGCAATTAACCTACCGGGCTCCTTATGCCCGCAGGGAAGGCGGCCTGGGTCTTCCTTTTAAGGAAAATCTGAGGAGAAGAGAAATGATCATGGCCACAGCCACATCCGTGGCGCTCAGCTTTCTCTTTTACCGTTTTTGGGGGATGATCCTGTGGCTGGTTATCGGCGCTTTTACTCTGCTCTTCCAGAAGTTCTTCGAGAGAAAAATCGGAGGCATCACCGGGGACACACTCGGCGCGGCCAATGAGACGAACGAAGTCCTGGTTCTGCTTTTGGCCTGCGGGATGGTTAATTTTAGCTATTAATTTTTTATAGCATAGAATTTTCCTTCTTTGTAACACTTTAGCTCTTTGAAAAAAGGTGAGTTGTAAGGGCCAAGGAATTCCAGGGGCCGGGGGCCAGAGCGGAATCCGCCTTAGGCGGAGAATCATTAGGCGCTGATTTCTCCGCATATGGGGCGGGCAAGAACCCCCGCCTCCTCCGCAGGAAATAATCATTTGCCTTCGTGGCCAAGCCGAATCCCAACCGATGCTTCCGCGCGTTCCGCTCTAACCCCCGGTCCTCAACAAAGGCTTTAATACCATTTTTTCAAATCGTTAAACTGTTACCCTTTTTTCAACTTTAGTCCGCCTCAGGCGGATCACTTTTGGCACTGAACTTTAAATGGTCAATGGTCAATTATCAATGTTCAATGATCATTGATAATTGCTAATTGAATATTATAGAAATTTCCTTTGCGCGCCTGCTCTCTACCCTGTGGCTAATTTATTCTGAAAGAGGCTTAACCAATGGATCCGGACAGAACGCGAATTTATTTGGCCCGCCACGGCGAAGTGGTTAATCATGGGGTTTATAACGGACAGACAGATGTGGACATTACCCCCGCAGGTCAAAAACAGATGGAACGGCTAAGGGATCTTCTTCAAGATAAAAATCTCTCGGCGGTTTATTGCAGCGACCTCCGGCGTACCCAGAAAGGAGCGGAAATCATCGCCAAACCGCACGGCCTTGTACCCCAAGGCTTTTCCCATTTTCGAGAGATGCACTTCGGCCGCTGGCAGGGACTGAATTATCAGGGGGTCATGGAAAAATACCCGGCGGACATTCCCCAGTGGATCAACAACCTGGAAACCTTTCGCATTCCCGCCGGAGAGAGCATAAGGGATATACATGATCGGGCCATCCCCAAATTGAAGGAGTTGGTCGAGTTCCACCGGGGCCAGGAGTTTGCCTTAGTTTGCCATGGCGCGCTGAACCGGGTAATTCTGGCTGAGGCCCTTCATTTATCCTTTGCTCACCTGCTGCGGATCGAGCAGGATTATGGGTGCCTGAATATTATCGATTACACTCCGTCTTCGACGGTGGTGAAGTTGATCAATGGATAGAAGGAAAGAATTAGGAAGAATCCATACTGGGGATTGTCGAAATTGGCCCGCAGAAATCCCCCCTTGTCCCCCTTTAATAAAGGGGGGATGGGGGGATTTAGTAGGCGGGTTCTTTTTCATTTTGGTTTTTTTCCTGTTTTTCAGCGTCCAGAACTCTTTCTCCGCAACCTTCACGGATGAAGTGGGACGAACGCTTAACTTAAAAGCTCCTCCCCGGCGCATCGTCTCTGTGGCCCCGAGCGTCACCGAGATGCTTTTCGCCGTTGGCCTGGAGGAAAAAATTGTCGGCGTCAGCACGTATTGCAATTATCCACCCGGGGCTTTGAAAAAAGAGAAGATTGGCGGGTACATCACTCCTTCCCTGGAAAAAATTATTTCCCTGAAGCCGGACCTGGTCATCGGGACCGCCGACGGGGAATTGCAGCCATTCGTCAACAAAATGGCCGGTTTGGGAATTCCGGTGTTCATCATCAATCCCCGGAGCGTGTCAGGGACGATGGTTTCCATCGGGAATATCGGAGAAATAACTTTCAGCCAGAGTGCTGCCAAAGGCCTGGTTAATTCCATGCAAGAGAAGGTCCAGGCTGTGAAGGAGAAAATTAAGGGGCGGCCCCGGTTGCGGGTACTGCACGTCATGGCCTACGACCCTTTGATCACCTCAGGAAAAGGAACGTTTGTCGATGATTTGATCCGCATGGCCGGCGGCGTAAACATCGCCGAGACCGCGAAAGGGGGTCACCCCCGCTTAAGCATGGAAGAAGTGATCGCGCAGGATCCCCAGGTCATTATCCTTTCTTCCATGAAGTCGCGAGATCCTCTCACGGAGCAGAAGGAATGGTGGGCCAGGTGGAAAGAGATTTCGGCTGTTCGTAGCCGCAGGATCCTCGTCATCGACGCCGACCTGATCCACCGCCCTTCGCCCCGAATCGTAGAAGGTCTGGAGGAGACGGCTAAGGCTATTCACCCCGAAGCATTTAAATAAAAACGCAATCAGCGATCAGCTTTCAGCTTAAACTGAAATAAAAAAAATTATTAGGCTGAAGGCTGCTTGCTATTTGCTGATTGCTGAAAGCTGATTTATGGCGCGTTTTACTTTTAAAAGATGGCTTTTCTGGATGATCTTCCTCGCAGCCTGCCTGGCCGGGGTGGGAGTAATGGCCGTTTCTCTGGGGGCGGTCTCGATTCCGCTCTCTAAAACCTGGGCCATTCTTTTCCACCACTTCTTCGGCGCGGTTTCCCCGGGGGCAGGGGACGCAAAAGATTCTTCCATCATCCTTGACCTCCGCCTACCCCGGGTGATCGCCGGAGCGCTCGTAGGGGCGGCCCTGTCCGTAGCCGGCAGCGTGCTTCAGGCCCTGTTGCGCAACCCCCTGGCCGACCCTTACATTTTGGGAATCTCCAGCGGCGCAGCCGTGGGAGCGGTCCTGGCCATTCTTTTCGGCCTGGGAGCGACGATCCTGGGAAGTTATGCCGTTCCGGGCGCGGCCTTCACCGGAGCCTTGTTTACCCTGCTTCTCGTCTATTTCATCGCCCGGGTGGAAGGACGTGTTCCGGCGCAAACCATGCTTCTAACCGGAGTCATCATCAGCGCCTTTTTCTCGGCTATCATCATGTTTCTTATTTCCGCCACCAGCGATGAGCGCCTTTACAGCGTGACCTTCTGGTTGATGGGCAATCTGGAGTACGTTGCCTCCCAGGCACTGGGGGTCATATTCATCTACCTGCTCTCGGGCAGTGCGGTCCTGTTCTCTTTGGCCAAAGACCTCAACCTCATAAGCATGGGTGAGGAGACAGCCTCGGAGCTGGGAGTGGAAGTGGAAAGAGTGAAGAAGACGGCTTTTATTTTTACGGCCCTGATCACGGGCGCGGTGGTTTCAGTGAGCGGCCTGATCGGATTCGTGGGGCTGGCCGTCCCCCACTTAACACGGATGATCTGGGGGCCGGACCACCGCTTCCTTATTCCGGCCTCGGCCTTATTGGGGGCCATGGTTCTGATCCTGGCCGATACCATTGGCCGCACGGTCATGGCCCCGTCGGAGGTTCCCGTGGGGGTGGTAACGGCTCTGGGGGGAGCTCCTTTTTTTGTTTACCTTTTGAGGAGAAAAAGACTTGCCGGCAATCCTTAGGATGGAGTCTGTCTGTTTTCAATACCCGGGAAGGGAGGTTTTTCATGGTCTTACCTTTGGCCTGGAAGAGGGAGAAGTCCTTGGACTCATCGGGCCGAACAGTTCCGGTAAAACCACTTTGCTAAAGCTTATGGACGGGCTGCTGAATCCCAGGCGGGGAAAGGTTTTCCTGGAAGGAAAGGATTTGCGAAAGGTTCCCCGGCGAGAGGTGGCCAGAAAAATCGCCGTAGTCCCCCAGGAAATGGAAGCTCCTTTTTCCTTCACTGCAGGTGAGATTGTCCTTATGGGCAGAGCTCCTTATATGGGGCGGTTTGGCTGGGAAAAGCAGAGGGATTTGAAAATCGCTCGCGAAGGGATGGCCCTTACCGACATTGCCCATCTGGAAAAAAGGCCTTTCGCTGAATTGAGTCAGGGGGAAAAACAAAGAGTGTTAATCGCCCGGGCCTTGGCCCAGGAGCCCAGGGTCATGCTCCTTGACGAGCCCACTTCCCATCTGGATATTAACCATCAGGTGGAAATCAACGGGCTGATACGCAGTTTGAACGTCGAGAAGAATTTGACGGTCATGAATATTTCCCATGATTTAAACCTGGCCGCGGAGTATTCTCACCGGATTGTTTTGCTCTCCTCGGGCTCGATCTATGCCATGGGTACGCCATCGATGGTGATCACTGAAGAGAATATCCGCCGGGTCTATGAAACTATGGTGATGGTGGAGAAAAACCCTGTATCCGGCGCCCCCCGGGTCACTCCCCTGGCCAGAGCCAAGATGGAAAAGGCTGGGCTGCAAAAAACCATTCATATCATCTGCGGCGAGGGAAGCGGCGCGGATTCAGCCCGGCGCTTGCTCCTCCGGGGATACCGGGTTTCCCTGGGAGTGCTGAATATCGGCGATAGTGATGAAAAGTTTGGGAAGGCCCTCGGATTAACCATGGCTCTGGAAGAACCCTTTTCTCCTATTTCCGAACGGGCTTACCGGGAGAACCAAGGTTTGATCGAGAAAGCAGATCTGATTATCGTTGAACGATTCCTCGTGGGCCATGGAAATCTGGCCAACCTCAAGGCAGCGATCGAGGCGCTTAAGAAGGGCAAGCGGGTTGTCGTACTGGAAAATGGTCTGCAGTACGATTTTACAAAAGGAGAAGCAAGAGGCTGTTACCAGTGGTTGCAGGAGGGAGGAGCGGAATTTATTACCGATCACTCCCTAATATTAAAGGAGGTTGAGAAAGTTTAGAGCTAAAAGGTCGAAGAGAAGGTGGTACGAATCCACCGCTGCCCCGCAACTGTGAAGGGAACGAAAAACACAAGAAGCAAAAATAGTCCATAGCTCAAAGCAAAAAGCAAACGGCAAAAATAAGATACATATTTCTTTGCTATGAGCTACGAGCTACGAGCTATGAGCTAATTTGTTTCAGCCACTGGTATTGGCGGAAGCCAATCTGGGAAGGCG
Source organism: Deltaproteobacteria bacterium (assembly GCA_016875165.1). Lineage (GTDB taxonomy): Bacteria > Desulfobacterota > SM23-61 > SM23-61 > SM23-61 > JAHJQK01. The sequence goes on from VGSF01000047.1 coordinate 13,671, forward strand.
TGGAGAGTAGGGAGCCCTGAGCCAGTAGACCTGGCCTTTTAGAAGAGCTTTCCGACCTTTCGCGGGAAAGGAGGAAGAAGAAATGAAGAAGTTGGGAAAAGGATGGGTTTTGGTCTTAATGGGGGTTTGGCTGATTTTTACAGGCCAAAGCGCATGGAGCGCGGATGTGCACGTGGGGCAGGTTGTGGTCACGGCCACGAAAACCGAGGTGGAAATCAGCGATGTTCCCCAAGCCACCAGCGTGATTACCAAAGAAGAAATAATGAATACGCCCGACCGGTCTGTGGCCGAGGTAATCCAGCGGGCGGCGGGGGTGGAGGTGACCCAGTATGGTCCCGTGGGAGCTGTGGCGCTTCCGAAGATTCGCGGTTCAGAATCCGGACAGGTTTTGATCCTGCTCAATGGACGGAGAATCAATGACGCCCAGTCCGGACAATTTGACCTGAGCAACCTGCCGGTCAGTAAAGATGAAATTGAGCGTATCGAAATACTTAGGGGAGCGGCCTCCGCTCTTTACGGAGCCGATGCCCTGGGCGGCGTTATTAACATTATCACTAAAACTCCATCCAAAGTTCCTTACACGCGAGCCTCAGCTTCTTACGGCCGTTTCGAAACGCAGGAATACTCCCTCTTCCACCAATGGAAGCTTGGCCCTCTGGCCTATGGTGTTTCTTTGTCCAAAGAGCAGTCCCGCGGGTTCAGGGAGAACAGCGATGCCGACAAATGGACCGTGGGCGGAGAAGTTGGCTATGAAATTACTCCTGAGTCCGAGGTAAAACTTGCGGCCCGGATGATCCAGAAGGAAATCGGCGTTCCCGGCTCTGTGACCTGGCCTGACCCGGACGACCGCCAGAAAGACCAGAACACGCTTCTGGATTTGAGTTATCAGGGGAAAATAACTTCCCGTCTCGCCTTGAATTTCAGGGGATTTCACAATAATTATCGCCGGACCTTTGATCCGGGAACGCGGGGCTTTAGCGCGGGTTCGCCGTTTTTACATAAAAATTACGCCACCGGAGGCGAATTGCAGACGACCTATGCCTGGGGCGATGCCCATCTGCTTACCGGCGGGGCGGAATTTATTCAAGACCGGCTAAACAGCTCGGCCATCGGCGTTCACGAGGCTACCCGGGGCGCTATTTACCTCCAGGATGAAATAGAAATAGCTAAACCATTGACCGCTACGATCGGGCTCCGGTATGATTCTCATTCGATCTATAAGGATCAGTTAAACCCCCGCGCGGGAGCCGTCCTTCGTCTTCCCGGGGATACACGCTTAAGAGCCTCTGTCGGGCGCTCCTTCCGGGCGCCGACGTTTGACGACCTGTTCTGGCCTGAAGATGCTTGGATGGCGGGCAATCCCAACCTTCAGCCCGAAAAGGCATGGTCCTACGAATTAGGGGGAGAGAAAAAATTCGGCGACCTGGCCTTTTTTAGGGCGGCCGGATTCTACCGCAGGGTTGAAGACCTGATCATCTGGCAGATGGGTTCAGATTGGAAGTTCCGCCCGAATAACGTCAAAACCGCCGATATATGGGGGGTGGAAACCGAGATGGTCTTTTATCCTTTCAAAGGATTGGCCATTCCGCTTAATTATACCTATCTTTATCCGCGGGATACAAGCACGGGAGAACCCATTATTTTAAAACCCAAACACATGGTCAATGCCGGCATCGAGTATGCCGCCGCCTTTGGCTTGAAAGCCAGCCTGAAAGGGCGGTATGTCCAGTTTTACGTAAACGAAACCACTACGCTCAACCGGGATTACTTTGTGGCCGATGCCAGAGTTTCTTATGAATTTAAAGTTTGGCAAAAATTGAAAGGCGAGGCGTTTCTCAGCCTGACCAATATGCTGGATCGGGATTACCAGATTAATGAAGGATATCCCATGCCCCCCCGGTCTTTGAGCGGGGGAGTGTCCTTTGTGTTCTGAGAGCATTGATTCACCGCAGAGAGCCCAGAGGCCGCGGAGATGGGTTGAAATCAAAATCTAAAAATCAAAATGCAAAATGACAAGGCGAAATTAAAAATCTTTCCCATTTTCGATTTTAATTTAATTGCATTTATTTCTCTGCGTTCTCCGCGCTCTCTGCGGTGAAAAAAATCTAATGAAACGCTTCTTTTTTCTGTCAATTTTCTTTCATGGAGCTTTGCTCCTTATCCTTTTTTCCAGGGATATGCCCCTGGCCGACAACCTTTTCCCCAGGCGCATAATCGAGGTCTCTTTGATCCAGCCTCTCCCTGTTTCTTTGGAGAAAAAAGAAGAGAGGAAGCCTGCCCGACAAAAAGAACCTTCCCAGCCCTTAAGGAAAAAGGAAGAGGAGAAGGCGGAAGAACCAGCGCCTTTGAAGGAAGAACAGAAAGAAGAAGAAGAGTTGCAAAGAAAGGATGAAACCATAGAAGGAAGCTCCGTTACGGCCAAGAAGGAAAAACCTGCGGAGGCGGAGAGGGAAAATAAACAGTCCCCCACTGACGGCGAAGGGGGCAAGGCTTTTAACCTGAGTCCAGCTTTGAACCTTAGTCCAGCTTTGCCCCCTGAATTCAAGGGCGGCGAGGGGTCCGGACCTGCGCATTTCGTTTGGACTGCCTCCCTGCTGGAAAAGGGAGAAACAGAAATCGCGGGGCCCAAACCAGGAACTGCCTTCAAGCCGGATAAGGGAGAAAAAGGAGTCGAGGGGATTAACCCGGGGACGTCGGGGAGAGGCGAAATATCTGCTCTGCCGGCGAGTAAAATTCTTTCCCCCTCTGATGGAGTGGATCCGACCCTTAAGCAGATTATCCGCAAAATTGAAGCGGCCAAACGTTATCCCAGGGCAGCAAAGAAGATGGGCATTGAGGGAAAGGTTGTAGTTCGTTTTAAGCTTCAACCCCAGGGGCAGGTGGAGGCAGTTGAAATTGCGGAGTCTTCAGGTTCGGAAATTCTGGATAAGGCCTCCCTGCAAACCGTCCGCGACGCTGCCCCGTTGCCTTACAAAGAAGGCTGGCTTAAGGTGGGAATCGTCTTTAAAATTCTTTGAAGGGCGTGGTTAACCACAGAGCGCGCTGAGAACGCAGAGCAAAAAATATCTAATTCAAATAGTTTGATCCCAAAGGAAATCTTAAGTTTTGATTTTAAAAATTCTGGACTCATTCGTTTGGATAATGTGCCTTACTGATTTGTTGTTTTGACTCGTGCTTGGGGGATTTGTGCTTGAAATTTATAATTTCTATAATATCCCTGCGAGCTTGGCGATCTCTGCGGTGAATGGAAATGAAAAAAGAGTGGGTCTTCGAAGAAATTGAAGTGGAGTGCTATGCCGGTTATAGAGGGCAAGAAACTCCCCGGGCCTTTGCGCATCTGGGAAGGCGGCGCGAAATCTTTGAAATTTTGGACCGCTGGTATGAGGAGGGAAGAGACCCAAAATCACCCCGGCATGATTATTTTAAGGTGAGGACGAAGGACGGAGAAATTTTTTTGCTTCGCTTCACGCCCCGTTATCAATCCTGGACTCTTTGTCGGCAGGTCCCCGCCCCTCGATTTTCCAATAATTGAGAAGCAAAGCAAATTCCTATTGGACGCAGATTAACGCAGATTTTCAAGATTGAAATTCAAATAACATAATTAAAAATCCAGATTCTGACTTCTGACTCCTGTATTCTGTCTTCAGTCTTCAGAGTCCTTAATTAAGGAGAAGTCCTTGAACCAAAGCCACGGCGGTAACATCTACGAAATTTCTGAGCGGTATGGTTTGCAGCCGTCGGCAATTATCGATTTCAGCGTTTCCATCAACCCTTTCGGCCTTTCCAAAAAGGCCGAAAGGAAGCTTAAGCAGAGCCTTGCGGACGTTCTTCACTACCCTGATCCTAAGTGTTCTGAGTTGAAACGAACTCTGGCTCAATATCACGGACTGGCGGAGGAGCAAATCCTGGTCGGGGCCGGTTCCACGGAATTCATTTACGCCATACCCCGGGTTTTGAGCGTTAAGCGTCCTCTGATCGTTACCCCTGCTTTCAGCGAATATGAAAACGCGCTGGAATGTTCACCGGGAAGGATTAACGTAAGCATTCATTACTTGGAGACGAAGGAAGAAGATGGGTTTGAACTTTGCGTGGAAAGCCTCCTCTTTGCCCTAACCCAGGGATATGATGCCCTCTATCTTGGCAATCCCAACAACCCCACGGGAATCCTAACAGAGAAAGAGGATCTTCTGAAAATCTTAGCCCAGGCAGAGCGGGAAAAAGTCTGGTTCATCCTGGATGAGGCCTTCATTGATTTTGTCGAAGAGGAATCTTTCAAGAGGGAAGTCATCTCCTCCTCGAGGCTGATTATTCTCCGCTCGTTGACGAATTTCTTTGCCCTACCCGGTTTGCGGGTCGGCTACCTCATTGCCCATCCAGAAACCATCCAGCATTTTTCCCGGAACAAGGAACCCTGGACCGTGAATGCCCTGGCCCAGATTGCGGCCAGGGTGAGTTTGCAGGATGCAAAATATATCCGCCGGACAAAGGAATGGATCAAACTGGAGCGCAACCGTTTAACCCAGGGCCTGCGAGCCATCCCAGGTTTTATCCCCTATCCCGGTAAGGCCAACTATCTTCTGGTCGAGATCCACCCCAACCTCAGACTGGATGCCGCCGAACTACGTGAAAAACTGATCTCCTATGGAATCCTCATTCGGGATTGCCGTTCTTTCCATCACATAGGCCCATACTTTTTCCGCGTCGCCGTGCGGGGACGCCGGGAGAACAACGCCCTACTCAAAGCTCTGCGTCGGGTACGCTAAGAAATCATTTCTCCGTAGGCTTTAGCCAGCGAGTCAAAGCTCCTAATAGTTTAAAAAATTCGTAACACTTTAGCCCTTTAAAAGAGGTGGGGCGTAAGGTCAGAGGGAATCCATGGTCCGGGGGCCTGGGCGGCCCGCTTGGAATCATAAGGCGCTGATTTCTTCGCCGGTGGGGCGGGGAAACCGCCCCCGCCTCCTCCGACGGAAAAGAGCGGGGTTCTTCGTGGCCAAGCGGAAACCCGGCCGATGCTTCCGGCGCGTTCCACCCAGACCCCCGGACCTCAACAAAGGTGGTAAAACCACTTTTTCAAACCGCTAAATTGATACAAAAATACTTTCCAACAGGGCGCAACCTAAAGGTTGCGGCTACAATTCGAGAAATCTGCCGGAAAATCAAAGAATAGTCAAAAAGATGACTTTTTAATTTTTTTTTGGACATTTATTGAGCTATACACTTTCCCCGTAACGGTTATAACCATTAAATATTTTTAATGCTTTTGCTTTTTATCTGCCTGGCATGCTAATTGCTCAATACAGGGACAGATTATGGGCTATTTAGGCCATTTTTGTAAAATCACATAGCCAGAAGAATAATATTCAACATGATTCAAGAAGAAGGACTTAGACCGCATAAGGGCAAAATACTAAAAAAGAGAGGTTCTTCTCCAATTTTTACGGAAGAGAAAGACGAAGCTCTTTATCTCAAATGGCCGAGGGTGATCTCGGTTAGCAGCGGCAAGGGGGGCGTGGGGAAAACGAATATTGTGGCCAATCTGGCCTTCGCTTTTACCCAGATGCAAAAGAGGGTTTTAGTCCTGGATGCCGATTTAGGACTGGCCAATATCAATATTCTGTTGGGGTTGGTCCCGCGTTATACCATTGAACATCTTCTGTTAAGAGAAAAAAGTGTCTCGGACATATTGATCAAAGGCCCGGGAGGGATGTCCATCATACCGGCCAGCTCCGGCGTTCTGGAATTAACCTACCTGAATGAAAGCCAGAAGATTTTCCTTCTGAATGAACTGGATCTGCTGGCCGAGTCAGTGGACATTTTATTGATTAATACGGCGGCCGGGATTTCTGCCAATGTCCTCTATTTCAACCAGGCTGCTAAAGAATCGATTCTAATTGCCACGCCGGAACTTACTTCGATCACCAATACCTTGGCTTTGATTAAAGTCCTGTCCGCAAAACACAAGAAAAAGAAGTTCACCATCCTGATTAATTTTGTCCGCAATGGTAAGGAGGCCCAAAAAGTCTATAAGAAAATCAGCATGGTGGTTGACCGCTTCCTGGGCAGCTTATCGCTTGATTATTTGGGTTTTATCCCGTTCGATGAAAACCTTCCCAAAGCCGTGAAACAACAACGAGCGGTCTTGGAGCTTTATCCCCAGGCCATTTCCAGCCGCAGTTTTATGGAGGTAGCCAGAACCCTGGCTGAAAAGTCGCCGGGCGCCGGTTCCAACGGCAATGTTCAATTTTTCTGGAAGCACCTTCTTCAAAACCATACCATCAGTCATCAGAGAAAGCCGGGGGGTCTAATTGAAAGCGAGAGCTATCCAGCATAAAGCATATTCTCTGGACTTGCCTGCTCTGGCGTCTCAGGGCCATGCTTCGTCCAGGGGGGAAGAAGTGATCCTGAAATATACCCCGTTAATCAAGTACATAGCCCAACGCCTGGCCATGCGCTTCCCCCCGCATATTTCTGCTGAGGATTTGATCGGGGCCGGAGTGATCGGGTTAATGGATGCCTTGAATAAATTTGATCCTGAGAAAAAGGTGCAGTTTAAGACCTATGCCGAATTTCGGATTAAGGGAGCGATGCTGGATGAATTAAGGTCTCTGGATTGGGTTTCCCGGTCTGTTAGGCAAAAGGCCGCCCAGGTGGAGAAAACGTATCGGGCCTTAGAGAAGAAAAAAGGGCGGGCCGTGGAAGATGAAGAGATAGCCCAGGAAATGGGTCTTTCCCTCGACGATTATTACGAAAGGCTAAAAGAGATCCAGGGAGTCTTTTTATTGGACATCGAGACCCTTTGGACAAAATTCTCTAAGCTTGTGGAAGAGGATATTTTCAACCTGGTCATGGATGAAGATGAAAATCACCCCTTCCATTTATTCTGCCTGGTGGAGTTGAAGGAGGTGTTAGCCCGGGCCATCGGGGAGCTAACTAACAAGGAAAAAATGGTGGTATCGCTCTATTATTATGAAGACTTGACTTTGAAGGAAATCGGCGAGGTGTTGGGTTATACCGAATCACGCATATGTCAGATTCACACCAAGGCGATTTTAAAACTAAGATCTAAACTAAAATATTCCCTGAAGGACTTCGTCTAAAGCTTTTCTCTCCCCCCGGGTCGGATCTTTTCCTTTTAATTTACCTCCATTTCAACGATTTGCAGTTCATGGCCTTTATCGACCCTAAAAGAATGAGAGGCGCAGATAGGGCATTCAAGGACAAAAGCTCCTTCCATTTCAAAATGGCTTTTGCACCCGTTACAGAACCCGCCGAGCGGCACCACGTCGATAATGAATTTCGCGTCGCTGGCCAGCGAACCTTTTTTGACGGCATCGAAAGCAAAGGCAAAGGCCGCCGGTAAAATACCCGAGGCCCCTCCTACCTGAACCCTTACGGATTCAACGGAACTAAATCCTTCCTCCTGGCATTTTTTTTCAACGATATCCAGAAGACTTAAGGCGATGGATACTTCATGCATACTCCTAACTCGCTTCTTCTTCCAATTGGGCGATTTCCTCTATTAATTTTAAGGCATCCTCGGCCGCCTGGCGGTCAATCTTTTGAATGGCGAACCCGGCATGCACCAGCACATAATCCCCTACCGCCGCCTCCTCGGGCAAGAGGAGCAAGCTTACCTCCCGCCGAACTGCCGAGACATCGATGGTAGCGATTTTATCTTTTAAAGCCACAATCTCAGATGGTACGGCCAGGCACATCGACAGATTCTCCGCTCGTTTTTTTGCGAAAGGTAACGCCCCACTCCCGGAGTTTTGCTAAAATGGTTTCTAAAAATTTTTCGAAATTTTTATTTACGGCCCCGGATAGGGTAAGCCCCACTTCCATCGTTTCAGGCTGAATTCCTATGAGGGTTATTTTTGCTGGCCTCGTGCCTAAAAAGCTTGAAGCAAAGAGGAGATCCGCCAGGCCGACATGATGCAGGGAGAGCTTGGGCGCTAAAAAAGAGGGAATCTCTTCATCTTCGATAATGGCGATGGTTCCGGGAACTTCTTTTAGGTTTAGGGCATCGGCAAAGAGGATTTTTTCCACCCCCTCGATCAGGGGGAGAAGGTCCAGGCCAAGCGTTCCTCCATCGAGGAGGCGGATGTCTTCAGGAAAATCAAACCTTTTGCGGAGCGCTTCGACCGCATGCACCCCCACCCCCTCGTCGCTCAGGAGGATGTTGCCCAGTCCGATCAATGAAATTTTATTTTTCATCCACAGTCTTATATCCGCTGAAAATTGAACTGATCATAGAATTCTTTTCTATACTGTCAATATACCATCCGGCATATACATGAAAAACCGCAAAAGCGATCATCAGCCACATAATAAGATGGTGATAGAGGCGAAGGGTTTGGGCAGAAATGTATGGCAGAATCCATCCACCCATAAGCGTTGAGACAAATCCGTGATGGCTTTCTGAATACATGGCAAAACCGGTTACAATTTCGAAATGGAAAAAGAAAAACAACCCGAGATATGTAAAAGCGGCTAAAGCGTGATGCCCCGTCCGATGGGGATGGTCCTTTTTCAAAAAAAGATAAAATTTTATATCGTCAAATATGGCCTTCCAGGCATGTCTGGTTAAAGGCACAAATTCACCCCATCGGGCATATTGGTTCCCCACAAAGGCCCAGTAAATTCTGATGATAAAACTCACCGTAAAAACATAGGCCGCCACAAAGTGGATAAACCTCATGATAGACATGAGGTGGAAATCTCCCGTGGGAGGAGGAACCAGGAAGGGTTTGCTTATGTAAAAGCCGGTAAAAGAAAGGACCACTATCGAAATAGCGGCAAGCCAATGAGTTAGTCGAACCGGCAATTCCCAGACATATACCCTTTTCAACATGGCGCCCTCCTCTCCTATAAAGCTCTTACCTTAACCAACTCCCTCCGCTGGGGGTCAACTACATGAATGGCGCAGGCCATACAAGGGTCGTAGGAATGAATGGTCCGTAAAATTTCCAGCGGTTTGTTGGGGTCGGCCAGGGGAGTGTTAATCAAGGCTTCTTCGTAAGGACCTCTTTGGCCTTTGGCGTCTCTCGGGGAAGAGTTCCAACCACCTGGAACAACGCACTGATAATTAGCCACTAAGCCATCTTTGATGACCACCCAATGGCAAAGGAACCCGCGGGGCGCTTCGTGGAAACCATAACCCTTGGCTTCTTTGGGCCAGGTGGAGGGGTCCCATTTCTCTCCGCTATGGATGCGCAGATCACCACCCTTCATCTTTCCGGCCAGTTCATCAATCCAGATCGGCAGCATCTCTGCGGTCACCAGGGTCTCAATCCCCCTGGCCGCGGTCCTGCCCAGGGTTGAGAATAAAGCCTCCGGCCCGACCTTCAATTTTTTTAGCACCCCATCTGTTACCTCTTTGATCCTTTTGTGCCCTAAGGCATAGGCGATGAGCATTCTGGAGAGGGGACCAACTTCAGTGGCCAGACCATCATAACGGATTCCTTTGACCCAGGTGTACTTCTTGGAGGTGTCGAGGAATTCATAAGGCGGCTTTGGCCCCGTGTAATTGGGAACCGTTTCCCCCACCCAGGGATGTTTGGCCTTATCGTCCCCGTCGCCGTACTTGTACCAGGCATGGGCCGCATCTTCCGTGACTTTCATATGGTCGATTGGCTCAACCTTGCTTAAATTCTTGTTGCGAATGAATCCTGCCGGTAGCCAGCAGTTGGTCGTGTTGCTCAGGTTGTCATTCTGGAACTCTCCGCAGGAGATAAAATTGCCGACTCCGCCGCCGATGCCGGCCCATTCTTTGTAATAAGAGGCAATGGCCAACAGATCGGGGATGTACACTTTCTCCACAAAATCGAGGGCTTTGTTGGCCAGGCTCTTCATGAAAGCCAGGCTGCCGGCGTTGAGGGCATTCTGACTGTTGGGATCGACCGGGACCGACATCCCCCCCACGAGATAGGTCTGGGGATGGGGATTCTTGGCCCCGAGAAGGGCGTGCATGCGAATCACGTCTCTCTGCCATTCCAAAGCTTCCAGGTAATGAGCAACTGCCAGAAGATTTACCTCAGGAGGAAGTTTATAAGCTGGATGTCCCCAGTACCCATTGGCAAAAATTCCCAGCTGCCCGCTTTCAACCAGACCTTTGACCCTCCCTTGGATGGCTTTGAAATGGCCTGGGGTGGCGTTTGGCCAGTCGGACAGGGATTGGGCTATGCTTGCCGTTTTGGTTGGATCAGCTTTCAAAGCACTGACTATGTCCACCCAATCCAGGGCATGCAGGTGATAGAAATGGACCACATGGTCTTGTACATATTGAATACCTGAAATCAAATTTCTGATGATCCGGGCGTTATCCGGAATTGTAATTCCCAGGGCATTTTCTACAGCTCTCACGGAGCTGGTGGAGTGAACCGTTGTTCAGACCCCGCATATTCGGGAAAGAAAGGCCCAAACCTCCCTCGGATCGCGGTTCTTGACAATCAACTCAATGCCCCGCCACATGGTTCCGGAGACCCAAGCATCTTTTACCTTCCCGCCTTCCACTTGAGCCTCGACCCGCATATGACCCTCAATTCGGGTAATTGGATCAATCGCGATCTTCGGCATTATCTATTCTCCTTTCAGCTTTTTGTTCTTCAGTCTCGTTGGTTTGTTTAATACCCCTGGTCTTGATTTCCTTTACAATTGCATGGGTGACTATTCCCGCACCCGCTGCCGCGACCAGACCCAAACCAATTTTATCTGCCATTAACTGGTAACCGGCGCCTACAACATAGGGAAGCCTGCTGTAAATCGGTCCCATGACATCCCAGTTATTATTAGCCGCACAGGCAAAACAGGGATGCCCGGCCTGGACCGGCCAGCTTGTCCCCTCATTGTACTTCACCGTAGGACAATTGTAATAGGCCTCGGGTCCTTTACAGCCCAAATCGTAAAGGCACCACCCCAGACGATGACCTTCATCCCCCCATTTCCTTACGAACTGGCCGGCGTCGAAGTGCATGCGTCTTTCGCAGTTGTCGTGAATCCTCTTTCCGTATCCAAAGAGGGGGCGAAGATGGCTATCGAGAGCCGGGAGTGTCCCGAAAGTCAAAAAGTGAACGATGGTGGCCGTAATGTTTTCCGCATTGACCGGGCATCCGGGAAGATTTACCACCGTTGCTTTTGGAACAGCCTCTTTGACCCCCACACACCCTGTCGGGTTAGGAGCGGCACTGGCCACCCCTCCCCACGAAGCGCAGGAACCTACAGCCAGTGTGGCCAGGGCGTTTCCACACACTTCCCGGGCGATTTCCAGAGCTGAATGGCCATCGATTGTGCAATACATACCCCCGTCCTTCATGGGAATGGCCCCTTCCACGATGGCAATATATTTTCCCTTGAGGTCTTTAACCACGTCCTTTTTGGATTTTTCAGCCGCTTTTCCCGCAGGGGCCATGATGGTTTCGTGGTACTCCAAAGAGATCACATCCAGGACTATCTCGGCGATGGTGGGTTTGGTTGCCCGGAGAATGGATTCGGTGTCTCCGGTACAACCCGAAAACTCCAGCCAGACGGCGACCGGTTTTTTCTTCTTTTCCAGCGCTTCAGCAATTTTGGGGATAAATGACGCAGGGAGAGCAAGGGTTGCCGCCATGGTAGTGCAGAATTTTAAAAAGTCCCTGCGGGAAACTCCTCGTTTAGAAAGAGCCTGAGAGAAGCCATCCTCATGCATAGAAGTCCTCCTTTAGAAAGTTCGTTTCATTCCAAAAATAATCTGGTTTAAAAAACGCTTAAACAGAGGTGCTTTACCTGCCAATCGGAACACCTTATTAGAGACTGTTACGATAAAAAACAAAAATTAAGTCCTATCCAAAGGTATTTGAAATTTCCATCTGATTCCCTACCCCTTTGATGGGGGAAGGTGTGAAAAAATCGATTTGGTTCTTTTTTCGTCATTCCGGCGAAAGCCGGAATCCAGTGTTTTCAAGGCTTTACGAACTTACTGGACCCCGGTTTTCACCGGGGTGACGGCTGAAATTCAATTTTTTCACACCTTCGGGGAGGGTGAGGGTGGGGGTGAATAGAAAAATGATCCCCCTCCGCCAGGGGAGGGGAGATTTTAGGGATATTATTAAAGTCTGAGAAGAAAATTCTCAGATTGAAAGATGTAAGAATCTAAAAAATAATTTCAGGGAAAAGAACCGTCAATTTCCAATGTGTTATGGTTTTTGCCCACAAATTTTTGGATTTAGATTAGAGTAATTTATCGTTTTATTGTGCTCATCAAAAATCTGGATCATTTTGTGGAAATTAAAAGGAAATTTGTTTTTATCGTAACAGTCTCTATTATAAAATAAGGAGTGGAAAGGCAAGGTCTTTTTTTAATGCAGAAAATAATGATGGCCTCGTAAAAAGTCGTCACTCCGGTGAAAACCGGAGTCCAGGGGTTTTATAACTCCCTGAAATAACTGGATTCCAACTGGAGTTTATCCCGATGAAAATCGGGGCCGGAATGACGGAAGAAGGAGCTTTCGGACTTTTTACGAGTTCATCAATAATAGCACCCCAAAAAAAACAAGTCAGATATTTCCATACGTTCAAATCTTTGTCAAGGGAAAAAGTGTGTGTCTTAAAATATTACTTTGCAAAGAATGCCCTTGAAATCCATAGAAAACAATTCTATAATAAACTCATAAAAAATCAAAATTGGGATGGCAAAGTAAAATGCTCTCCCGGGTTTCGCGGGGCAAGGCGAGCAATCCTCCTCCAGGCAGGGCAGATGCTCTTTTTACCCAGCCATCTTTTTGACAGAGGATGAAAGGGAATGCGCATCAATTACTCCCCGTTTTTGTCCAATTTTTCCCAATTTTACCCAAAATTGTCATAAACCGATTTAAACCCGCTGGTTTTTTGACATAGAGAAAAGCAAAATTATTTTTTAAAATTTTTAAACGGCGAAAGGGAGATCTTCCCGAAATTTTCTTAACTTATTAAAATTACTAAATTTATTATATTATTGAAGCATTTTCTTCTCTAAAAAATCTTTGCCTGCTAAGGGCTTTAATTTTTCTGGCAATTTCCGATTGGCGGCCTTGCTTTTGCATATATCCTTAAACATGAAAAAAAGCGCTATATTATTACGTTCTAAGGAGGATCTAGATGCAAGCAGAAAATAAGACTATTGAAAAGCTTATAACGATAGAAAAACTCATAAATGATCTGGTAGAAATGCGCCACCAGATTATTGAATTAAAAGCATCTGAAACCCAGCGCCAGATGGCCGTAGCGGCGCTTCAAGCAAGCGAGAGTAAATTAAGGGCCATAGTAGAGAATATTCCTCAAAAATTATTCTTCAAGGATAAAAATTCCGCTTATGTTTTCTGTAACCAACGCTACGCCCAGGAGTTAAAAATTAAAGCGGAGGAAATTTCCGGGAAGACCGATTTTGATTTTTTCCTCAGAGACCTGGCTGAAAAATATATTGCCGATGATAAAAGAATAATGGAAACAGGGAAGCCCGAAGACTTCGAGGAAGAGTATATTCACGATGAGCAAGAAATGGCTGTCCGCGTGATTAAAACCCCCGTCAGGGATGAGAAAGGAAATATAACCGGTATATTGGGTATTTTCTGGGATATCACGGCGCAAAAACAGAAGGAAGAAGGGTTAAAGAAAGACCGCTCTCGCCTGGAAACACTACTCAGCGAGCAAGAAGTTGAAATAAAAACCATAAGTGATCGTCTGCAGGAGAAAATTTCCGAGCGCGGGCGAATGGAAGAAACCCTGCGGGGGCTTAAGGAAGAATTCAAGGAATCCCGCGCCAACTTCGAAAAACAAATATTGGAACAGACCGCTGAATTACAAACGGCCAAAGAACAAATCCAAAAGGAAGTAAACGAGCGAAAGCAGTTGGAAGAAGATTTCAAAAAAACCCGCGCCCATCTTGAGGAACAACTATTAGAATGCGCTGCCGAACTCCGGACGGCCAACGAACAAATTCAACGGGAGATTACCGAACGAAAAAATATTGAAGGAGAGTTACAGGCCGCCGTTGAGAAGTCCCATTCCCTCGAAGGGAAGATTCTTGAGCGGACTTCTGCACTGCAGGCGGTCCAGGAACAGCTTCGGCAAGAAATCGTGAGTCATCAACAGGCCGAAGAAGCCCTCAGGATCTCCGAACAAAAATATCATTCTGGATTGGAACTAGCCCCTGTGGGAATCTGGGTTTCCCGGGATGAAAAAATAACTTTTGCCAACCCCAAATGCGCAAAAATCCTTGGTTATTCCCCGGAAGAGCTTCTCGCCAAAACACTGCCTGAACTTTTACATTCCGAAGATCAGACAAGAGTCATGGAAAAGTATGCTCGCTGGGCAAGCGGAGAAACTCCGCCCACTACCTATGTTTCCCGGTTTATCCACAAAGATGGCCGGATAAAGTGGTTGGAAAACAAAGTTGGTTTGGTGGAGTGGGAAGGAAAGCCAGCCATTATCCATTTCGTCACCGACGTCACCGAGCGCAAGCGCTCTGAGCAAACCTTGCGCAGCGCTGTGGAGCCATTTCGTATTTTGGTGCAATCGATAGAAGAAATTGTGTCGGCTTTAGAGAAGGAGCAGAGATAAACGTGGATTGTAACACTTTAGCCCTTTGAAAAGAGGTGGGGCGTAAGGTCAGAGGGAATCCATGGTCCGGGGGCCTGGGCGGCCCGCTTGGAATCATAAGGCGCTGATTTCTTAGCGGGTGGGGCGGGGAAAACGCCCCCGCCTCCTCCGGCGGAAACGAGCGGGGTTCTTCGTGGCCAAGTGGAAACCAGGCCGATGCTTCCGGCGCGTTCCACCCAGACCCCCGGACCTCAACAAAGGTGGTAAAACCACTTTTTTAAACCGCCCCCGGAATGCCGTTTTCTAAACCAGGGTCAACCCCCGGCATACGGGTGAATCCAGCGAATGTCGTCGCCTTCCTTAAGTTCTATGGAATCATATTCGGGAGGCCGGACAATGCGGCCATTAAGGATAAAGGTGATATGATCCCCCCCGGTTTTCTCGATTAAGGATCTGGTTACAGGATCGTCCTTATTCGCTTCCCGGATTATATTGACCACCTGTATGAATTTAGTTCCGGGTGGAAATTCCCGCTCTTTAGTGTTTATCTTCACTTTCATGTTCAATCTTCAGCTTTAGCCAAATGAGTTCAGAGAGGGTGGAAAACTCGGGCTTTTCCACCCATCATCCATCACACCTACGTGTATTCTTCCATTCCCAGCCGTTTGATCAGCCCCGGGGTAGGTTTCCCATTCTCATCCCATTCGCGAACTTTGTAGTAATCTATGATGGCCTCATCCAGGCCGACCGGAATCTTACCTGCCGCCGGTCCTTCCTGCACCGGCTCCATGAAACGCTTCGGATACTGGAAGTCGTGTTCCTTTTTCCAGCCGTAGCGCATGTTCAGCAGTTTCTGCAGGGTGGTAATCCGCTCCCCGCACTTGCGCAGATCATCCGTACTCCATCCCCAACCGGTGCAGGCATTGATGCTGTTGACGAGATCGGTCAGGGTGTATCCCCGAAATTCGTGGAACTTGCAGTGGCAAGAAGAGTTAATGACGTTGCAGTAGTCGTGGAATTTCGCATTCCGGTCCGGGGCGTTTTCCCAGGACCAGCGTTCTTCGTTCTTGACCTCGGAGATCCCCCATTCCGGCAGCCGCACGTGGGCGACCCAGATATGCTGCGAATTCCCGCGTTCGTGGTTGGGGCCGGCGGCTACGCCGGTGCAGTAGTTCAGGGCGGAAATATACTGGGCCCTCCAGTTGTGAGCGGCGATTTCCTGCCCTTTCATCTGCACGGCCCAGGCATCCGAACCCTTGCCCAGGTTGTCGGCGGCAATCTTGCAGCCCTCGCCCAGAAGGTATCCCAACCCCTCCGCGCGTTCCCCGATCTTCTTGGTCATCTCCACCAGGGCTTCTGCGTTGCCCCATTTCAGGGGGAGACCGTAGGTGTCTTTCTGGCTGATGACTCCTTTTTCATAGCATTCCATCGCGAAGGCAATAATGACCCCTAAGGAAATGCAGTCCATGGAGTACTGGTTGGCCAGTTCACAGGCATAGGCAACGGCTTCAATGTCATCCACCATGGTGTTGAAACCCATCATGGCAAAGGACTCGTACTCCGGCCCCTTCCCTTTGTAGGCATAAGGTCCTTTCTTGACCTCACAAAGGTTATGGCATTGCATGACGCAGTATTTGCACGGCCAGGGCTTTGCATTCAGCTTCTTCACATATTCTGTCCCGTGCAAATTTTTCTCCCCGCTCGGGAAATTGGGCAGCGAATAATTCTTGATGGGGAGATTTCCCTGGGGGGCGAAGAGCTGGGTCGCTCCCGCTGTTCCCAATCGTTTAAACTGCAGAAATTCAGGTTGGGCGGCGTCCAGTTCCGCCACCTTCCGGTTGATTTCCTTGTTGAGCCGGTTGATCTCGGCCGGGTCATGAACCGAGCAATTCTGAGAGCCGCGAACCGCAATCCCCTTGAAGGACTTGGACCCCATCACCGCCCCCAGGCCGCAGCGGCCGAGGAACGATTTCTTCCGGGTTTGAATGTTCGCACAACGGACAAGCCGCTCTCCAGCCTGCCCGATCGTTACGACTTCAAAGTCCCCTCCTTCCGCATCTTTGATCATATCCTCGGTCTCGTAGGCGTTCTTCCCCCACATTTTCCGGGCGCTCTTGAGCTTGGCTTTCCCATCCTCGACCACTAAATAGACCGGCTTTTCGGATCGGCCGTGAACGACGATGGCATCGTAGCCGGTCTCCTTCATCTCAATGCCGAAGCTGGCCGTGGCCGCCGAGTCGGCATTCAGGTTGAAGGCCGGGGAAATCGCTCCGGCGGTCCATTTGGCCGCCCCCGTCTGCTTCATGCCGGTCATGGGGCCGCCGGCAAAGGTGAGCCGGTTGGCCGGGTTGAAAGCCGTGGTGCCGGCGGGGCATTCCTTCCACATGTAGTACGCCGCCATTCCGGCGCCGCCCAGAAAATATTCGTAAACTTTATCCGGCAAAGCCTCCGCTTTGCAGGTCCCGTTGGTCAGGTCGACTTTCAACACTTTTCCCCATACACCCTTCATAAGACCCCCCTTTCTTCCGGTTGGCTCGATTAAGATATGAATCAAGCCGGTCATTCTTTTCTTAGGGTAACACCGCGTAAATCCGCATCTCGAAAACAGAAATTCCCAACAAACCCAAAAGACCAAAATTGATGATCTCGTAAAAAGTCCGAAAGCCCCTTTCCCCGTCATTCCGGCCCCGATTTTCATCGGGATAAACTCCAGCCGGAATCCAGTTATTTAAGGGAGTTATCAAACTGCTGGACTCCGGTTTTCACCGGAGTGACGACTTTTTACGAGGCCATCAAAATTCCAAATTCAAAACCGGGCGCACGGTAGTGCGCCCCTACATCACTCTTTTCTGTTTCGGTCATTTGTATTTCGGATTTCGTAACAGTTTAGCGATTTGAAAAAATGGTATGAAAGCCTTTGTTGAGGGCCGGGGGTTAGAGCGGAACGCGCCGGAAGCATGGGTTGGGGTTCCGCTTGGCCACGAAGACAGAAGATCTTTTCCTCCGGAGGAGGCGGGGGTTCTTTCCCGCCCATATGCGGAGAAATAAGCGCCTTATGATTCTCCGCCTAAGGCGGATTCCGTTCTGGCCCCCGGCCCCTGGAATCCCTTGGCCTTTACAACACCCCTTTTTCCAAAGAGCTAATGTGTTACCGGATTTCGAATTTGAAAGTCTTATATATCAATCGGCCGGAACATAAGGACAACGGCCATCACGATGAACACCATGACTTCAGCCCCCTGGGACCAGTACCTGGCCGTAATGGCCATGACCATCCCCAGCGAAAAGGCCGAAACAAAGGTCCCCCTTAAGTTTCCCATTCCTCCCACGATAACTACGGCAAAGCAGAGCAGGAGGATCCCAAGCCCCATGTAAGGGTGGACGGAGCTGATGGGAGCATAGAGCACCCCTCCCAATCCCGCCAGGGCGCTTCCCAGGATAAAAACAATCAAAAAATGCCTTTCCACTTTCACTCCCAGGCACCTCACTCCGTCTTTGTCCTCCAGGGCCGCCACTACGATTTTCCCCACGATGGTCTTCTTAAAAAATAATTCGAGGGCGAAAAAAAGGACGATGGCAATAGTTACAATCAGCACCCGGTACACTGGAAAGGTAAAATCCCAGAGATTTAATTGGGTTCCGATGGGATCGCTCAAAGGCAGCGGGTTTACCCCCCATATCCATTTTATGGAATCCACCCCGATTAGGGTAATGGCAAAAGTGGCGATGAAAGTATAATCGAGGGATTCCCCGTAGAGCCTGCGGATGATAAATCTTTCGATAAGATAACTGATGGGAATGACCGCGAGGATGGCCAGGATGGCGGAAGGGAAAAAATTACCTTTGAAGAGGGAAATGAAGGTAATGAGCATGTACACCCCGATACAGTAGGTCAGGGTGTGGGCAAAATTGATCACGCGCATTGTTCCAAAGGTGAGCGAGAGGCCGATAGAGATAAAATAAAGAATGGCCCCAATGGTAAATCCGTATAAAATTGTTAAAGTCATCTTTGCGCCACTCCCTTCCCTGCTATTTCGGGCACCACCTTTTGTCTTTTCCGGACTTCCTCCATTTCCTGAATGTATCCCCAAATTCCCTTGCGGAACTTAAATACAATGATGAGTAACGAAATACCCAGAAACATCTCCCAGCGATGAATGTAGATGGGTAAAAAATTGCTGATCAGCATGTAAACCACCCCCCCCACGATCGATCCATATAATCTTCCCGCTCCGCCGATCAGGCAGGCGAAGACCACCCCTACGTTCCCGTGCACATCCATCACGTTGGGATTGACATATTTGTAATTCAAAGCCGTTAGGGTGCCGGCTAAGCCCGCCAGGGAGGCAGCGATCACGAAAGTGAGCCATTTATAAAAATAGGTGTTATACCCCAGGAACTTCACCCTAATTTCGTCTTCTTTGATCGACCGGATCATTATTCCATAGGGGGAAGAAGTCAGGCGTTTGAGGAGGTAAAAAACCAATAGCAGAAAGAAGAGGACGAAAAGAAACATGCTAATCTTGCTGGCAGGATTGAAGAACCCGACACTCAGGGCGTGGATTCCAAACCCGTCTTCTCCGTTGGTGATTCCTCGAAGGGGGGAGAGAACGAGGAAGAAGCCGATGGAATTGAAAGCCAAATTCATCAAGGCAAAACAGGCCCCTGTCGCCCGGACCACGATGGCGCCGACCAACATCCCCAGTAACGCGGCCGCCACGATCCCCACCAGCATGGCCAGAAGGGGATTCCCGTGGAAATACTTGATGAAAAGTCCGGAAGAATAGGCCCCCGTCCCCAGAAAGAGCAGATGGCCGAACGAAAGACGCCCCATGTATCCATAAATCAGGTCGAAGGACATGGCAAAGATGCAAAAGATCATGAAATCCGTCACCCGGTGAGTGGAGAAGATGGTAGCCAGCAACAGGAAAGCCCCCGCAATGATTAGAAAATCATATCCTGCCAGCCTGGATTTTGGATGGCTAAATTCCTCAGCCGTAATTAATGGGCCTGGATCGGTCCCTGGTTTCAATGTTTCCTCCTTCTTGAACATTCACGCCTCAAAATGATCTCAATCCTTAGAGATACTCTTCTAACCCCTTCGTGTCCGCGATCTCTGTTTTTTCGACAATTTCCCTGGCGATTTTTCCTTCTTTTAAAATGAATACGCAGTCTGCCAGCTCTTTAACTATGGCCAGGTTTTGCTCGACAATGACGGCTGAAACTTGATCCTTCAGGTTTTTCAGGATCGTTGCTATATCTTCAATAACCACGGCGGCCAACCCTTGAGTCGGTTCGTCGATCAAGAGGAGTTTGGGGGCTCCCACCAGGGCTCGCCCCACCAGCAAGATCTGTCTCTGCCCCCCGCTTAACTGGCCGGCCTTCAGTTTCATGAAGTTTGTAAGCTTGGGGTAGATGGCGGTCATCTTCTCCAGGGCCCGGTCCAGTGGCTCCCCGCTGGCATAGGCGGCGATCTCGATATTCTCCTTAACCGTGAGGTTTCCGAAGACTTTCTTTTCCTGGGCGACGTACCTCAACCCTTGCGCATAAAGCTCCTCCGGAGGAACCCCCGAGACTTCCTTTCCCTGGTAAGTGATGGAGCCTTTCCGGGGCTTCATCAAACCCATGATGGTTTTTAGGAGAGTGGTCTTCCCCGCCCCGTTGCGCCCGATAAAGAAGGCCATCTGTCCCTTCCGGACATTGAAGGAAACGTCGTGCAGCACCAGGGCATGGCCATAGGCTACATCTAAATGTTTAACTGCGAACATATCCTTACCTTTCTGCTCCTGCTTTTCCCCAGTAACATTCTCTGACGGCTTTATCGCTAAGCACCAGGTCGGGTTTTCCCTCACAGATGAATTTTCCCTCATTCATGACACCCAGGCGGTCCACTAAATCTACGATCTTGGATAGTTTATGCTCGATGATGACCAGGGTCAGGTTCTTCTTGATCCGGTTAAGAAGGCTAAGAACGTCGTTGATTTCCAGATCACTCAGCCCCGACAGGGGTTCATCCAGCAAGAGAAGCCGGGGATTCAGGGAAAGGGCAATGGCAATCTCTAACAGCCTCTTGGACCCATAGGAAAGCTCGGCGGTCTGGGTCGTGGCTTTGCTTTCCAGGCCTACCGTTCTCATCGCCTGGAAGCAATTCATTCTGATGCCTTCGTTGTTAGCCGGCGATAATAGAAATTTGCTAAAGGAGGTATGGTTTTTTTGGAAGCGAATGCTGGAAAGGACCAGGTTTTCCCAGACGGTCATGGAATTGAAGACCGAAACCAGCTGGAAGGTCCTGACCATTCCCTGCAGCACCCTCCGGCTGGCTGTCAGGCGGGAAATATCCTTCCCGAAGAATATGATCCGCCCCGCTGTAGGGGGAAAAAATCCGGTAAGAAGGTTAAAGAAGGTCGTCTTTCCAGACCCGTTGGGGCCGATGATACCCACCGTCTCCCCCGGCTGAACCTGAAAATCCACTTGGTTTACGGCAATGAGGCCGCCGAAATTTTTGCTAAGGCCTTCTGCTTTTAAGATTTCAGACATGCTGTCCTCATTATTAAGAGTTCGGAGTTCGGAGCGAAGATTTTTTCAACTCCTTACTCACGGCGCTTATGATTCCTAACCCATCACTCCGACCTCCGAACTTTCATTCCGCATTGTTATTACCACCCCATTTCTTTCAAGGGCAGGCACAGCTCTTCGCCAGTATAGATATCGGCTACTTTGGCAATATCCCATTTGTCTCTTTTGTCCTTGGGGCCCTTGCCGTCAACGATAAATTTGGCGTATTTATAATCCGGCCGGCCATCTACCCGCCATTTAGCCGGGCCTTTGACGCTCATAAAATCCGGTTTGCCCATTAGAGCCTTATAAACTTTATCCGGCTCCACAGAATTGGCCAGTTCGATCCCGCGCAGGGTTTCCAGCATGCCCAGGTAAGCAAAAACCGCGAAGGGATCGGGCGGTTCACCATATTCTAATCTCCATGCTTTGGTCAGCTCGTCGACCGCCTTAACTGTTTCCGTATCTTTGAGTCCAGTCAAGTCGTGAAACCACCACATACCCATGGTTACACCCTCGAGCGCTTCCGGAGGAACCCCTAAGGCCAGAGTCGTGATGATGGAGTTGAAGAAAACTTTTGTGTCTTTCTTCAGGCCCAGCTCATGGACCTGCTTAAGGGCGTTGATGATGTCTGCGCCCCAGTGGCCCATCATCACCGCGTCTGGTTTGGCTTCTTTGATCTTGATTATATAGGAGGTGAAATCAGGAGCTCCTACAGGGGACCAGACCTCACTCACTTTGATGTGAGGGTATCTGCTCTTGAATACTTTATTGGCTCCTTCCGCCGCTCCCCGGCCATAGGCGTAATCGGGAAGGAAGAGGGTCACGCTCTTTGGTTTGTATGTTTTGGAAACATAATCGGCACACATTCTTCCAATGCCATCCACTGCGCCCAGGGTAGAAATGTAATAAGGAGCCTTTTCCGCCTTACTGAAGACCTTTTCGGCAACGCCATTGGTAGCCATAAAATAGGCTTGACCGCCTTTGATTTGCTCATTGATGGCTGTGCTGACGTGAGCGAAGGTTCCGCCCACAATGACTGTTATGTTGTCGTTCAGGAATTCCCGGAGTCTGCGAACGCCCACATCCGGTTTGGTTTCGTCATCCCGGATCACGGGTTCAATCTTGACCTTCTTGCCTCTTAAGGTCAGACCCCCCTTTTCGTTGACCTGTTTGATGGCTAACTTAGCCCCGTCGATCTGAATCTTTCCCACTGCCGCACCCACTCCCGTGGTGCTGTACATTACCCCGACCTTGATGGTGTCAGCAGTTGCCAGGGAGGAGCTGCCTGAAGCCAAAAGAAAAAGAGCTGACATCAGGCCCATGGCCCAAAAGAATCTAAACTGTTTTTTCATGTCTTCCCTCCTTTTTAAGTTTTTTTAGGAAATATAAAAGCTCACTACTGTCCAAATAAAAATTTTAACATAACATAAAACGCTATGACTTCATTGGATAATTGCAATATTTTGTACGGGAACGATTTGAATTTTGAAAAAGGCTATACTCCCCTAAAAAAGGAGGTGGCCAATGAATCGAGGTCGTACAATCTTCGCACAAGCCATGC